>NZ_WBKR01000011.1 GCF_008868155.1 Micromonospora sp. ALFpr18c
ACCGCCGACCCGACCACCGCCGACCCGACACACGCCGACGCCGCCCACCTCTACGCGGAGCTGCTGACCCGGCTCGGCAACCCGGCAGCGGCCATCCGCTGGGCCGGCTCCGCTCACCACAGCCGCGCCCACCTGCACGGACCCTCCGCCCGGTCCACCCTCGCCGCCGTCCACACGCTCGCCACCGCCCACCGGCAGGCCGGGCACCACCAGCGCGCCTACCACGCGTACCGGCACCTCGCCGACCAACTCACCGCCACCGCCGGACCCGACGCGCACCCCACCCTCGCCATCCAGGCCACCCTCGCCCTCGTCCTGCGCGACCTCGGCCACTGCGGCGCCGCTCGACGCCTACTTGCCGACACCATCACCGCGCACCGCCGCAACCACCCCCACCATCCCGCCACCGCCCGCATGCTTCACCACCTGCACGAAATGTGGCAGCACTGCGCAGACCGCGGACACGAACACACCGACATCGAGCCCCCCACAGCGGAAGAACAACGGCAGCACAGCCAGGCGAGATCTGAGGTCCTATGGCACTCCGCCGGTCATCTCTCCGACCGCTGAGCGGTCGGCACGAGTTCGGCGGGTTCACGACAGGGCGACAGGATCTGTACCGTGTCGATGATGAGCAACGAGCCCTCGCCCACGACGCCGAGGGCGGTCACTGGCACCCAGCCATGAACGACGCCCGACCCGAAGATCCTCCCGTGATCAGCCCTGCGATTGGCGCCAACGCGCGCCCAACTGGCGCCTGTGCGAACGGCGACCCCCTCGGCGAGCGAGCCAGTGTCGGAGCGAACCGGGTCCGCGTCCGGGTGCTCGGCCCGCCGGCCATCCTCGGTGTTCCCGAGGAGCAGCACGTACGCCCACAGGCTTTGGAGTTCCTCGCCTACCTAATTGCGCGGGGAGGGTCGGCCTATCAGCACGAGATCCTCGGCGACCTCCTGCCCGAGCCGCCGCACCGCCTCGCGGCGCAGCGGCTGCACACCTACACCTACAACCTGCGCCAGATCTTCCGCTCCACCGGCGGGAACGACACCTACCTGCGGCTGCGGCGACACCACTACACCCTGAACACCGACGCGTTCGACGTCGACCTATGGGCCATTCGCGAGGCGATGATCGCCTCGCAACGCGGCACCGACCCCGCAGCCCGCATCACCGCCTTGCGCCGCGCGGTCGCCGCCTACCGCGGGCCACTCGCCGCCGACACCGGATACCTCTGGCTCGCCCGGCACCAGCAAGCGGTAGCCCACGAGTTCGTGACCGCGGCCGTGACCCTCGCCGAAGCCCTCGCTGACAGGCCCGCCGAAGCCATCGCCGTCCTCGACATCGCCGCCCGCCACCACCCGGACAACGAACTCCTCGCCGCCGCCGTTGCCAGAATCCGCGATCGGTCAAGCTGACCACCGTCGCCCCGGACAGCGCCGCTGCCGCAACCGACCAGAGGTTCCCTACACTCCCAAACCGGCTCCTGTCAGATTCTGCGAACGCCTCAATTTCGTGATCTTGAAAGATTCACCCGAATGGACGATGAGCAGAATGGGTCAGATCGTTCCAAAGTCGATATCGACGGAGCCCTGACTAACCGCCAGAGGCGAGTGAGATTGGCGTGCCATCGTGGTCGCGGTGGCCGTGAACGTGGCGAGGCGCTGCCGGGGGGAGAGAGAAGGTCTCGTGCTTTTGGAAGAATATAAAGTGAGCGCGCGAACTGTCGTGATGAGTCGGATGTCAGAGCGCGTGATGGTGTCGAGGTCGTGACTGGGGTGGTTACTGCTGTGCTTGCTGCCGAGGATGTGAAGGCTGCTCGACGCGGTCTGCCGCCGCTGCCGGAACCCGGTCAGGTGGTCGAGGTTCGCGGCTCGACGTGGGCTGTGTCCAACGTTCAGGTGCAGGGTCTTCCGCGTAGCCCGGCCGACGAGTCGGTAGCGCAACTGAGCCACGTCGTCGACCTGCTTTCCCTCGATGAAGGCAGCCTGGGCGCGCAGCTCAGCGTGGTATGGGAACTCGAAGTCGGCCACTCTGTTGCCCCAGCGCAGGGCCTCCCGGACGTGATTCAAGTCGACGGTTTTGACGATCCGGAGACGCTGGCTGGCTTCATCGATGCGATGCGGTGGGGAGCCGTCACGAGCGCCGACCCCAACCGCTATCAGGCTCCGTTCTGGTCTGGGGTGAACGTAGAGGCGTATCAGCTCGAACCGCTCCGCCGGGCTCTTGGGGCACCGCGCGCGAACCTGTTGCTGGCCGACGACGTCGGCCTGGGTAAGACGATCGAGGCAGGGCTGGTAATCCAGGAGTTGTTCCTGCGTCACCGTGCCCGCACCGCGATCATCGTGTGTCCGCCGAGTCTGTCGCTGAAGTGGCAGGACGAGATGCGGGAAAAGTTTGGCCTGGAGTTCACTATCGTCAACTCCGAGCTGATGGCTGAGGTCCGTCGTACCCACGGTCTACAGGCCAACCCGTTCCGGATCTTCCGGCGGGTGATCGTGAGCATGGCCTGGTTGCCGCAGGTCCGGGCCCAGCGCCTCCTGCGCGACATCTACGCGCAGGCCACGAACGCCAAGACCGGCAGCCGGTACGCCTTCGACATCCTCGTCGTTGACGAAGCGCACCATGTGGCGCCAGCGAGTCCCTCGATGGTGAACGGCGGGCGCGGGTACGCGGTGGACACCCAGCGCACGATCGCCGCGCGGCAGCTCGCGGAGAAGTGCGAGCATCGTCTGTTCCTGAGTGCGACACCGCACAACGGGCACCCCGAGTCGTTCACGGCGCTGATGGAGATGATCGACCGCCGACGCTTCGCCCGTGGCGCGAACCTCGACCCCACCGCGCTCAAGGACGTGACGGTCCGACGGCTGAAGGCGGACCTGACCGGTAAGGGGTTCAAGAAGCGCCAGGTCGGGACGATCGAGTTCGACCCGTCGGAGTCCGAGCAGCGGATGTTCTCGCTGCTGGACGAGATCGTCACCAAGAGCGCACGTTTGAACGGCACCAAGCCCGGCGGCGACATCGTGACGATGCTGCTGAAGAAACGGTTCTTGTCCAGCCCGTTCGCCTTCGGCATGACCCTAAGCCACTACCTGTCATCGAGGGCTGGCCGCGGACTGTCTGACGACGAGTACGACGACATCTTCGGCGAGGGCCAGTCCGACGAGGAAGAGGGCTTGTGGGAGCAGGACGAGGCGGAGAGACTACGCGAGTCGAAGGTTTCCGACCCGCTCGTCGGAGCTGATCCTGGCCAGCTAGAGACCCTGATGAACTGGGGTCTGGGCTATGAGAGCCGCGCTGACTCCCGTGTCGATCGGCTTACCGGCTTCCTCGACGCGAACTGCCGTCCCGACGGCAAGCGCTGGACCAACGAACGCGTCGTCGTCTTCACCGAGTACGCGCACACCGTCGACTGGCTCACCCGCGTGCTGCGCCAGCGCGGCTACAGCGACGACCGGCTCGCGGTGATCCAGGGCTCAACCCCGCCGGATCAGCGTGAGTACATCCGTTCCCAGTTCACCGCTGATCCGTCAAAGGAGCCGGTGCGCGTGCTGCTCGCCACCGATGCCGCCGGTGAGGGAATCGACCTGCAGACCTACTGCCACCGACTGGTCAACTTCGACATCCCGTTCAACCCGTCCCGGCTCGAACAGCGCATCGGCCGCATCGACCGGTACGGCCAGACCGAAAAACCGAAGGTGTTCCACTTCCTGCCCGTGCGGGGTTCCTCCACATACGGCGCTGACTTGAAGTTCATGCAGATCATCGCCCGTAAGATCGCACAGGTCGAGTACGACCTCGGCTCAGCCAACCAGGTCGTCGGTGACGAGATCCAGGGCCACTTCGGGCGCCCCACACGTACGACGAAGAAGTCCAGGGGCATCGACCCCAACGAGGTCATCAACGCAGCCTTGGCCGGCGGCATGGAACTCAATGCCCGCCTCACCCAGCTGGAGCAGGGCTACGCGTACCAGCGCACCGAGATGCACCTCGAGCCGGCCAACTTACGCCGCGTGGTCGGCGCTGCGCTACGGCTCAACCACCAGGAAGCCCTGGTCCCGAACCATGAGTTCGCCCAGGACACCGACGCCGAGGTATTCACCGTGCCGACCCTCACAGCAGGCTGGCGAGACAGCCTCCGCGGCCTCGACACCCGCCTCGATCCCGGTGTACTGCGGCCCATCACCTTCGACCCGGAGGCTGCCGAAGGGAGAGCCGACCTGGTATACGTCCACCTTGGCCATCCGATTGTGCAGAAGGCTCAAAGGCTGCTGCGCCGGTCGTTGTGGAGCGTTGATTCGACTCTTCGGCGTGTGACGGCAGTGGTTGTAGACGGCCTTGATGAATCGTTCGTCGCCGCCGTGACCCGCATGGTTCTAGTCGGCCGCGGCGGCGTCCGGCTGCACGAAGAGGTCTTCCTGGCCGGCGTCCGGCTGCGCGGACGCCGCGCAATGGCCGAGGATCGGGCAGAGGAGGCACTCGATAAGGCGCTGGACCGGGAGAACCTCACTCTGGCTGATCAACGGGTCCGCGACCAGCTGTGCAACCTGTGGAACGTGGCTGACGCCCCGCTGCGCCTGCGACTCGAAGAATCGATGCGCACCCGCGCCGGCCGTCGACACGACCTGGTCACCGAGCAACTCGCCCGGAGGCAGGCCGCAGACGTGCAGCGGGCGACGGAGATTTTCGCCGCTTTCCGTGCCAATCTCCGCGACTCGCTCACCCGCCTTCGTGCCGAGGAAGACGCAACCGCTGGGCAACTGTTCACCGACCCGGACCAGCAGCGGCAGTGGCGGCGCGACATCGAGGCCATGTCCCGCCGCTTGGACGAACTCGATGACGAGCAGGCGCGTGAAGTCGCCGCCATCAACGACCGGTATGCCGAGGTCAAGCCGCACA
The DNA here is from genome assembly GCF_008868155.1 of Micromonospora sp. ALFpr18c. GTDB lineage: Bacteria > Actinomycetota > Actinomycetes > Mycobacteriales > Micromonosporaceae > Micromonospora. Next base: position 4,894 of record NZ_WBKR01000011.1, read on the forward strand.
CGACCGCAGCCGCCGTCGTGTTCGCCCTGACCCGGGACGACGCAGATGGGTGGCAAGAGTGATGGTGCGCCGCTACAACACCCGACGCTCCACCCCCAGCGTTGCAGACCAGCACCGCGCCTGGCTGGAGCTGGTCGACACTGACGGCCCGTTTCTCGCCGTTGCGCCGCTCAAGCGCGTGTGGCCCCAGGGCATGCCCACGCTGTCCGACGCCCGGAAGGCCGCGTTGGTCGACGCCCGCAAGGATTTCGAGGCCGCGTGGGAGCGTCTCGACCGTGCACCGGACTCTGAGCAGGCCCTGGACACCTACCGCCTCGTGCGCGACAAGTGGGTCGAGACGATCCTTCGCGACGCCGCGGGCTGGGCAGAATCGCTGTCGTGGGGCGAAGTGCCAGGCGTGGAGGCGCACTCACCCAATCGGGCCGTCACTGTCCGCGCGCAGGCGTCGCTCAACGGCCCCGAAGGGGTCGGCGCGCTAGTTCACGTCGTCGATCCCGTCGAATCGCTGCGCGAGACCCTCGGCGACCTCTGGGCGGCCAATCCGATCGACCGCGTCGAGGTGATGCTGCGCGAGAACCGTATTCCCATCGGCATCGTCACGGACGGCCGCTGGTGGGGGCTCGTCTGCGCCCGGCAGGGAGCGATGCTCGCCTCTGGCCTCGTGGATGCGCTGACCTGGATCGAAGAACCGCGAACACGGGATGCGTTCCTCACCCTGATCGGCCGGCCGTACCTGATTGCTGGGGAGCCGAAGGACCGCCTTCCCGTGCTGTTCGAGGAGTCGGTTGCCGCAGCCGAGGAGATCACCGAGGCCCTGGGCGCCCAGGTACGGCGAGCGGTTGAACTGATCATCCAGTCCTTGTCCGAGTCGGCCGCCGACGCTCGACGACGCAGCCTTCCAGACCCGCTGTCGGCGCGCCCGCGCGACAGCTACGAGGCCGCCGTCACGGTGATGATGCGCGTCGTCTTCCTCCTGTTTGCCGAGGAGCGCGGTCTGCTGCCCTCTGGCGAACTGTTCGACCAGGGCTACGGCATCGCTCGCGAGCTTGATCAGCTCATCGCGCGCAGGACCGAGGAGAGCGAGGAGGCCCTCGACTCCACCTCGTTGACCTGGCACCGGCTTCTTGCGACCAGCAACGCCCTCTACCACGGCGCATCCTTTGAGAACATCCGTATGCCCGCCTACGGCGGCTCCCTGTTCGACCCGTCCCGGTTCCCGTTCCTCACCGCCGTGGCCGACCAGGGCTCCCTGGCCGTCACGGTTTCGGACCGTGTCATGCTTCACGTCCTGCAGTCCGTGCAGATCGCCGACATCAAAGGCGAAGCGCGGCGAATCTCGTTTCGCGACATAGATGTCGAGCAGATCGGCTACATGTACGAGGGACTGCTCGGCTACACCGTCGCCGTTGCCCACGAGGTCACCGTCGGCATCAAGGGCAGTCTGGGCGAAGAGCCCGAGATCCCGCTCGCCACGCTCGATGGGCTGGCTGCAAAGAATCCCGACCGTAAGAAGTTCGCCGATGCCCTCCGCGCCTGGGTGGAGCAGGATCAGCCCTCTGCCAAGCCACCGTCACGAGCTGCCATCGCCAAAGCCGTTGACGCCGACATCGACCCGAGCATCGTCAGCGCGCTTACCCAAGCCGTTGGCGACGACGTCGCCCTACGCGACCGCGTCAAGCCATGGCTCGGGCTGATCCGCCTCGACCTGCGCAAGCGGCCGATCGTCGTCCTCGACGGCGGCCTGCTCGTCAGAGAAACTCCATCCCGGAAGAACGCTGGCGCCCACTACACCCCGAAGTCCCTCGCCGAACAGGTCGTGCTCCACGCTCTCCAACCGCTCTGCTACGCGCCCGGCCCGCACCAGACAGCCGATTCGGCGACGTGGAAGCTCAAGTCGTCCAACGAGATCCTCGGCCTCAAAATCGCCGACATCGCCTGCGGCTCCGGGGCGTTCCTCGTCGCCGCCGCCCGCTACCTAGCCGAGCGCGTCGTCGAAGCCTGGACTATCGAGGACCGCGCGAACGCAGGCCGCAAAGACCTCTACACCCTCGCGATCCGCCAGGTCATCGCGAAATGCCTTTACGGCGCCGACATCAACGACATGGCCATCGAGATGTGCAAACTCTCGCTATGGCTCGTATCTCTCGACCGTAACCTGCCGTTCTCGTTCGTCGATGACAAGGTCTTCCTCGGCAACTCCCTGCTCGGTCTCACTGGGATCGAGCAACTTCGAAACCTGCACATCGATCCGCGCAAGGGAACCAAGTGGGTCACCAAGAGGCTGTCCTCCGGCACCGACCTTACGTACGTCGTTGACGTTGACGTCGACTCGATCATCGCCAAGGCTGTCGCCCTCCGCGAGAACCTTGCGTCACCAGTCGACGACGCTGACCCCGCTCGCTCCAGCGCCGCGAAGCGCCGTCTGCACACGCAGTTGCGCGAGGTGACGGCAGACTTGCGGAAGATCGCAAACGGTGTCATCGCCGCGGGCCTGCCTTTCGGCGGCAAGCCCGGCAAGACTCTGAACGCCGCGTATGACGACTTGCGCATGGCTGCCAGGAAGGCATATCCGGGCACGGCTGGCGGTGGCTCCGACAGTGCGCGGCTCGAAGCAATCATCGACCGAGGCCTCACACCCGCCGTCGAGACTGACTACAAGCGTTGGCAACCACTTCACTGGATCATCGAGGCCGCCGACGTCATGGTCGGCCACGGCGGCTTCGATGCCATCATCGGCAACCCACCGTTCCTTGGCGGACAAAAGCTCACCGGCGCCATGGGCACGCCGGTCCGCGACTGGTTCGTCAACATCCTCTCCGAGGGCCGCCGAGGCAGCGCCGACCTCGTCGCCTACTTCCTCCTACGTGTCACCTCGCTCTTGCAGGCGAAGGGCACCCTCGGTCTGATCGCCACGAACACGGTCGCCCAGGGCGACTCCCGCGAAGTCGGCCTCGACGCCATGGTGGCCGCCGGCTTCACCATCACCCGCGCCATACAGTCCCGGTCCTGGCCGGCGGCAAGCGCCAACCTCGAATACGCCGCCGTCTGGGGCACACTCGGTTCAGTCGCCGATGCGGTCCCGCGCGTGGCCGACGACGTGCCAGTCGGCCGCATCAGCACCCTGCTCGAACCGCAAGGCCGTACCGCGGGCAATCCGATCCGCTTGATCGAGAACACCGGCATCGCCTTCCAGGGCTGCATCGTGCTCGGGATGGGCTTCGTGCTCGACTTGGCTGAAGCGCAAGAGTGGATTGCCACCGATCCACGCAACGCCGAGGTGCTCTTCCCATACCTCAACGGCGAAGACCTCAACTCCCGCCCAGACGCCTCAGCGTCACGCTGGGTAATCGACTTCAACGACCGCACCGAAGCCGAAAGCGCGATGTACCGGCTGCCATATGCGAGGTTGCTGGAGCAGGTCAAGCCCGAGCGGTCAGGCAAACCGAAAGCCGTGCGAGAAGCTCCATGGTGGCTTTTCCTGCGTACGCGGCCAGCCATGCGCAGGGCGATCGCCGAGTTGCCTGAGGTGTTGGTCATCGCTCTTGTCAGCAAGACCGTCATGCCCGTTCGCGTCGCGAACGTGCAGGTCTTCAGCCACAAGCTAGGTGTCTTTGCTACGGACTCGTATGCGGATCAAGCAGTGCTGTCGTCGACGGTTCACCAGCTTTGGGTCGTCAAGTACACGTCAACGATGCGGGCGGACATCAACTACTCTCCGTCGGACGTGTTTGAGACCTTTCCTCGCCCGCCCTTTGCTGATCGTCTTCAAGCTGCAGGGCGTTCTCTCGACGAGGAGCGCCGGGAGGTCATGCTTCGACGCGGGCTCGGTCTCACCAAGCTCTACAACCTGGTAAACGACGCTGAACTAAGCGACGATTCCGACCGGGATGTTGCTCGGATACGAGCACTGCATGTGCATCTTGACCATGAAGTCTTGGATGCGTATGGCTGGTCTGACATCACGCCTGGCCACGGATTTCATACATTTAGGAAGATGCAGCGATGGACCGTGAACCCGGCGGCGCGGATCGAGATCCTAGACCGACTTCTCGACGAGAATCGTCGCCGCGCCGAACGACAGGCACAGGTTTTTGGGGGCGCCACCTTGGAGACCGGTGAACCCGACGACGAAACGCTCTTCTGACCGCTCCAGGCGGGGTCTCAGCTCAGTCGAAGAGGGTGTATTCGTCGAGCGGCACGGCACCGCTTCCTGCGGAGCTTCGACCACTGGGCTGAGCCCCCGCACGGCGATGATTCTCCAGCAACAGGCGGTCGAGGATCTCGACGCGGGCGGCTGGGCTGATCGTCCAGCGAATGACTTGCCGGTACGCATCGAAGCCGTGGTCCAGGCGAACGTCGTCCCACCCATACGCGGCCACGGTTGCTTCGTCGACCTCGACGTGAAGATCACGCAACCGGTCCACGTCCTTGTCTCGCTGGATCCCGGGGTCGTGGGCGAGGTTGTACAGCTTCGTCAGGCCGAGGCCGCGCCGGAGCATGATTTCGCGCCGCTCGTCGTTTAGTAAACGCCCGGCAGCGTCAAGCCGGTCAGTTGCGGCGGGTAGGGGGAAGGTCTCGAACACGTCCGACGGCGTATAGCGAACCCGCGTCTCCAGGGTCGAGCCGTAGGTGATCGCCCATATCTGGTGCAGGTTTGATGACAAGAGTGCCTGGAGGCTATATCCATCGGAGGCGAACACGACCACTTGCTCACTCGGCACCTGTCCTGCCGGCACGCGCAGTGGCATGACGGTCTTGCTGACACGCGCGATGACCAACACCTCAGGCAACCCCGCGATCGCCCTCCGCAGCGCCGGCCGCTTCTCCGCGAACTGCCACCAGTAGTCGCGGTAGACCTTTCGATTGTTCAGCGTGCGCTCTGGCTTGACGTGGTCTTTCGCCCACGCGTATGGCGCGGGGTATCCGGCCGCTGCTGGTTCGGTGCGGTCGTTGAAGTCGATTACCCAGCGTGACGCTGAGGCGTCTGGGCGGGAGTTGAGGTCTTCGCCGTTGAGGTATGGGAAGAGCACCTCGGCGTTGCGTGGATCGGTGGCAATCCACTCTTGCGCTTCAGCCAAGTCGAGCACGAAGCCCATCCCGAGCACGATGCAGCCCTGGAAGGCGATGCCGGTGTTCTCGATCAAGCGGATCGGATTGCCCGCGGTACGGCCTTGCGGTTCGAGCAGGGTGCTGATGCGGCCGACTGGCACGTCGTCGGCCACGCGCGGGACCGCATCGGCGACTGAACCGAGTGTGCCCCAGACGGCGGCGTATTCGAGGTTGGCGCTTGCCGCCGGCCAGGACCGGGACTGTATGGCGCGGGTGATGGTGAAGCCGGCGGCCACCATGGCGTCGAGGCCGACTTCGCGGGAGTCGCCCTGGGCGACCGTGTTCGTGGCGATCACGCCGAGGGTGCGTCCGCCTCTTAAGCGCGAGGTTGCACTCCTCTAATGGATGTGTCTCTGATGACGTGTATGAATCTGAACCAGGCGCGCCGCTGCGTCCTTTACGCTCGCCTCAGTGTCACCAAGGAAGAGTCCGTTTCGATCACTCGGCAACTCCAGTCCTGCCGCAGGTATGCGGAGGCGCGCGGATGGGAGATCGTCGGTGAGTTCATCGACGACGGCGTCTCCGCGACCGCTAACCGGCCCGAAGACCGCAAGGGTTGGTGCTCGCTTCTCCGGGCCGCCGAGTTTGACGCCGTGATCATCTGGAAGGTGGACCGGCTCGCACGGCGCGTCCTCGACTTCCTCCACGCCGACGAGACCCTGCAGATGCGGGGCGCGGGCCTTGTAGCGGTCGAGGACCCGATAGACATGACCAGCCCGCAGGGCCGCGCGTTCGCGGTCATGCTGGCCGTGTTCGGCGAAATGGAGGCTGAGGCAATCAGGGCACGCGTCCGTGCAGCCCGGGTGCAACTGCTTAAGGACGGCCGCTGGCCAGGCGGCGGCATCCCGTACGGCTATCGATCGATCGCGAATCCGGCCGGCCCAGGCCGCGTACTGGTCAAGGACCCCGAGCGTGCCCGCTGGCTCACAGAGGCGGTCGCGATGGCGCTGGAGGGCACCACCGTCAACGCGATCGCCACGTGGCTGAGCGACAACGGCGCGCCGCTTCCTAGTCGGCAGAGCGAAAAGAAGGCCGCCGTCACCTGGAACCGTCAGACTGTCGATGGTCTGCTTCGCAACCCGGTCCTAGCTGGGATGACACCCCATAACCCGGGCAGGGCGAAGAGCGCCAAGCGCGTGGACCCGTTCGCGGTGGTCCGTGACGAGCACGGCCGGCCGGTCATCAACGAGTCGTTGGCCGTGATCAACGGTGAGGTCTTCGCGGTGCTGCAGCACATGCTCGACTCGCGCACCAGCCCGCAGGCCCGCAAGCGAAGCGACCGGCAGGCGACGAGCCCGTTCCTGTCGCGTGTCGCGCGCTGCGACGACTGCGACGCGTACATGTGCCGCGGGACGAACCAGAAGCGCCCCATTCTCTATTGCCCGACGTGCAGGCAGACCATTGGCCGGGCAGCCCTCGACCCCTATCTCGTCGGACGCCTCGTGGCGGAGCGCGGCAGCGAGCTGCTCGGCGACGCGACCGTCGAGCAGAGTTGGGCCGTTGCCGGCGCTGACGAGGTAGCCCGGCGAGCTGTGCTTCTCACCCAATTGGACAGCCTGCGAATCCGTCGCGGCGTCGTGGGGCGCTCCTTCGACGACGAGCGCGTCCTGGTCCAATGGAGACTCTCAGACTCCGGCCAGCAGGGCGATCTTCTCGCGGCGGCGTAGATCCGCGCTCGCGCGGAGGGGCTCGCACCGGCCAGTCACGAGACCGCCCAGCGACGTGCCGGGGTCCCGTGACTGGCCACCGGGGTGGCTTATCGCTCACGGCGGGTGACGCTCGCAATGTTGGTTATGTGCGGCAGACTGTGGCGCATGGCGGACGGCACTGAGGCGACGGCACCTCCAAACGGCGGGTATGTGCTCAACCACGAGGCTGATGGCACGTCGTTCACGGTTCGGGAGAACCTCGTTGACATTTTGGAGCGGGAGTTGCTCGGGCCGATCAACGGACCCGAGGAGCTGCTGCCGTTCAGCCCACGCCAGCAGTATCTTCTCGGCCTAATCGCGCCAGTCAAGCTCACGAGCGCATCCCCGTCGGGGCTCGATCAACGTGACGCGAACGACCTACCCGAGATTCCGCTCGACGAGAGGCATACAGAGGGGCGTGGTGTGCCGGCGGTGCCCGCCGACGATGGCGATGCGGACACCGAGGATGACGATGCGGAGGACCGTGCGCCGAAGCAGGGGCTGATGATCCCGGCGTCGATGGGGCTGCGGTTCCAGGTGCCAACTGACCTGGTGTCGTTCACGGTGACAGCGTCGTGGGGAACATACGAGACGGTCGAAACCGAGAAGGTCAACAAGGCCGGGCGCCCTGTGCGTCAGTACCAGCGCACCCCGGTCGAGGAGTCGCGGACAGTCGCGCTGCGAGATTTAAAGCCGGGGCATACGGCGACGATCGTGCTGCGCGGCGCGATCTGTCTGCGTATCGACCGATATGACGATCCCGAGTACCAGCGCGTGCTCGTCGAGATCGCGCTGTGCAATGACCGCGAGACCCCGTTGCCGATCCCGTCGAACATGTGGATGTTCCAGACCCAGCTACGAGTCGACGCCAGCGGGGCCGAGGTGTTCCTGCCCGTGCGTGATGTCCTAGAGCAGGAATGGCCGGAGTACGACGACGAGGTGCGTCGCCTCGACCTTCAGTACAAGGACCGGCTGGAGTTCGCGATCGGGCGCACCTGTTCGGCCGACTGGGTCGTGCGCCCTGGGTCGCGGCGGGCGACGGAGGTGTCGACAGCGTGGTTGCCGGTGGCGGAGACCCCGCAGACGAAGGCAGGCGAAGTTGAGGGCGCAACTTTGTCGATGAAGGCGCTGTCCGTGGCCGGTCCCGACGAGGTCCAGGCAGGTCTGGTACCGCTCGTGTCTGGGTACGGCACCTGGCTCGACCGGCAAGAAGCGGCGGCGAAGACGCTGCCGACGCATCTGCAGGAGACCGCCGAGCTGGTGCTATGGGAGGCGCGGCAGGCGCATCAGCGTCTGGTCGAGGGGCTGGAGTTCGTAGCGTCCGACCCGGCTGCGCTGCAGTGCTTCCGGTTCATGAATCGGGTCATGCGCGATCAGCGGCTCGCCTCGCAGGTGGTCGAGGCGCGCAAGTCCGACTCGACTCTATCGATCGCGCTGGCGCGCCAAAATCTCGAACTCGCAGAGGCAGACGGCAAGCCGGTGGCGTCGTGGCGGCCATTTCAGCTCGCGTTCATCCTCATGCAGCTACGTGCGCTGATCGACCCGTCCGCGACTCTGCGCAGCGGCGAGCACCAGGCCAAAGTTGAGTTGCTGTTTTTCCCGACCGGTGGTGGTAAGACCGAGGCGTACCTGGGTCTGGCCGCGTACACCTTCGCGATCCGACGGCGGCAGGGGGTGGTCGCCTCCGCGGACGGGTCGCTCAACGGCGATGACGGTGTCTCAGTCCTGATGCGGTACACGCTGCGGCTGCTCACCGCGCAGCAATTTCAGCGCGCGACCGCGCTGGTATGCGCGGCGGAACTGGTGCGCCGCGAGGACGAGGTGACGTGGGGGACCGAGCCGTTCCGCATCGGGCTGTGGGTCGGCACGGATGTGAGCCCGAAGCGGTTCGAGGAGGCCGACGAGCAGCTCAAGAAGGTTAACGACGGTGCCTCTCACCGGCTGACCGTGCTGCAGATCCAGCGCTGCCCATGGTGCGGCACCGAGATCACCCCGGCGAACGTCAAAGGCGATCCCACGTCGCGGCGGGTGTTCGTGCACTGCGGCGACGAGCTCGCCCGGTGCCCGTTCTCAAGAGGCGGTGGCGTGCCCGAGGGTCTGCCGATCCTGACGGTTGACGAGGAGATCTACCGGCTGACCCCAGCGTTCGTGATCGCTACCGTCGACAAGTTCGCCCGACTGGCTCGCGAGGGTGAGGCGGCGTCGCTGTTCGGGTTTGTCGCCAAGCGTTGCGGCCGGCACGGTTACGTGCACCCCGACTACACCGGCTGCACGGTCAGCTTCCACCAGACCGCCGGAGTGCATCGCGCGGCGACCGTGGTGCCCGTCGGGCGGCTGCGGCCACCGGACCTGATCATCCAGGACGAGCTGCACCTAATCACGGGAGCGCTCGGCACAGCGATCGGGCTCTTCGAGGTCGCTGTCGAGACGTTGTGCTCGTGGCAGACCCCGGACGGCCAGCCGGTAAGGCCGCTGATCGTTGCATCCACGGCGACCGTCCGCAATGCCGGCGAGCAGGTGCGGGCACTCTACGGGCGCAAGGTCGAGATCTTCCCACCGCAGGTGCTCGACGTGGCGCACACCTTTTTCTCCCGCGAGGTGTCGGTCTCGACCAAAAATCCCGGCCGCCGCTACGTCGGGGTCAGTGCCCAGGGCGTGCGCCTATCCAGCGCGGAGATCCGCGTCGCCGAGGTGCTGCTGCTGGCAGGACAGCTACTCTTCGACCGCACGGGCATCGAGGCTGACCCCTACATGACGCTAATTGGTTACTTCAACGCCACCCGGGAGTTAGCGGGTATGCGCCGATATGTAGATGACGACGTGAGCGCGAGGGTAGGCAACCCACGACAGGACTCGGGCTTTCCGCGCCGATACGGCACCGCGTTCGGCAGCCTCAACGTAGCCGAACTTACCGCGCGCATCTCCGGGGCGGACATCGGTAAGACTCTCGACCGGCTCGGCCTAGAGTTCGACCCGGGCCACGACACGACCGGCGCGTTCCGGGCCCGTATCGCCGCGGCAAAGGAGAACAAGAAGCCGCCATCGCGCGACGGCGAGGCGCCGTTCGACGTGGTCCTGGCCACCTCAATGCTGCAAGTCGGGGTGGACATTCAACGCCTCGGCCTGATGCTCGTCGTCGGCCAGCCGAAAAACACCGCCGAGTACATCCAGGCATCCTCCCGTGTCGGCCGCGACGCCGAACGCCCCGGACTGGTGGTGGCGTTGGGAAACTGGGCCAGGCCCCGCGACCTGGCGCATTTCGAACAGTTCCGCCACTACCACGAGACCTTCTACAAGCAGGTCGAGGCGTTGTCGGTCACCCCCTTCTCGCCCACCGCTCTGGAGCGTGGCCTCGACGGCCTGCTCGTCAGCGCGGTCCGCGTCGCCCAAGCCGTCGTCGCCGACGGGCTCTCGCCCGAACAGCAGGCGGGCCGCGTCGGCTTCCAACATGACGCCGTGGCCGCGTTGATCAACCGGCTCAAAGCCCGCATCCTGGCTGCCTCGCAGGACGAAGACCTGACAAGACGGGCCAGCGATCTGCTCACCAACCGCGTTGACCGGTGGGCCAGCCGAGCTAGATACGCCACTGAACTGCATAAGACCCTCGTCTACGAGCGCACCGGCGAAGGCGACAAGTGCCTACCGCTGATCATCAGCCCTGAGAACCACCGCGCCAACGTTGGCAGCAAGGCCGAAGCGCCGTTCGTGATCGCGAACTCGATGCGCGAGGTGCAACCCGAGATCAACATTCTCGTCTCGCCGATACCGGAGCGGCTGTTCGCCCGAACCCCTCCAGGCGTCGACAACTGGACACTGCCCGCCGGGGAGAACGACTGATGACCGACACCGTCGCAGAGGTGCTTCCCGATTACAACGACGCTCTCGACCCACTCGGCGACGTGGAGGCGGGCCAGGCCAAGAACCGCGCCAAGGTCGGCTCCGCTCGCCCCTCGTCGCTGCTCTACACCTATGGCCCGGGGGCGATTATGGACCTGCCCAACTTCTCGGTCATGCCCGCAGGCCTCGATGACTGGGAGCCGATCTGGAAGCGCCGCGAGGTCGTACCAACGATTCTCGAACCGCGCCTGCTCAACGTGGTACGCCTGCACCTCGGCCCGCAGGTCGACGCCCTTCGGCCGTTCCCGTGGCAGCCGAAGAAGGGCGTCCTGTCGAACGAAGGCTCGGACCTCGGCCTGCCGGCAAGGGTGTTCCCCCAGTGGTTCCGGTGCACCGGATGTGACTACCTGGGTCCGCTCACCCGATTCACCTACACCAACACCCATCCGTTCCGGCCAGACCTGGCGCAGTTCGCCCACAAACCGTGCCCAGGCCGCGGCGGGAGGGGCAGGCGCGCGGGTAGCCCCGCCGTGGCCGCACAGCACCTACTTACCTGCACGAACGGCCACCTCGACGAGTTCCCCTACACACTCTGGGTTCACCGTGGGGCAACCTGTCCGAATGCGGAATCGCCCGAGCTGAAGATGCGCGATGCGAACGTCGGGAGAAGCGTCGGGTCGACGATCATCTGCCAGGCATGCGGAACGACCCGCGGGATGGCGGAGGCGCAGGGATCGAAGGGCCGGGAAAAACTCCCGCAGACCTGCCGCGGTCGCCACCCACACCTGGGCGCGTTCTACCCCGGATGTCGGGCCCGCCCGGCGCTGATCATGATGGGCGCGTCCAACCTCTGGTTCACCTCGACGCAGAGCATCATCATCATGCCGCGCTCCGACGCCGAGAAGAAGGAAGCCCTCGGCGACCAGTTGCGCGTCGAGGTCGGCATCGACCAGATCAAGCAATTCGGCGAACAGGTCCCAGTCATCCGCGCCCTCGCGGCCGCACGAAACATCGACGTCACCGGACTCACCGACGCTGATATCGCCACCGCCGTCGCCGAAGTCCTCGCACCACCCGAGTCCGACGAAGCCCGCGAAGAACGCCAGGCGAACTGGGACCCGATCGAGCTGCTCATACCTGAGTGGCGCTACCTGCAGAAGCCGGCACTGTTCCCAGAACAGCAGAACAACACCGGGCTCATGGTCACCGAGATGCAGCGCGGGCCCGACCTGCACCGATATGTCGCTCGCGTGGTAGGTGTCAACCGGATGAAGCGCGTCAACGCCGTCCTCGGCTTCACCCGCTTGGACGAGATGGATCGCGTTAACGACGTCGCTTCACGCCTGGTCACCCTCACCCGCACCGCGAAGCCGACCTGGGTACCCGCCACCGAGGACCGCGGCGAGGGCATCTTCCTTCAACTCGACCTCGACGCCGTCGCCAAGTGGGAGAAGACGGTTGAGGGCAGTGCACTGTGGGAGGCACACCGGAAGGCACACCGGCGCAACTTCGCCCGACGCTTCTCCGAGACCGCCAAAATCCTCGATCCCGACACCCGCCTGCCCGGACCGCGCTACTGGCTGGTCCACACATTCGCCCACGTCCTCATCCGCGAGATGGCGATGTACTCCGGATACGGTGCCGCGAGCCTCACCGAGCGCATCTACGCCTGGAACGACGCGTCACAGCGTGAGTCCGCTGCCGGGCTGCTCATCTGTACCACCGCCTCCGACAGCGAAGGCACCCTCGGCGGGCTCGTTGCACTGGCCGAACCCGCCCGCTTACAGACCATCGTGCGAACCGCGCTGCGCCGGGCCACGCGCTGCTCCTCCGATCCGATCTGCGCCATGCGCACGCCGACGGACCCGGAGGACTTTCTGCATGGCGCCGCCTGCCACACCTGCAGCTTCGCCTCAGAAACCTCCTGCGAGAAGGCGAACCGGTTCCTCGACCGGCGGTTCCTGCTCGATCTTCCCACCGCAGACGGCCCGACCGTGCCGGGATTTTTCGGTAGCTCCCATGGCATCTGACCCCTTCGCCGAACTGGGCAGCTTCCTCACCGCCACCGAAGCACAGCGACTCGCCGTCCAGTTCAAGATCGGGCAGCACACGATCGCCGCGCTGACCGAGGTCGCCGCAGCGCGAAGGGAGACCGTCAAGCGGCTCCTCGTGGCAGCGGCGCTCGGGCACACCGACAGCGAGCGGACCGTGGGCGTGTTGCGCGCCATCGCGGGGGCGAAGTCCGTTCTGCGAGAACTGACTCCCGTCTGGACGATGCCCGGCAACGAAGCCACCGTCGGACACCTCACCAGCGAGTTCCACCGTATCGCGCGAGCCGCCCGGCAATCTGTCACTGCAGCGACCTACAACTTCCAGGACTCATCGCAGATGCGGTCCGTGCTCAAGGAGGCATCCGAACAGCCTGGCGTCGTCGTCACCGTCTACGTCGACGGGAACGTCGCCGACGCCGCTAGGGTGAAGGCCCAGCTCCCACGCGCCACCGTCTACCGCTCCACCGAACTGCCCAACGGCAACCACGTGCGCAGCCACGCCAAGTTCATCGTGATCGACCATGAACTACTCCTGCTGACCAGCGCCAACTTCAGCTACTCCGCCGAGAACGTGAACGTTGAGTTCGGCGTCCTGATCCGCGACTCTGCACTCGCCGAGTCCATCGAGGCCACCATGACGAGCAAGCACGGGTCGCTGTACGAGTTGGTTAGCCGCGCACCCGGTGAGACTGTGCCCCATCGGCCCCTGATCCCGGATGCCCGCCAAAGCGGTTCAGGCCCAGCCCGGCTGCTCTGATCGAGCGGTCGACGATCAGGTGCGGTGACCGAAGTCGAAGCCGGCCACCCACTTCTTGAGAGCATCACGAATGTGGGCGCGGACGTACGTCTGGAACCGGGTTCCCGGCATCGCGCCGAACTCGAACGGCAAATGGCCAGCCGCCTGGCTCAGGCACTTGTTGGCTACCGGGGAAAAGGAGTTGGTCACGAACAGGCTCCCCATCGTCCGCGGAAAGTAAGCCCGCACACCGACATACTTCAGCGCCTCGTCCCGCGGAACGCCGAGCGGGTAGTACTTGCCCTCGATTGTCAAGACGCAACCGGACGCCTTCGGTAGTTGCGTCTTGTCCCGACATGCGCGCGCCGCTTTCGTGTCGACGTGTCGGCGCTGCCGAACGAGTCCTGTTTAGGAACGAAGTAAAAGTCCTGGTGCCACAGTCCGTAGGATTCGCCGGATTCAAGCAGCAGCTGGAAGTGGTCGAATCGGTCAACGGTGCCTGCCGGACGTTGGAATCTGACCAGGTGCGCCTGCGAGAGCAGGGTCAGCGCTCGTTTGGTTTGGCGCAGCGCTCCCGCCACCGGGTCCGCAGTAGTGGTCACCGCGGGAAGCAGATCTACCCAGCCTGGCCGGTCGGGTTCCTGAAGCTTGCGTGTGTTCTGGATCGAGCTACCGGCGCGGCGCCGGCTCTGGGCCTCGAAAAGGGCAACGAGGTAGAGATGCAGCGCCCAGCCTCGCGCAGTGATCAGGTCCGCGACCGGCGCCGACCGCTGAGCTGGCGTGGCTCCGTAGATGCCTTCCGTCGGCCGTCGGCGCAGGATGAGGCTGCGGCGCACCTCGAATCGGCTGCGGGCAGCGCCGCCGTCGCCATAGACCCGATGCAGCGCGTTCTGGGCTTTGGCGTACGGCGTGGCGAAGCCGCGAAGCGCTTGTCCCCGGCGGCGCTGTCGGTCGTTGTCGCGTTGGGCCATCGCCTCGCCTTCCGAGTATGCGCCACCGAAATAGTGGTGACCGGTCTGCCCGCACAAGAAGTAGTCGGGGGCGCCTCGACGCGTAGAAGAAATGCACGCGCCAAGAACGGGCAGGTGAGATCCCATCTGTTCGGGACGCAGGTGCGGGCTGATCGGTCTCACGGCGTCCTGACCAGTGCCGCGACGTTCTGCTTTGCTGGCTCTACTACGGCACGGTGCCGCAGAGCAGAAACTTGAAGGACGGCCCCGCAGCGAACTCGTACGCGCTGGTTGCCTTGTGGATCGTTGTCGTGTGTCTGGCGGCGCTCCTCGTCGGAGCGGCGGCGGGATGGCTGTCTTGGCTAGACGATCGACGGGTCGCTCGCGCTGTGCTAGTCGGCGGGTCGGCTGCCGGAGGAGCCGTCGCCCTTGCCGTTGCCGCTGCGGCCTTGTTCACTTGACCTGCGGTATCGTCGCTGAGACTGCCTTGCCGGGATTCCCTGCACTCCCAGAATTCGTCACTGGCCTACGTCTGCTTGGACGTCAGGAGGCGACGGGCGTGCCGTTCGGACACGCCTGCGGCGTCCGCGATGTCCGCCAGGCTTGCGCCCGGACGTTCCGCCCGCAGTCGAGCGACCAGGTCCACTGTTCGCTCGCCTTGCTCGCTGTCACGCGTCCGCGGTAGCGCCGCGGATCTGAACTTCCTGTTGTTGCCCGTGGTGTGCTGGGTTGCGTTGAGCGGCGATGGGACCTTCGGTGCCAGCACCGAGACTGGAGCGTCTGAGCGAGGTTGCTCCGCGCCACCCCGTGGCTCGCGCTTCACCATGTGTGGCGGGGGCAGATCAATGGCGGGGCGCGCCCGCGACAACATCTCGACCACGAGGAGCAGCGCTACCGCCGGCCACGCTGCGACGATCCGCGCACCCAGGGTCGGATGGGCGGCGGCGATGTTCGCCGCGACGCTGGCGGCCACGCCAGCCACGAAAGCGACCCGGGCTGACCAGCGGACAGGTCGCCCCTCTCGCTTGTCCTCGACCATGGCCGTAGAGGCGACGATAAGCATGCCGTCGACGGAGATCGGCAGAACGAGTGCGACCTCGGGTCGCTCGCCAAATCTGAGGGCGACATCGACCATGTGGCTCCAGGAGGACCATGCGGCGATGGACGCGACGGCCGCGGTGCTGATGTTGCGGGCCAGCCGGGTTGGTGTCATCGGTCTACCTCCGGCCGGATCCGCCCCCGTATGGTCCGGACCTCGACGGGATCGACGGCGGGACGTCCGCCGATGTCCAAGCGGGTCTGGACCTCGGCCCACCGCTCCCAGCGGTGGACCACCTCGCCGGGGTCCAGCCCGGTCGCCTCGGCGATGTCCGCCAAGCCGGCTCCGCGTCGCAGCGCCCGGTGGACGATGATCGGCTGCCATCGACTCCACCACGAGAGCACGGCGGCGGCGAGCGCCAACTCCGTCAAAGCCTCTGTCCGGGACGACCTGGACGGCTGTCCCAGCGCGTGGTCGTGGAGTTCGATCAGCACTTGGAACGGGTTGATCTTCTCGGCCTCGGAAAACCGGACCACTGGCCCGGCGTCGAGAGTGTGGTCGTCGGTCATCGACTCCTCCCGTCGGGGAGGAGTACGTTCAGGATCGAGATCGTCTGTACGAACGTCTCGTACGCGACGGCCTCGGTGGTGAGCGGATCGGTCAACGTGTCATGAAGATGGGCGAGGATCTCGATCACCAGGCGGGAGTGGACCGCCCGCGCCGCTGGTGCCGCCAATCCCTCATATAGGAATTCTCGGACAAGGTCGGTATCGGCCAGCCGCTCGATCGGCGACGGCCTGAAGTCCCGCGTCATTGGGCTGACCTGCCCAAACGCAGCGGCAGGGGGTTGCCGGCGATGGTCGCCGGTTGGTTCGCATGGTGGTACCTCCGGCCCACTCGAGACAGATATCCAAACGGAGGGGTGCAAGGCTGCGGAAGCGCAGGCACTGGGGATGTCGTGGCCGCGGCGTGGACCCTGCCGGCCACCCGGCAGCTCCGGCGTCGTGTCCAGTGCGCGACGAACACAGCGAGGGTGCCCGGCCCCGGATCTAGCCTGATCCGGTGATGTCGACGGCAGGTACGGGCGTGCGCGTCAGGCTGCTCGGGCCGGTGGAGGTGGTCGTCACCGACACCCCGCAGGCGGTGAACGGCCTGCGCCGCAAGGCGGTGCTGGCGACGTTGGCGCTGCACGTGGGCCGGGTCGTGAGCGTCGACCAGCTCGTCGACGTGGTCTGGGGTGAACATCCACCGGCCACCGCCGCAAACACGCTGCAACGCCACATCTCGCACCTGCGCGCGTTGCTCGGCGAGCCCGGATCGATCGTGGCGCGCCAGCCCGGTTACGTGCTCGACACCGGGCCGGTATCCACCGACGTCCAGGCCGCCGAGCACCTCCTCGACCTGGCCCGGCGCACGGCGGATCGGACCGAGCGGGTGGCCCACCTGACGGCGGCGGTGGCACTGTGGCGTGGACCGCCGCTGGCCGACGTGGCCGGGTCCGCCTGGCTGGAGGAACAGGCGGACCACCTGGCACGCCTGCGGTTGGAGGCTGAACGGGCGCTCGCCGAGGCCCGGTTGTCCGTCGGCGAGCACGCCCGGCTCGTCCCCGGATTGGAACGGCTCGTCCGGCAGCAACCCTTCGACGAGCATCTGCACGCGCAACTGATGCTCGCCCTGTACCGCGACGGCCGACAGGGCGAAGCGGTCGCCACCTACCGGCGGCTGCGTGACGCCCTCCGTGACAACCTCGGCATCGACCCGAGCCCACGGCTGCGGGACCTGCAGAGCGCCATCCTGCGTCAGGACACCGCGATCGACGCGCCCACCCCGGCCACGGCGGCACGGGTGGTGGTGGCACAGTTGCCTCCCGCCGTACCGACGTTCACCGGACGCGACGCGGAGCTGGCCGCCCTCGACGCGCTCGTGGACCGGGGCGGCGCCGTGGTGGTGTCGGGCACCGCGGGCGTCGGCAAGACCGCGCTCGCCGTGCACTGGGCGCACCGCGCGGCCGGCCGTTTTCCCGATGGGCAGCTCTACGTCAACCTGCGCGGCTTCGACCCGGCGGCCACCCCGACCGAACCGGCGCGAGCGCTGCACGGATTCCTGGAGGCGCTCGGTGTGCCGGCGGCACGGATGCCGAGCGACGAGGACCTGATGGTGAGCCTGTACCGCACGACGGTGGCGGGCAAGCGCCTCCTGGTGGTGCTGGACAACGCGCGCGACGCGGAACAGGTCCGGCCGCTGCTGCCCGGTTCACCCGACTGCCTCGCCATCGTCACCAGCCGCGACCAGCTCATCCCGCTGGTCGTCACCGAGAGCGCCCAACCGGTGATCCTCGATCTGCTGAGCCGCGGCGAGGCCCGCGACATGCTGGTCCGCCGGCTCGGGGCCCGGCAGGTCGCCGCCGAGCCCGCCGCGGCCGACGACATCGCCGACCGGTGTGCGCGGCTGCCCATCGCCCTGGCCATCGTCGCGGCCAGAGCCGCCACCAACCGGCACCTCCCGCTGGCGGCGGTCGCCGGTGAGCTGGGCAACCTGGACGCCTTCCACGGCGGCGACGAAGCCACCGACGTACGGGCGGTCTTCTCCTGGTCGTGCCGGACGCTCAGCCCACCCGCGCTGCGGCTGTTCCGGTTGCTGAGCCTGCATCCCGGCCCGGACGTCTCCACCCCGGCCGTGGCCAGCCTGGCCGGCGTCCCGCCGCAGACGATCGGCCCCCTGCTCACCGAGCTGACCCGGGCGAACCTCCTCACCGAGCACGCGTACGGGCGCCACGCGTTCCACGACCTGCTGCGGGCGTACGCCGGCACCCTCGCCGACGAGGCGGAGTCACCGGCCGACCGCCGCGACGCCATCCACCGGCTGCTCGATCACTGCCTGCACACCGCGCACGCCGCCGACCTCGCACTGCACCCGCACTTCAGCGAGATCAGCCTCTCGCCATCACGGGCGGGTGTGACGCCGGAGCACCCCAGGAGCCGGTCGGCCGCCACGGCGTGGTTCACCGCCGAGATCCCCGTCCTGCTCGCCGCGGTACCGCTCGCGGCGCGGTCCGGGTTCGAGGGCCACGCCTGGCGGCTCGCCTGGACGATGGGCGGCTTCCTGCACCGGCAGGGGCACTGGCAGGACTGGCTCGGCACGCAACGCATCGCTCTCGCCGCCGCGTCCCGCATCGGGGATCGGGCCGGGCAGGGCCACGCCCACCGCAGCCTCGGTCTCGCCTGCTCCCGGCTCCGCCGCCACGACGAGGCCGACGACCACCTGCGGCGCGCGCTCGACCTGTTCACCGACGTCGGCGACGACGCCGGGCGGGCACACACCTGCCTCAACCGCGGTCAGTTGGCCGAGCGTCAGGGGCGGTACCACGAGGCACTCGAGCATTCCCGGCGGGCGCTGGCCCTGTTTCAGCGGACCGGCAACCGGGCCGGGCAGGGGTACACCCTCAACGCGGTCGGTTGGCAGGAAGCGCTGCTCGGCAACTACCACCGTGCCCTCGAGTCGTGCGGCGAGGCGCTGACGATGCTCCAGGAGGTGGACGACGTGCAGGGGCAGGCCGACACCTGGGACAGCCTCGGCCACGCCCATCACCAGCTCGGCGACGACCGGCGGGCGATCGCCTGCTACGAGCACGCGCTCGAACTCTTCACCCAGGTCAACGACCGCTACGCCGAGGCCAGCACGTACGTCAATCTCGGCGGCAGCCACCGGGCCCTCGCCGACCTCGGCGCCACCCGCGCGGCGTGGCGTCGTGCCCTGAGCATCCTCGACGACCTCGGCGACGCCGACGCCGACTCGATCCGCGCCGACCTCGCACAGCTCGACGCCACCAGGCTGCGCTGACGCTCCCCGCTTTCAGCGCGGTTTCCGGGCCGCTTCAGCGCACCCCGGCACTCTTCGGGCACCAGGTTCCTTCGAGGAATGGAGCGTTCGATGAGTCGCTTGGCACGCCGCCTCGCGGTGATCGGGGTGGTCAGCGGGACGGTGCTGGCCATGTCCTCCGCCGCCGTGGCCCAGACCGACGAACCGCCGACCAGAGGCACCGACTGTGTCGTCCAGTACGTCGACGACCGTGGTGAGGTCGTCCGCACCGGGACCGAGCCCGAGGGGCGGATGTACGGCCAGTTCCGTTGCGTCGGCGGGCAGTGGAGGTTTGCCTGGGAGCCGTTCGGGGCGGACGACCTGATCGCGGCCGACGCGATCCGGATCGATCCGTCGGGCGCCGTCTCGGTGCGCCGATTCACCGGCCCCGCTCTCGGCAACGACCTCACGCTGGGCGAGATCGCCGCCATCGCCCGGGCCGTCACCGGCAGCCCGGCGGTGACGATCGACCGCGCGATCGTGGCGGTCGACGACGGCAAGGAGCGGACCCCGGAGCAGGTCGAGGCACTGCTGGCCGGCAAGGACGACACCGGCGTACGCGTGCTGGACATCATCGAGAAGCCGAATGCCGCCATGTCGACGAAGGACGTCATCGACGAGGCCGGTGGGCTGCCCGAGACGACGGTCGTCTACTTCAGTCTCTGGGGCGCGATCAAGTCGGTGTTCGCCTGGATCGTGGACACGATCAGCGACGTCGGTGAATGGATCGACGACCACTGCGACTGGGGGTCCCCGAACATCGTGGGCGACATCGTCACGTGCCGCTGGTAGCCCGTCCGACCCCGCCGACACCCGATCATCGAAATGAGGACAGCATGACAGCTCTGCGGGACATCACCAGGCGCGTCACCATCGTCACCGCGGCACTGATCGTCGGGCTGACCGCTTCGTACGCGCCGTCCCAGGCCGCCGAGGATCAGGCCCGGACGACGATCACCGACCAGCCCGGCGCTCCGGGGATCATGCTCCACCAGTTCGAGGACCTGACCGGCCGGCCCGTCGGCGATCTGGACACGGTGCTGGCGGTCGACACCGGTGGCCGGAACCTCACCGTCGACCAGCTCGACGCGCTCGTCGCCGGCAGAGAGGTCGACGGCGTCACGGTCCTGGGCGCGATGTCCGGCGGCCGGGACATCCTCGACACGACCATGGCCGACCTCGCCGACGGCGTGTACGACGGCAGGGGTGACACCCCGACGTCCTCCCTGCTCTTCGCCTCGTCCACGCCGGACGGCCGGGAGTGGTGCCTGACCATGTGCATGGCCTCGGGCAAGTCCTTCTGGGAATGCGTCCTGTCGCGTCGCGGCGACCAGACTCTCACCCTGGACCTCGGCGGCGGCACCACGCTAGGCGGGATGAAGGCGGCCTTCGAGAAGGCCAACAACGCCGCCGCCGAGGGGCCGTACGCGGTGGAGACGTTGACCGGTGACGGCGAGCCCTCGGCGGAGGAGATGGAGACGCTCCTCGACGGCGGGGAGGTCGACTCGCTGCGCCGGGTGGCGACAGTGGAGGGACCGGACCCCGAATGGGCGCTGGGCGACGTCGCCGAAAAGTCGGGCGTCCCCTATCTGAAGACGAGGATCCACATCTTCACCCTCGGGCTTCCCATCCTCGGGAAGATCGTCGTGGTCTGCGTCTCGCACAACGACGGAAAGACCTGGAAGTGCGCGGCCAAGCCGTGGGGCGGGTTCTAGCCGGTAGGCCGACGATCCCGCTCCGCGTCGATCTTCCCGGCCGGCGCGGAGCGGGATGCGCCCTCACACATCGGCGAGCTGCGCCGGGTCGAGCCGGGAGAGGCGGGCCGCGTCCTGGCCCGGCGGCAGCCCGAACAGCCGCCGGTATTCGCGACTGAACTGCGACGCGCTCTCGTAGCCGACCGCGAAGCCGACGGCCGCCACGTCACCGGGCTCGGCCAGCAGCCGGGCCCGCGCCTGCTGTAGGCGAACCACCTTCTGGAACTGGATCGGCGTCATCGTCGTGACCGCCCGGAAGTGGCGGTGTAGCGAGGTCACGCTCATTCCGGCGACGCGCGCCACGTCCTCGACACGGAACAGGTCGGCGTGGTGCTCGCGGATCCAGCGGATCGCACGCTCGATCTGCACGACGTTGCCGTCGGCCAGCCCGATCTGCCGGACGGTGCCGCGTTGCTCGCCGGTCAGCAACCGCCAGACCAGCTCGCGTTCCAGCCCCGCCCACAGCACACGCTGGTCGTCGGGACGGTCGAGCAGGCGCAGCAGCCGCACCACCGCGTCGAGCAGCTCGCCGCTCAGGGCGAACCTGGACGCGGTGGACGTGCGGTTGTCCCCGGAGCAGACGGCACGACTCGACGAGGTGTCGGCACCGACGCTGAACTTCCCGGCCGACAACAACCGCTACCTCGCGCCGAGGCTCGCCTTCGCGGGCGCGACGGTCGACGGCCGGCCGAGCCCGGTGTCGTTCGGACTAGACAACGCCACCCGGTACTGAGCGCGCCCCGAGGGTCCACGCGGGCCGGGGGTAGCGCAGGCTGTACCGCAGGACGGCAGCAGGCGGGATCGTCCCTGTATCGGACTTCTTGCACCGTTGACGGTGTCCAGCCCGATGCCGATCCGAGGAGCGACAATGCCCCTGAACGTGAGCGATTCCGCCCGCCGCCGCCGGACCTGGAGGGTGGCGGCCGGCGCGTTGGCCGTCGTCGTCGCCACCGTGACCGCCCCCTCCGCGTCCGCCGCCGACGCGACCAGCCGGCATGTCGCCCCGCGGGACGCCGTCCAGCGGCGACTGGACCGTCTGGTCAGCGAGGACGGCTTCCCCGGCGCGCTCGCCTCCGTTCGGGGGACCAACGGGCGGGTCCGCGACTACACCGCCGGCCCGGTTCCCCGGAACGGCCAGGTCCGCATCGGCAGCAACACCAAGACCTTCACCGCGGTGGTCGTCCTGCAATTGGTGGGCGAGGGCCGCATCGACCTGGACGCCACTGTCGAGCACTACCTGCCCGGCGTCGTGCGTGACAACGGCAACGACGGCAGGAAGATCACGGTACGACAGCTCCTGCAGCAGACGAGCGGCCTGCCCGACTACGACGACGTGCTGTTCACCGAGCCGCAGGATCTCGTCGACAAGACCCACTCGTACTACCAGCCGCGCCGCCTGGTGGACGCCGCACTCACGACTGCCCCGCACTTCGCGCCCGGGGCGAAGTGGGAGTACAGCAACACCAACTACATCCTCGCCGGGCTCATCGTCGAGCAGGTCACCGAACGCCCGATCGGAGAGGAGATCACCAGCCGCATCATCACACCGCTCGGACTGCGCGACACCTACTGGCCGGGCGTCGGGGAACAGCGCCTGCGGGGCACCCATCCGCGCGGCCACGTCCGGGTGGCTCCGGACGCCCCGTGGGTGGACGTCACCGACATGGACCCGTCCCTGGGCTGGTCCGCCGGCCAACTGGTCTCGACCCCGGACGAACTGCGGACCTTCTTCGAGGCGCTCGTGGGCGGCAGGCTGCTCAAGCCGGCGCAGCAGGCGGCCATGATGGCGACCGTGCCCGCGCCCGGCTTCGAACCGACCGGCGAGTACGCGTACGGGCTGGGCATCGCCCGGCACGCGTTGCCCTGCGGCGGCGACGCTTGGGGTCACGGCGGCGACATCCAGGGCTTCGAGACCCGCAACCTCGCCACCCGGGACGGCCGGAGCGCCGTCGTGGCCGTGACCGGCCTACCGACCAGCGAGCAGATGCTGAGCGAGGTGAACAAGAGCGTCGACACGGCGCTGTGCGGCACCGACCAGTAAACCTGGCCGAGCGTTGGCTCGGGGAGCTGACCAACAAGAGAGCGCAAGGTGCCCGCTCAAGCAGTGACATCCGGCGACTGGATCGAGGACTGGAGACGACGACCCTCGGCCCCAACCTGAACCAAGGGCCGCGACCAGATCCTCGAATCCGTCGCCCACTACGTACCGTGCATCAACGACTCACCGCGCCAGCGGCTAATGGTTGATGTAGGCAGACGTGAGCACGTTGTCGTAGGAGCCGATGCGGTGATTGCCGTAACCATCGAAGATCACGTTGTCAGTTTCATTTAGGTTGACTCTCTGGTGCGGCCACACAAATACATATTTCCGAGCCGTAAGACGGGCGGTCGGGGCAGCCCGTGAGGGGTGGTGCATTCTCCGGCCATTCGAGCCAGCTCACGGATGCCCGGCTAGGCGGTTACCGCCCGGGTGGCTGAATTCCCGCCAGGGCGAGGGTCAGCAGCCGCTCCGCCTTGGCCGCGTCGGCCGGCTGCGCGGCGAGCGAGATCGCGTTGGCGAGGGTCAGCACGTCCGTCATCGTGACGTCCGAGCGTACGGAGCCCTGGTCCGTGGCTCGGCGCAGCAGCTTCTCGCCTGCCGCGGTGAGCGTCGCGCCGCAGGTCCCGTCCTCCTCGGGTGGCGCGTTCAGCAGCGTCACCGCCAGGCCGCGGGTCGTCGTGGCGTACGCGGTGACCTCGTGCAACCAGGTGGTGAACGCGGCGAGCGCGTCCGGTTCGGCCAGTAGGTCGTCGGCGCGGGCGGCCAGGTTGCGGACGCAGGTGCGGAAGACGGCCTGGAGCAGGGACCAGCGGGACGGGAAGTGTCGGTGCAGGGTCGCCGAACCCACGCCGGCGGATCGGGCGATCTCCTCCAGCGACGCGTAGGCGCCCTCGCGGGCGATCGCCGCGGAGGCCGCCGTGACGATGAGGTCGTAGTTGCGTTGTGCGTCCGCTCTCATGGCCCGCCGTTGCCAAAGTGGGGTGGTCCCCCATATCGTAGCCGACGAGAAGTGGGGGGAGGCCCCACTTGTTGTCGGAGGCGAACATGGTTGTCCTTGTCATCGGTGCGACGGGCAAGCAGGGCGGGGCGACGGCCCGCGCGCTGCTCGATCGTGGGGTCGCGATCCGTGCCCTGGTCCGCGATCCCGACGCCGACAACGCCCAGGCTCTGCTCAAGCGGGGCGCCGAGCTGGTCACGGGTGACCTGGACGATGCGGCGTCGCTGCTCGCCGCGGCCGAGGGGATGGACGGCGTCTTCTCCATCCCGTACCCCGACGTGACGAACATGCAGGGCGACGCCGAGTTGACCCGCGGCCGCAACGTGGTCGAGGCCGCACGCCGGGCCGGTGTGTCGCACGTGGTGCACAGCAGTGTCTCCGGTGCCGGTGACTTCCACCGCAGCCAGCCGGGCTGGGCCGAAGGGCGCTGGGACCGGCACTACTGGGAGAGCAAGGCATCCATCGACGAGATGGTGCGCACCGGCGGCTTCGCGCACTGGACCGTGCTGTTGCCCTCGACCTTCATGGAGAACCTCGTCGGCTGGTCCTACCTCTTCGGCGACTGGTCCAGCGGCACCATCATCACCGGCTTCGCCGCCGACACGCGGCTGCCCTGGATCGCCGTCGACGACATCGGCGAAGCCGCGGCGATCGCGTTCACCGACCCGGAAAGGTTCGGCGGCCTCGACGTCGAACTCGCCGGCGACCTGCTCACCATCACCGAGGTCGCGGCGATCCTCACCGAGGTCACCGGCCGGGAGATCGCCGCGCCCGTGCTCACCCCGCAGGAGGCGGTCGAGCGCGGCCTGCTCCCGGCCATGGTCAACGCGGTCGAGCGGATCAACGAGAACGGCAGCCCGGCCCGTCCGGAGAACGCCCGGTCGCTCGGCCTGCCCACCACCGACTTCCGTACCTGGGCACGGCGCACCTTCTCCTGACCTCACGGCTCACGACATCGTCGTGAGCCTCTCCGACCGGGTCGCGATGATGCGGTGGCGGCGTACCGGGTACGGGATCGGGTGCGAGATGCTCCAGGCGGCGCCCTTGCACACGATCTCCTTGTAGCGGGCCGCCAGCCGGCCCGTGAGCAGGGACGGCCTGGCCCGGTCGTCGGCGGTGACGTACTGGATGATGCCGTCGCGGCGGCCGAGGCTGATGCACTGGTTGAAGTAGCGCAACGGCGCCTTCGGGATCTTCTTCCGGCCGGTGAGGCGCGCGGCGATCGCGTCGGCGGCCTGCCAGGCCATCGGGGTGCCCGAGGCGCAGGACATGCGCAGCGGCTTGCCACCCGGCCCGTCGGCCAGTCCGGCGTCGCCCACCGCGTACACCTCGGGGTGGGAGACGGAGCGCATCGTGGCGTCGACGATGATCTGGCCGGTCGCCGCGACCGCGAGGGTCGTGGCGGCGGCGATGGGGTGGACGGCGAAGCCGGCCGTCCACACCGTCACGTCCGCCGGGAGCACCCGGCCGTCGGCGGTGACCGCACCGGTCGCCTCGACGCGGGCGATGTCGGTGTGCTCGTGGACGGTGATGCCGAGCCGGTCGCAGACACCGCGCAGGTGCTGCTGTGCCTTGTCGTTGAGCCAGTCGCCCAGGCCACCGTTGGCGGCGATCGAGACGTGGAGGTCCGGCCGGGCCTCCGCGATCTCGGTGACCGCCTCGATGCCGGTCAGGCCCCCGCCGACGACGAGGACGGTCCCACCGGCCGCGAGCCGGGCGAGGCGGTCGCGCAACCGCAGCGCCGACGGCCGGCCGGCGACGTGGTACGCGTGCTCGGCGACACCGGGCACGCCGTGGTCCGCGGCGGCGCTGCCCAGGGCGTAGACCAACGTGTCGTACGCGATCTCGTCGGCGCCGTGCCCGTCGGTCAGCGCGACGGTGCTGCGGTCGGCGTCGACGGCGGTGACCCACGCCTGTCGAACCTCGACGCCGGTGCCCGCGTAGACATCGCTCAGCGCCCGATGCTTGAGGTCCTGCCCGGCGGCGAGTTGGTGCATGCGAACCCGCTCGACGAAGTCGGCCTCCGCGTTGACCACGGTGATCTCGGTGTCGTCGGGGTGCAGCCGCTTGGCGAGGCGTCCGGCCGCGATGGCTCCGGCGTAGCCGGCCCCGAGGACGACGATGCGGTGCTTCATGGTGGCACTCCTGTCTCGGTGGGTGGTCGCTTCCTGAACCGGACAGCGACGCGATCCCTGACAGGGGGCGGCTATGACCTGGGTCACCAGACGTGGAGCAGCGGCTCCCCGTGCTCGGACGCGGCCCACTGGCGGGTGGCGCGTTCGAGCTTGTCGGGGTTGACCTGGGTGTGGATGGCCGCGACGCCGTCGGACGTCACCTCCAGCGACATGACGCCGACGACCCGGTCGTCGATCACGACCACCACCGCCGGGCCGCCGTTGACGATCGCGGAGTAGAGGGCGGGGCTGCCGCCCACCAGGTCCCGCTTGACGCCGCTGGGCTTGAACAGGCCGCGCAGGAACTTCGCCACCGCCAGCGCACCGGAGATCGGCGTGGTCCGGGCCGGGATCTTGCCGCCGCCGTCGCCGACGCTCGTCACGCCGTCGGTCAGCAGCTCGATCAGCCGCTGCGTCTCGCCACTGTTGGCCGCCGCGAGGAACTCCGCGACGATCTTGCGGGTGGCGGCCTCGTCGACCTCGGCGCGGGCCCGGTCGGTGGCGACGTGCCGCCTGGCCCGCCGGTAGATCTGCTGGCAGTTCGACTCGGTGAGGCCGAGGATCTCGGCGATCTCGCCGTGCGCGTAACCGAAGGCCTCGCGCAGCACGTACACCACACGCTCGTTGGCGGACAGCCGCTCCATGAGGGTGAGCACCGCCATCGAGACCGACTCCCGCTGCTCGACCGTGTCGACCGGGCCGAGCATCCGGTCCCCGGCGAGGACCGGCTCCGGCAGCCAGGTGCCCACATAGGTCACCCGCCGGGCCCGTGCCGAGGTGAGCTGGTTGAGGCACAGGTTGGTGAGCACCCTCGTCAGCCACGCCTCGGGCGTCTCGACGTGTTCCCGGTCGGCGGCCTGGCAGCGCAGGAACGTGTCCTGCACCGCGTCCTCCGCGTCGCTCGCCGAGCCCAGCAAGCGGTAGGCGATCGCCTCCAGGCGGCCCCTGGAGCGCTCGAACACCTCGACGTCGTCCGGAGTCAGCGGCATGGCTCGACAGTATCCACGGATGTCCCGCCGTCTGTCGGCGAGTGGACATGGCGCAACGTGGCCAGCAGGCCTTGACCTCGCCGTAATGCGTTCTCTGCAGCCTTGGTGCACCCGTTTCCTACCGCACAGGAGTCGCGTTGCTCGTCAATTCGTTACTGGCCGTGCTGACGGCCGCCACCATGGCCACACCGCTGCCCGTCCCACCGGCCGCCGCGGCCGCGCCGGCCGCCGGGTCGCCGTCGCGTACGGTCACGCTCATCACCGGCGACCAGGTCAGCGTGACCGGCACGGCGGTGACCCGCGTGCAGGCCACCGCAGGGGTACGCGTCAGCACCTTCCGCGGCGAGACGTACGCCTACCCGGACGCCGCGCTGCCGTACGTCGCGTCCGGTCTGCTCGACGCCGACCTGTTCAACGTGACCCGGCTGATCGCCG
Source organism: Micromonospora sp. ALFpr18c (assembly GCF_008868155.1). GTDB lineage: Bacteria > Actinomycetota > Actinomycetes > Mycobacteriales > Micromonosporaceae > Micromonospora. Next base: position 32,552 of record NZ_WBKR01000011.1, read on the forward strand.
ACGGCTACGACGACGCGCACGCCGACCGCCTGCCGCTGATAGTCGAGTACGCGGCGGGCGCCCGGGCGCTTCCGAAGAGCGCCGCCGAGGTACGTCCGCTGGAGAGCATCGGCGGCGCGGCGATCACGGTGGCGCGCTCCCGGGAGTTCTGGTCCACGATCGCCGCCCCGGGCACGTCGATGCGGGGTGGTGTCTCGCGGATCTGGCTGGACGGCAAGGTGCGCGCCGCGCTGGCGGACAGCACCGCGCAGATCGGTGCCCCGAAGGTGTGGGCCGGCGGGGACACCGGCGTGGGCGTGGACGTCGCGGTGCTCGACACCGGCGTCGACCGGGAACACCCGGACCTGGCCGGCCGGATCGAGGAGGCGACCAGCTTCGTTCCCGGCGAGGAGGTGACCGACCGGCACGGGCACGGCACCCACGTGGCGTCCACGATCGCCGGTACGGGCGCGGCGTCGGGCGGTGCCGAACGTGGTGTGGCGCCGGGCGCCGACCTGCACATCGGAAAGGTGCTCAACGACCAGGGCGAGGGCCAGGATTCCTGGATCATCAGCGGCATGGAGTGGGCGGCCCGTACCGCAGGGGCACGGGTGGTCAACATGAGCCTGGGCGGCCCTCCGACCGACGGAACCGACCCGCTCAGCGCCGCGGTCGACCGGCTCAGCGCCGAGACCGGAACGCTGTTCGTGATCGCGGCCGGCAACAGCGGGCCGGACCTGGTGACCGTCGGCGCGCCTGGTGCGGCCGCGTCGGCGCTGACCGTCGGCGCGGTCGACGCGCAGGACCGCCTCGCGGTCTTCTCCAGCCGTGGCCCGCGCCACGGCGACAACGCGCCGAAGCCCGACATCACCGGGCCGGGCGTCGACATCCTGGCCGCCAGGTCCCAGTACGCGGCCGCGGGCGAGGGCGCGTACCAGACGATGAGCGGTACCTCGATGGCCACGCCGCACGTGGCCGGCGCGGCCGCCCTGCTCGCCGCGACCCACCCGGACTGGACCGGCGCGCGCCTCAAGGACGCGCTGATGAGCACCAGCAAGGCGACGCCGCGGCATCCGCTGGAATGGGCCGGAAGCGGTCGCGTGGACGTGGACGCCGCCGTGCACGCCACGGTGTTCGCCACCGGCACCACCTTCGCCGGGCTGCGCTGGCCGTACTCGCCGGGGCAGCAGGCCGAGCAGACGATCACGTACACGAACACGGGCGACCGGGCGGTGACGCTCGACCTGGCGGTCACCGGACCGGCGTTCACGCTGCCGCAGCAGCGGGTGACCGTGCCGGCGCGGGGAACCGCCACGGCGACGGTGCTCGCACCGCTCGACCCGATGCCGGACGGCACGTACGCGATCGGGTCGGTGAGCGCCACCGGCGCGGACGGCGTCTCCCTGCGCACCGTCGTGGGTCTCAACCGGGAAGCCAAGCACGCGAACCTCACGGTGACCGGCAAGGGTCCGGACGGCAAGCCGCTGAGCGGCGTCCTGATCATGAAGGACGTGCTGAACGACACCGTCCCGAGGGTCTTCGAGGTCGACGCCGGCGGAACGCTGACGGTGCGCCTCCCCGCGAGCACGTGGGCGATGTGGATGTACGCCGACGTGCCGGGCGCCAATGGACCGCACTCGTTGGGCCGCGCCGTGCTGGCCGCGCCCGAGGTCGTCCTCGACAGCGACCGTGAGGTGCTCCTGGACGGCCGCACGCTCGTCCAGGCCCGCGCGGTGACCCCGTCGCGGAGCAGCCTCGCGCAGCTGCGGGTCGACCTGTTCCGCTCGCACCCCGGCAGGTACCCGTTCGGCGACGACTACGTCCTGGGCCCGCAGTACGACAGCATCTGGGCGACGCCGACCGGGCGCAAGGTCACCCAGGGCGCCTTCACGTTCGGCACCCGCTGGAGTTCCACCGAGCCGATGCTGTCGCTCACCGCGGCCGGTGAACGCTTCGACGATCTGCTCTCGCAGTCCGGCTCGTCGAGACTCCCCGAGGGCGTCTACCGGCAGGGCGCGGTGCTGATCCCGCCCGGCGGGTCGTTCGCACCGGCCCGCGGCAAGGTGGCCGTCGTCCGGTACGTCGACGTGCCGACCGCGATCGCGCAGGCGGACGCCGCCCACCGGGCCGGCGCGACGATGCTCCTCATCGTCAACACCGGTCCGGGCCGACTGGACGCCTGGTGGGAGGTGGGCGACCCGAGTACGCCGCTGCCGGTCGCCGCCATCGCCCGCGACCCGGGGGAGCGCCTGCTGACCCTGCTCGGACGGTCGACGGTCACCGTGGAGTCGCATCCGGAGCCGCGCTACGTCTACGACCTCAACCGGTGGCACTCCGGCGCGATCCCCGCCGACCTCACCTGGCGGCCGCGCGAACGCGACCTGGCCCGCGTGGAGCAGGACTTCCGCAGCCGCAGCGCGGGTGCCGGTTACCTCACCCGCAGCGACGCCCACCCCGACCGGCCCGGCTCATCCCTCGTCGGGCCGATCGTGCCCATCCCGGTGCAGGGCCGGCGCACCGACTGGGTGTCCAGTGGGGAGTGGCGTGAGCAGGCCGGCGCACCCGAGATGATGATCCTGTCGGACGCGCACTCGTACCCGACCGGCCACACCACGACCACCTCCTGGTTCGCGCCGATCGGTCGGCCCCGGCTCTTCGACGACGGCCCGTTCCCGGCCCCGGCGCGGATCGGTGAACTCGTCGGCGTCTTCGGCATCCCCGCCTTCGGTGACGGCGACCCCCACCACCAGGGCATCCTGGCCGGGGGTGCGACCCAGACCATCGCGCTCCACGACGGCGGCACCGAACTCGGCAGGGCCGACGGGGACATCCTGATCGCCGAGGTCGGTACGGCGGCGAAGTCCCTGCGGATGGTCGTGCAGACCTCCCACGACGGCAGCGTGACGCCGTACAGCACCCGCACGGACACCGAGTGGGCCTTCCACTCCCCGGCACCGGACCTGGAGCACGTGGAGTCCGTTCCGTTCGACCTGGTGCAACTCGACTACCAGGTGGCGACCAGCCGGTCCGGTGTGGCGTCGCGGCATGCCCGGCTCGGGGTCACCGCGAGCCGGATCGACGGCAGGCCGCTGGGCTCGGCGACCCGCGTCGAGGTGTCCTACGACGACGGTCGCACGTGGCGGAAGCTCGACCGCTCCGGCACGCTCGACGCCCCGAGGTCGGCCCGGTTCGTCAGCGTCCGGGCGACCGCCACCGACGCCGCGAAGCACGGCTCCGTCACCCAGACGGTGATCCGCGCGTTCGGCGTCCGCTGAGATGGTCCCGGCCCGGCCCTCCGGCCGGGCCGGGACCAACCGCGGCCGTCCGGGCCGCCGACCCGGTCCGCAGTCCGCCCTATTGATGGGCAAGTCGGCAGCACTGTCGCGAACCGGACAAGACGGTAAAGCCCCTGGTGGAGCACTGTTGGGGCAGGGGAAGAGGCGGACGGATGTCGGGCTACATCCCATTCCTCCGGCCCGACGCGGACAGCATCGTCCGCGCCGGTGCCTCCCCGCCCACCCCGCCCACCGCTACGGGCGCCCGCAGCGGTGTATCGCCCACCGGGACAAGGACGTCATTCACCGCCGGCAGTCAGGCGCCGCTTTCGCGCCCGCCGGTCTTTCGCCACCGAGGACTCCGCGTGGAGTCGGTGTCGCTTCCGTACGCCCGACCCACGGCGGGACCCGAACAGAGAGGGTCCGACATGGCCAGTCCCATCGCGACCGCAGCTCTCAACGCACCCGCGTACGAACCGGGTGAGCAGATGCTGCTGACGATCACCTACTCCGACGCCGACACCAAACCGTTGACCATCACCCTCGTGGTCGCCGACGCGCAGGGCAACAGCAGCGCGCCGGTCAAGGTCACCGCAATCATCGACCCGCTCACCGTGACCGTCAGCGACGACTCCGGGCGTACCTGGAACCGGGTCTCCGACAACGGCGCCGTCGCCGTCTACCGGGCGGTGGCGTGATGCCCCGCGTCACCGTCCAGGTCCGTGACGTCGCCGGACACACCGCGACCGCCACCGCCGACTACGAGCTGCGTCAGTCGGTGCTCGGCGGCTACTACCTCTCCGGGGGTGCCGACCCGAGCGCCGACATGGCCGGCGGGAACTTCCGCTCGCTCACCCAGTACCGCAGCTTCGCAGACGGATACATCTTCCCCGGCTACAACCGGCCGTGGCTGATCAACCTGGGCAAGGCCGGCGTGCAGATGAACATGGTCCTGGAGTTGAAGCACTACGGCGCTCCGAGCGGGCCGCAGACCTTCACCGTGGACGGCACCAGCTACACGGTGCCGGCGCCGTCGATGACCATCCAGCAGCGCCCCGGCACCACCTGGCCGAAGGCGTACGGATACAACCAGGTCGTCGACGGTCAGTGTGACGGGCTGTTCGCCCGTGCCCTGTCGCAGTACCGGACGCTCGGCTTCGGGGTGAACATCCAGATCGCCTCCGAGCTGGACACCGACCACGAGTTCGGCACCACCGAGGCCGGCAAGGCGTACACCTGGGAAGGGTCCGACTGGCGGGCGGTGCAGGCCATCAACTACATCCTCACCTGGTTCAAGGCCCGGACGTTGCCCGCCGGGACCACCTTCTCGGTCGGAGTCGGCGGCTTCGACCGGGCCTGTTTCCAGCGCACCCACCCGGAGTCGCTGATGTCGCGCCTGGACTTCCTCCAGTGGAACGTCTACGCCACCGACGCGAGCCACACGGCGTTGGGCCGCTTCCGGCGTACGAAGGACTGGGCGGTGGCCGACCTCGGCCCGGTGGCGCTGTCCCGTCGGGTGATCATCGCCGAGTGGGGGGTGCGCTCGGCTGAGATCCCGAACCAGTCGGGCTGGATCGCCACCGTCCCGGCGGCCATCGCGCAGCTCAACGCCGAGCGTGGGCCACGGATCACCCAGACCAACTACTTCAACTCCGGGTGGGGCACTCTCTCGCCCAAGGAGGCCGGGCTGGCCGCGTTGCACAGCGCGTACGGCACCCGACCGTTCATCTGAGGGATCCCGGCGGCCCCGGGTCACCGGGGCCGCCGGGCCGCGGGCTCACACCCCGCCGAGCCGTTCGGTGTACGTGTCGCGCAGCTCGCAGGGTGAGCCGGCACAGCCGATCCGCGACCTATGCTCGGGATCATGGAACTGCGGATCTTCACCGAACCCCAGCAGGGCGCCAGCTACGACCAGTTGCTCGCGGTGGCCCGGTGCGCCGAGGACGCCGGGTACGGAGCGTTCTTCCGCTCCGACCACTACCTCAGGATGGGCGACGCCAGCGGCGAACCCGGCCCCACCGACGCCTGGACCACGCTGGCCGGCCTGGCCCGCGACACCAGCCGGATCCGGCTCGGCACGCTGATGACCGCCGCCACCTTCCGGCTGCCCGGCCCTCTCGCGATCACCGTGGCGCAGGTCGACCAGATGAGCGGCGGCCGGGTCGAGCTGGGCATCGGCACCGGCTGGTACGCCGACGAGCACACCGCGTACGGCATCCCGTTCCCGGCGCTGGGTGAGCGGTTCGACCGCCTGGAGGAGCAGCTCGCCGTCATCACCGGTCTCTGGTCCACGCCGGCGGGGGAGCGGTTCACCTACGACGGCCGGTACTACCCGATCGTCGACTCGCCGGCCCTGCCCAAGCCGGTGCAGCAGCCCCGCCCGCCGATCCTGCTCGGCGGGATGGGTCCGAGGCGCACCCCTCGGCTGGCCGCCCGCTACGCCGACGAGTTCAACCTGCCGTTCGCGTCCGTGCCGGACACGGTCGCGCAGTTCGACCGGGTCCGCGCCGCGTGCACCGAGGTCGGGCGCGACCCGGCCGAGATGACCTGGTCCAACGCGCTGGTGCTCTGCTGCGGGCGCGACGACGCCGAGGTGGCCCGCCGGGCTGCCGCCATCGGGCGCGAACCGGACGAGCTGCGCGCCAACGGCCTCGCCGGTACGCCCGCCGAGGTGCTCGACACCGTCGGCCGGTACGCGCAGGCCGGCAGCCAGCGCATCTACCTCCAGGTGCTGGACCTGTCCGACCTGGAGCACCTTGAGCTGGTGGCCAGCGAGGTGATGGCGAAGCTCTGAGACGGACCGGCCGGTCAGGCGCCCCGGTGGGCGCCGACCGCGCCCGGGTCGCCCAGCCCGGTGTCGAGCCGGCCGTCGCGGTCACTGTCCACGTAGGTGATGTCCGGGACCCCGTCGCCGTCCACGTCGATCTGGACGATGTCGGCGACGCCGTCGCCGTCGAGATCGGTGACCACCTCCACCGAACCGTCCAGATGCCGGGTCACGATGGACTGTGCCCCGGCGGCGCGCGGCGGCGGCCCGGGCGACGGTGCCGGCGTCGGCGCCGGGGCGGGCGCCGGTGTGGGGCGGGGGCCGGGCGTGGGCGACGGATGGCTCGCCTCGGCCGGCGGCGCGCTGGCCTGCTCGATCCCGCTGCCGGTCGGGTCCAGCTCCTCCTCGCAGGGGAAGACGTCGCCCCGTGGGGCCGGATCGCGGTAGCTGCTCATGGGCGTAGGGTTCCCCGACGATGGCGAGAACAACCGTGCCCGATCGTCCGGTGTCCGTGGCGCCCGGTCTGTCGGAGGATGCGGGGACCGACGCCACGGTCATGAACGGGGGTCCGAGCGTGGAACTGCGCCGGAGTCGGGGCGCCCTGGTGCTCGCCCTGGTCTGCGTACTCGGTGGGGTGGTTCTGCTGGCCCTGCCCCGCGACGGGGCGCTGCTACGGACGATCATCGCGGTCGGTGCCATCGCCCTCGGTGTCGTCGCGCTGGTCAGCGCGTTGCGGCCGTTCCGGTTCGGGATCGGCGCGGACGGGCTCACCATCCGCCGGCCCGGCCTGCGCCGGTCGATCCGGTGGGCCGAGGTCGACGCCGTGGTCCTCGACGAGCCGCCCCGGCGCGACGGCCGTCCGGAGCCGCCCCGGCTGCTGCTGGTGCCCGCGCCGGACGTGCCGCTCGAGCCGGTGACCGCCCGCCATCCGATCGACGGCCGGCCCGCCATCGAGTTGCTCGTCCTCGACCAGGTCCGCGAGCAACCCGAGCAGGTGTCGGCCGCGCTCACCCGCTACGCCGGCGACCGTTTCGTGGATCTGCCCGCGTTGCGCCGCGCCGCCTTCGCCGACCCGGACCTCCCCACCGGCCTGCGCGGCTACCGGATGGACCAGGTCGACCGGTTGATCCGGCGCGGCCAGGACGCCCTGGTGTCCGGCGACGCGCAGACCCGGCAGGCGGCGCGCGGCGAGATCGAACGCCTCCGCGCCGCCGGCCTGCCGGTCGCCCAGCGGGGGTACGGCACGCTGGCGACCGAGGCCGCTCTGGACGCCCTCGTCGCCGCGTTGGCCGACCACCAGTCCACCGATCGGGAGACCGCCACATGATCGCGCAAGACCGAAGCGGCCAGCCGGCCGTGGACGTGCCACGCCGCAACTGGGCCGGCAACGTGCGCTACTCCGCGCGGGCGTTCCACCGGCCCACGTCCACCGACGAGCTGCGCCGGCTCGTCGCCGGCAGCGACCGGATCCGGGCGGTCGGCACCGGGCACTCCTTCAACCGCTTCGGCGACACCGACGGCGACCTCGTCACCCTGGCCGGTCTGCCCCCGCGGATCGAGGTGGACCCGGAGCGCGGGCGGGTCACCGTCGCCGGCGCGCTGCGCTACGGCGACGTTGCCCGACACCTGCACACCCAGGGGTACGCGCTGGCGAACCTCGCCTCGCTGCCGCACATCTCGGTGGCCGGCGCGGTGGCCACCGCCACCCACGGCTCCGGCCAGACCCACGGCAACCTGGCGACCTCCGTCGCCGCGCTGGAGCTGGTCACCGCCGACGGCGAGTTGCTCCGGGTGGACCGCGACACCGACGGGGACACGTTCGCCGGCATGGTGGTCGGGCTCGGCGCGCTCGGCCTGGTCACCCGGGTCACCCTGGACGTGGTGCCGACCTTCGAGCTGCGCCAGTACGTCCGCCTCGACCTGGCCCGCGAGGCGCTGGACGAGGCGCTCGGCTCGGCGTACAGCGTGAGTGTCTTCACCGACTGGCGTACGCCGCGACTGCGGGAGGTGTGGCGCAAGCAGGTGGTGGACCAGCCGCCGCCGGAGGCGGACTGGTTGGGCACCACGGCCGCGAACGAGCCCCGGCACCCGGTGCTCGGGATGCCGGCGGAGAACTGCACCCCGCAGCTCGGCGCGCCGGGCCCGTGGCACGAACGACTGCCGCACTTCAAGCTCGGCTTCACCCCGAGCAGCGGCGACGAGCTCCAGTCCGAGTACCACCTGCCCCGCTCGGCGGCGATCGAGGCGCTGGCCGCGTTGGACGACGTGGCGCACCTGATCGCCGAGGTGTTGCAGGTGTGTGAGCTGCGGACGGTCGCGGCGGACGAGCTGTGGCTCAGCCCGAACCACCGGCGGGACAGCTTCGTCGTGCACTTCACCTGGATCGACGACGCCACCGCGGTGCTGCCGGTCCTGGCCGCCGTCGAGGAGCGCCTGGCACCGTTCGCGCCCCGCCCGCACTGGGGCAAGGTCTTCGTCACCGACCCGGCGGAGCTGGCCGCCCGCTACCCGAGGTACGACGACGCCACGGCCCTGCTGACCCACCTGGATCCGACCGGAAAGTTCCGCACCGACCTGCTGGACCGCTACTTCCCGCGCTGACCGGCCGGGGTGCGCAGGGTGCCGCGCTGGACGGCGCGGCTGATGTCGCTGGGGGAGACGATGCCGGCCAGACGGCCGTCGTCGTCCACCACGAGGGCGCGGCCGTCGGCGCACTCGCTGAGCCGGGGGAGCAGGTCGTTCAGCTCCTCCCCGAGCTGGGCGAGGACCAGTTGGTCGGCCCGGCACGCCACCTCGGCCAGGCTGGTCGACGCCCGCCGGTCGGCCGGTACGCCCCGCACCCGGTCCAGGGTGACCAGGCCGGTCGGCCGGCCCTCCTCGGTCAGGGGCAGTGCCGAATGCCGGTACGCGAACAGGTAGTGGTCGACGAAGTCGGCCACCGTCATCTCCGCCGACGCGGTCTGCGGCTGCGGCGTCATCACCTCGCCGACCCGGATGCCCCGCAACGCGCTGCCGGTGCGGGCCTGCCGCTCCTCCATCCCGGCGGCGCCGATCAGGAACCAGCCGATCAGCGCCAGCCAGAGCCCACCGAACCCGACCCCGGACAGGAACTGCCACAGCCCGAGGCCGATCAGCAGCACCCCCAGCACCCAACCGGCGCGGGCCGCGACCACGGACGCACGAGTCCGGTCACCGGTGGCCTTCCAGACGGCGGCGCGCAGCAACCGACCGCCGTCCAGCGGCGCGGCCGGCAGTACGTTGAAGACGGCCAGCAGCACGTTGATGCCGGCCAGCCACGCCACCGCCCCGAAGAGCAGCCCGCCGGGCCCGACCAGCGCCAACAGCACCGCGATGGCACCGAAGAACGCCCCGATCAGCAGACTGACCAGCGGGCCGACGCCGGCGATCCGCAGCTCCGCGCCCGGGTCGCGCGGCTCGCCCCGCAGCTCGGCCACCCCGCCGAACAACCACAGCGTGATGCCGTCGACCTCCAGCCCGTTGCGCTTCGCCACCACCGCGTGCGACACCTCGTGGGCGAGCAGACCGACGAAGAAGACCACCGCCGCGGCCAGGCCCGCGAGGGCGTACGCCACCGGTGACCGATCGGGGTACGAGCGGGGGAACTGGTTGGCGGCCAGCCCCCACGCGATCAGCGCGAAGATGACCAGAACGCTCCAGTTGACCCCGATCGGCACACCCGCGATCCGGCCAAGCCGGAAACTCGCCCTCATCCCCGGCTCTTACCCCTCGTTAGCCTGCCCATGCCAGTCGACGAGGCGGCGTCTTGGTGGATGTGATCGGTTGGCCGTGCCGAGCGAACATCTGCGCAAGTTCCGTCCGACCGCGCTCCACCACCCTTAGCAGCGGCCCGGGTTTGACGGTGTCCGGCAACGGCGTGTCGGTCGTCAGGTCTCGAACGGAGATAGGGCGGCACAACCACCGGTGCAGCGCCCGTCGATCGACGGCAGCCTTCTCCCGGTCGCCTAACTTCCAGACATCCGTCTTGTACGGGGTGCTGTCGGTTCCCAGTGCGGCAAGCAGACCGGAATGGCGTACCAGACAGGGGTAACAGGTCCCGCAGTGGTAGTGCTCGGCACCCGGTCGGTCCCGAGGTGGGTGCCCACAGCTGATGGTGGCGTGGGTGAGGGTCGCCGGGGCCAGACCAGCGTCCAGGGCCTGCTGGCAAACCTCTCCCTTGGTCAGGTTCAGGTACGGGTTGACGACGGTCACCCCGCCACCGAGAGCGTCGATCAACGAGTTGAGCAGGTGCAGTGTCCCGGGATGTACAGATTTCGTGGAGCAGGCGGCTACCCGGGCCGGTGTGAGCGGGGGATTGACGGCGAGCTGCCCGTTCTCCGGTACGACCACCTGTGGCACCCCGTGGGCGGCAGCGAGGTAGATGGCGGTGGCGAGATAGAGCAGCCCGCGGGTACGCGCAGATTTTTCCAGCTTCCTGGTGAGACGGACCTGCTGCGACGCCTTGAGCTGCTCGATGTCGCGACAGGCCGAGCTCTCGATCGCGCGGAGAGTCTGGTCCTGCTGGCTGGCCCACTGGGGTTCGAAATAGGAGACGAGCAGGAGGGGGCCGGCCGCGACCTTGGCGCGCTCTGCTGCCCAGGCGGTGGAATCGAGCCCTCCGGAGAACAGGGCCACCTCTCCTACCTCGGGATAGGTGGTCCGGCGGCGCAATCGCGCAGCGACAGCTTGTCGGCCAGGTACACGGCTCGGGCGATCTGCAGCAGGTCCTGCGCCCAGTCCGGGCGGTCCTGGGGCACCTCGGCCAATGTCTGCAAACGCTGGTCGGCGTGCTCAAGCAGCGGCCATCCGATGGTCTCCCGCTTCCGATCGGTGGACACTCCGCCCCGGGCTGCGTAGTGATACGCGAAGCTTGCCCGGCTCACGCCGCCAGCTCCAGCCCGCTGTTGCCGAGCCCTAGGGCTTCAGTCACGGTGGTGGTCAGCAGGTCCTTGGCGACGTCGGCGAGCCGTGGTGGCTCGGGCCCACGGTCGACCGCTTCGGCGCAGGGGTTGGGCAGGACCCTGACGACCTGATCGGCAACGAAGCCAGCCACCACATCGGTCGGGTCGAGGATGACCAGCGCCGGCACGGCGATCTTGACGTTCTCCGCGATGAGAATGTGTACGAACTCGCCGACCACCTCACCGAAGAACGCCCGATACAACGCGCAGAACAGCTCGCCGGTGACCGGCTTTGGGCGGCCAGGATCGACGAGCGGTCCGTCCTGCGTCACGAGGTGTTCCGCGACGCGTCGCGCGGCCCGGCGGACGGCGGCGTCCACGATGAGTTGCCCATCGCCGGCGACCTGGCCGACGAACCGCCGGACGACCTCGTCGGCGTCATCCCCCGCGGCCAAGTCCCCCACCAGCGAAAGATCCGCTCGCCCGAGGTCATCGAGCAGCTCAATCAGCCGTCCGCCGGCCTGCTCGGCTGCCGCACGAATGCCGAACGCCTCCGGATCTGCGTTCAGGGCGTCTCGCAACGCTCGCTGGTACTGGGCCGCGATCGCCTCGGCGCGCTGTTGGTCATGCCGGAGTAGCTGGTCAGGACGGCTGGTGGCGTCAGGCGTCCAGGTGCGCAGGCGGCTTTTGGCGGCAGTCCAGCTGCCGTTCTTCGGACCTGATAGACGGGTCGAGGTGCCCATGGCGACCTCCCGGAGGGGTTGGGAAGGACGTCGAGCGAAGTCTATTGATACAGACGGTGTTTGGCTAGCTGCACTAAGTGCGCGGAGCGGTGGTCTCCGCTGATCAGGCGTCGAAACGGTAAAGTGCGCAGACTGAGCCGGAACATCGACGGCCGGGGTGGAAGGATCGGCGGATGCGGGAGGATTCACCGCGCTGGGAGGAGATCAACTCCAGCTCGTATGTCTGGGAGCAGGACGGGCTGCGCGAGTTGGCCGGCTACCTGCCCGACACCGACCCGTTCCACGTCTGGACGAACGTCGAGTTCGTCGGCGCCGACGGCTCGATCAACGAGGTCGATGCCCTGGTGCTGACGCCGAGCGGTCTCTACGTCCTGGAGTTGAAGCACTGGCAGGGCGAGATTCGCGGTGACGGTACCCAGTGGGTTCGACGGGCGCCGAACTCCCGGCTCATCCCCGAGGACAATCCGTACATCCTGGCCAACCGGAAGGCGAAGCGGCTGGCCAGCCTCATTCGCTACTACGCCAAGCAACACGGGCGGCAGCGTGAAACGCCCTACGTCGGTGCTGCGGTGTTCCTCCACGCGCGGGCGATGCGAGCTGACCTCGACGCGATCGGCAGTCAACACATCTACGGGCTGGAGGGTCACGACTCCGGCCTGCCCGGTTTGAAGAAGCTGTTGTTGGCCGTGCCCCGTAATCCCGATCACCTGGTGGACGAGGCGCGTGGGCGGGAGATCGTCGAGCTGGTGCGCGGCGCGAAGATCCGGCCGTCGGTGGCGGACCGCAAGGTCGGCCAACTGCTGCTGCATCCGAAGCCGTTCGCGGAGGGCCTCGGCTGGCAGGATTTCCTCGCCGGCCACACGCTGGACGCCTCGCTCGTGCGTCGGGTGCGGTTCTACCTGACCAGTCGGGCTGCCGAGCACGAGGTGCCGGCGATCCGCAAGGCGGCGGAGCGGGAGTTCCGCCTCCTGCAGGGCATCCACCATCCGGGAGTGGCCCGGGCGCACGACCTGGTCGAGCATTCGTGGGGGCCGGCGGTCGTCTTCGACCACCAGCAGGAGTGGGTACGCCTCGACCAGTGGCTGCTCCGGCGCGGCGACGCGTTGACGTTGGCCCAGCGGCTGCAGCTGGTGCAGGATCTCGCCGAGATCATCGACTACGCGCACTCTCGCCGACTGGCTCACCGGGCGCTCTCACCTCGGGCGATCTATGTCGGCGATCCGGACGGGTCGCGCCCGACACTGGTGGTCACCGACTGGCAGACCGGCGGTCGGTTGGCCGCCACGACTCAACTGACCCGTCTCGGCACCTCGAGCGACCCAGCCAGCCTGGAGCTGTTCTTCGATGACGAGGTCCGTCGTTATCAGGCGCCGGAGGCCGAGAACGCCACCCGAATGCCGGGCCACCAGCTCGACGTGTTCTCGCTCGGAGCGCTGGCGTACCGGATCTTCGCCGGGGCTGCGCCGGCCGCTACGCCGGAGGAGTTGGTTAACGCGGTTCGGGACAGCGGCCTGCACCTGGACGCCGCAGTCGATGGCATGCCTGACATTTTGGTCAAGCTGGTCTACGACGCGACCCGGGGCGACCCGGGCCACCGGTTATCCAGCGTTTCCCGTTTCCGCAGTGATGTGGAAGAGGTCTGGGAGAAGCTGACCGCACCGGAGCCAGAGCCGGTGACCGACCCGCTTTCGGCCCACCGGGGTGACGTGCTCGACGGCGGCTTGGAGGTCAGGGACCGCCTCGGTTCCGGCGCCACCGCGGTGGCCCTCCTGGTCGCCCGGGAGGGGGAGTCGCGCCCGCTCGTGTTGAAGGTGGCCCGCGACGAACAGCACGAGGAACGGCTGACCGCTGAGGCCCGTACCCTCGGGGGTTTGAAGCATCCCCAGGTGGCGGCGCTGGTCAAGGGGCCGGTGCGGGTCGGTGGCCGGACCGCGCTGCTGATGGAGTGCGCCGGGGCGCGCACCCTCGCCGAGGAGTTGCGTGGCGGTCGATTGGCGCTGGACCTGCTGGAGCGGTATGGGCGGGACCTCCTCGACATCGTCAACTATCTCGACGGGCAGGGCGTCTGGCACCGTGACCTGAAGCCCGCCAACCTGGCGGCCCGGCCCCGCCCGAAGGACAAGCAGCCGCACCTGTGCGTCTTCGACTTCTCGCTGTCGTCGAGCCCGGCCGACCAGATTGGCGCGGGCACCGTCGGCTATCTCGACCCGTTTCTCGGCCCGCCGCGGCGGATGCGCTACGACGCGGCGGCGGAGCGGTTCGCGGCGGCCGTCGTCCTCTACGAGATGGCGACGGGCACCCTGCCCCGATGGGGCGACAATGCCAACCCGGTGGTGGTCAGCGATGAGGTGACCCTCGATCCGGCGGCGTTCGACCCGGCCGTGGCCGACCGGCTTGTGGAGTTCTTCCGCCGGTCGCTGGCCAGGGACGCGGCGGTCCGGTTCGACACGGTCGACGAGATGACCGATGCCTGGCGGGCCATCTTCCAGCAGATCCCGCAACCGGCCGTGACGCCGGTCGGGCCGCTGCCTGCGGTGGTGGGGTTGACCCGTGAGTCACCGCTGGAGGTGACGGAGCTGACCGCGCGGGCCCGCTCGGCGCTGGAACGGCTGGGCATGCACACCGTCGGTGACCTGCTGGACGCCGAGCCATCGGAGCTGACCAGGGCCAAGGGGGTGCCGGACGCCACCCGTAAGGAGATCCTTGCCCAGGCACGCACGCTGCGGGCGGTGCTGCCCGGCGACAGCGAGCCGACTCCCACCGAGGAGCAGCCGCTGGCACAGGGCGTCGAGGCGCTCTGTGTGACCCTGCTGCCGGCCACCACGTCACGCAACCACCGGACGGTGGCCGTGCTGCTCGGGCAGGCGCCCGCCGACGATGGCACATTCCTGTGCTGGCCGGCTCAGAGCGAGGCAGCGCGAGCCACCGGCCGGAGTCAGCCGCAGATATCCAAGCTGTTGAGCGCGCAGGCCAAGACGTGGTTGGGTAACCCCGCACTGGAGGCGGTACGCAACGAACTCGTGGCGTTGCTCGACGCCCGCGGCGCGGTGATGTCCGCCGAGGAACTGGCCCAGTCGTTGATCGCGGCCCGCGGTTCCTACACTGCCGCGCCGAAGCGGTTGCCGCAGGCGGTCGGGCTGGTCCGCGCTGCCGTCGAGGCTGAGCTGAGCACCGGCGGGGACGCCCGGTTGGCCATCCAGCGGTTCCGTACCTCCAGCACCGTCCTGGTCGGTCGGGAGCCGGACGATCCGGCGTCCGACGTCACCGCCGCTGACTTCCTCGGGTACGTGGTGGCGCTGGGCGGCCGAGCCGTCGAGTTGGCTGACGCTGACCCGCTGCCGACCCGGCAGCGCGCTGTCGAGGAGCTACGCCGGCTGCCCTCGCCGGCCGGCATGCCTGCGGTAGCCGACCTGCGCTTGTTGCAACTCGCCGCGATCGGGAGCAACGACCGGGTCGACGTCAATGCGCAGGGGCAGCTCTACCCGGTGGGCATGTCGGCGGAGCGCGCGCTGCGGCTGTCGGTCGGTGGCCTGATCGGCCAGCGGCTCGGGCCGCAGCAGATCCGTGACCGGGTGCAGAGCCGCTTTCCCCGGGCGGAGCGGGTGCCGGACCGCCCCGCCCTGACTGACCTGCTCGCGGCGGCCGAGGTGCCGCTGACCTGGCACGCACAGGACCGGGTGTACGGGCCGGTGAGCATGCCCGCCTCGGTGACCGGCACCCGAATGGCCACCACGCACGCGCCGTTGCTTGGGCCTACCGCCACCGATGAGGTGGCCCAGAAAATCGCCTCGGCCATCGAGCGGCGGTCTTTCCTCGCGGTGCTGGCGCCATGGCGGCGGCTCGGCCCAGCCCGGCGGGCACTGCTGGCCCGGCTGCCGGTGGCCGAGGTGGATGTCACGGCGATCCTGCTGGAGCGCTTGCGTTCGCTGGGCTTTCCGTGGGAGGCGATCGTGGCGGCGGACAACGGCTCGGCTTTGGATGCCGACTTCCGCAGCCTCGTGGATCTGGTCCGACACCAGGTGGTGCCGGCCGTCAACGAAGCAATCGCCGCAGCCGACCGACCGGTGTTGATCACCGAGGCGGCGCCGCTGGCCCGGTACGGGCAGCTCGGGCTGCTCCAGGAGTTGGCCGATCCGACCAGGTCTCGACCGGCGGCCCGACTGCTGCTGGTGCCGGCCCGTCGACCTGACCCGGCGATGCTGGACGGGGTGCAGTTGCCGCTTACGTCACTGGCCAGCCAGTCGTTGTGGCTCGCCGACGACTGGATCGAGTCGTCCGCCAGCGAAGGGATTGAGTCGTGGCGAAGCTCGCCCTGAGCCCGGCCGAGGCCGCGCTCTATGAGCTTGTCGGCACCCGGGCGTTCGTGCGGGCACGCCAGTTGCTCGAGCACGGGGAACTGCTGGACATCCAGTGGGATCCGGAAACCGGTCAGGCGCACGGTCGGCTCGACGGCAGCGCAACCGGCCGGGTGGCGGCGACGGTGCTGTTGGACACCCGACGGCATGGTCGAGGCGTTGGATGGCTCCTGCGGGTGCGGGCAGGCCGGGTGTGCGCACCTTGTCGCCCTGGTGCTCGCGACACTCATTGCGGTCGAGCCCCGGAAACCCCGCCCGGTGCGGCAAACGGCGAGTTGGGAGCGGGCGGTCTCCGCACTGGTCCGGGACGTCGCCCCGCCGCCGGCTGTGCCGGAGTCGGAGCCACCCGGTCTCGGCCTGCAGTTCGACGTTGTCTCCCAGGGCTCGGACGGCGGCGCGGGATTCCAGGTCGACCTACGGCCGGTGCTGCCGGGCCGCACCGGCTGGGTGCGATCTGGAATCAGCTGGTCAACGTTGAGCTACGCCTACTTCGGCCGGTCGGGGCAGACCGAGCGGCACCGTCGACTGCTCGTCGAGATCGCCCGACTGGGGAGTACGGGCAACGACCCCTACCACTACTACGACGGCCATCGGCGGGCGTTCGCGCTGCACGAGTTCGCCAGCCGGCGAATCTGGGACCTGCTGGCCGAGGCGGACGAGGCTGGGCTGCCACTGGTGCAGGCCGGTAAGCGTGCCGGGCCGGTCGTGCTGGGTCGTCCGGCCCGGCTCTCGGTCCAGGTCGATCGGGCTGATGGAGAGCTGGTGCTGGCACCGACGCTGTCGGCCGGTGGCGCCCCGATCCCCGTGTCACGCGTACTCCTCGTCGGCGAGCCGGCGCACGGCCTCGCCGGGTTGGCGGAGCTCAGCGGGCCGGACGCCCGAGCCGGCGTACCGGCGCTCTGGTTGGCGCCGCTGGCCGGGACGTTGCAGCCGGGAATGCTACGGGCGCTCGGCGGGCCGGCCATCCGGATTCCGGCTGCCGAGGAGCAGCAGTTCTTCGACCGTTTCTATCCGGAGTTGCTCCGCCAGGTCGAGGTGTTCGCCGCCGATCCGGCCGTTCAGCTTCCGACGGTAGGGCCGGCCACCCTGACCGCGACAGCGAGCCCCGAGCCCGACCAGCGTCTCCGGGTGGCCTGGGAGTGGCATCGTGTCGTCGGGGGCCGACGCCATCCCGAGCCGCTGCGGGACGGGATGTCTGCCGTCGCGGATGAACGCCGCGCGGAGCTCCTGCGGCAGGTCGTCGACCTGGTCGCCAAGCCGGTGCCCGAGCTCCTGGACTCGACCGGGCCTCGACTGGCAGCCTCGGCGAGCCTCTCCGGTGACGCCCTGATCCGGTTCGTCAGTGACGTCCTTCCGCGACTGGCCGAGCTGGACGGTGTCGAGCTGGTCACCCCACCGGACGGCGCGCTCGACGACTACCAGGAGACGTACGCCGCGCCCACCATCACCTTCGCCGACGGCGGTGAGCCCGGCGAGCATGACTGGTTCGACCTGTCGGTGCGGGTCACCGTCGGTGGTGAGCAGGTCGACTTCGTCGCGCTCTTCGCGGCGCTCGCTCAGGAGCAGCAGTACCTGATCCTGCCCAGCGGCACTTACTTCGCACTCGAACGACCGGAATTCCAGCAGCTGCGGGATTTGATCGCCGAATCCCGGGCACTCGCGGACGCCCCACCCGGGGTGCTGCGGGTCGGCCGATTCCAGGCCGGGCTCTGGGACGAGCTGGCCGAGCTGGGTGAGGTCACCGGCCAGGCCGCGGCCTGGCAGCGGTCGGTACGCGCGCTCAGCGAGGCGGCACCCACCGCCGAACAGCAGATCCCGGCGGGGGTACGGGCGCAACTGCGCCCGTACCAGCAGGATGGTTTCCGTTGGTTGGCCACGCTGCACGATCACGGCCTCGGCGGCGTTCTCGCCGACGACATGGGGCTCGGTAAGACCCTGCAGACGTTGGCGCTGATCTGCCACGCGCGCGCCGAGTCACCGTTTCTGGTGGTCGCGCCTGCCAGCGTCGTCGCCAACTGGGCGAGCGAGGCGGCCCGCTTCACACCGGAGCTGGACGTGCGGGCGGTCACCCAGACTGTTGCCCGGCGCGGCGCACCCCTGGCTGAGGTGGCTGCCGGCGCGGACATCGTGGTCACCTCGTACACGCTGTTCCGGCTGGAGTACGACGACTATCGCACCATCGAGTGGGCCGGGCTGATCCTCGACGAGGCGCAGTTCGTCAAGAATGCGCAGTCCCAGGCGCACCGCTGTGCGAAGCTTCTGCCGGCCCCGTTCAAGCTGGCGATCACGGGCACGCCGATGGAGAACCACCTCGGGGAGCTCTGGGCGCTCTGCTCGATCACTGCGCCGGTTGCTGCCCCGTGCCGACCGGTTCACCGACTACTACCGCAACCCGATCGAGAAGGAGCGGGACCCGGACCGGCTCGCCCAGCTACGCCGCCGGATCCGGCCGCTGATGCTGCGCCGACGCAAGGCGGACGTGGCGGCCGACCTGCCGGCCAAGCAGGAGCAGGTCATCGAGGTGGAGTTGGACCGCCGGCACCGCCGGGTCTATCAGGCTTACCTGCAGCGGGAGCGGCAGAAGGTCCTCGGTCTCCTCGGTGACCTGGAGAAGAACCGGTTCGAGATCTTCCGGTCGTTGACGCTGCTGCGGCAGGCGAGCCTCGACGTGGCGTTGGTCGACCCGAAGCACCAGAATGTGCCGGCGACGAAGCTGGACGTGCTCACCGAACGGATTTCCAGCCTGGTCGCCGAGGGGCACCGGAGTCTGGTGTTCAGCCAGTTCACCCGCTTCCTCGGCGCGGCCCGGCAGCGACTGGAGGCGGCCGGGATCAGCTGCAGCTATCTGGACGGGACCACCCGGGACCGGGCTGCCGTCATCGACGGATTCAAGAACGGCGGCAACCAGGTCTTCCTGATCAGCCTCAAGGCCGGTGGCTTCGGCCTCAACCTCACCGAGGCCGACTACTGCCTGCTGCTCGACCCGTGGTGGAACCCGGCTGCGGAGAACCAGGCGGTCGACCGGACGCACCGCATCGGCCAGACCCGCAACGTCATGGTGTATCGGATGGTCGCCAAGGACACCATCGAGGAGAAGGTGATGGCGTTGCAGGCGCGTAAGGCGGAGCTGTTCAGCAGCGTCCTGGACGGCGGCGAGTTCGCTTCCGCGCAGTTCACCGCCGCCGACATCAAGAGCCTGCTGGAGTAGGCGGCGTCGGCTTCTCATGGGTCTCGACGGGACCCGTCAGATCGGGAAGCCCTCCGCTCTTGAGCCAGTCGGCGAACTGTCGCCGATTCTCCAGGTCGACGACAGCCTTGAGGGCCGCGTCGACGGTGGCCCGTGTCGTCGCGGTGCCGAGGATCTGGCCGGCCTCGGCCAATAGCTTGTCATCCACATCAAGGACAGTCCGGCTCATGGGTACTCCTCTGGTGAGCGATCATCGCCGATGGCATCGATTGGTCGGCATGCCCTTGATAGCAGACGCTGCGGGAACGCCCTAACGTTCGCCCCGTAAGCCAACGTCTGGATTTGAGCGTCGCAGGCGTCGGCGCGCCTCCCGTCCGGAGTGGACGACGGGAGGGCACCTGCGTCGTCACTTACTGTGGTAAAAATCTAGGAATGCCGCTGCGCAAGATCGTGTTGGAGAACTACCGCTGTTTCCGGGACCGGCAGGAGATCGAGTTGGCCCCGGTCACGGTGGTCCTCGGTAAGAACAACTCTGGCAAGAGTGTGCTGACCCGCGCGCCGCTGGTCATCGCCACGGGCTTCAACACCAGCGGCACGGCACCGCTCGACCTCGACAGGCTCGGGCCGGACACCGTGGACGACTTCCGAGAGCTCTACCATGATCATCTCACTGGACGCCCGATAAAGCTCGGGCTGGTTGTCGAGGGCAGATCGAGGTTTGCTCTTGAGGCCGAGATCCAGTACGTGGACAGCATCAACAGCGCGGTCGTGTCGAGTCTGGACATCGTGTCGCCGCAGATCACGGCGATGCTCGTCTCATCACGGTTGGTCGCGTCCGGCCAGCGCGATACACCCGACATCGACGGGATCGCCGTCACTCCGCTGCCCCAGATTCGTCAGGGTGAGCAACTGGAGTACGAAATCAAACAGGTTGGACGAGAGCGGACTGTCCTGCCGGTCGCCTTCAAGGGACTCGTGCCGGACCTGAGCGCGGTGCCGGGGCTGACGGACCTGGTCGACTTCGAGCTAAGTCCCGGCCCGATCCGATATCTCAGCCCATATCGGGAACGGGTCGCTCGGCAGCACCGACTGCCGCTGGGGGCACCGAAGCTGTTGGGCGTGCAGGGCGAAGGAATGCAGGGCATCCTCGCGGATGACGCCCGCCGAGCGGGTGGCGCCCTGGTCGCACGAGTCAACGAACTCCTGGAAGCGATCGTGCCAGACTGGCGGATCGCCGAGATCCCGGACGGCACCCTCTGGTCGACGGTACTGGTCCGGCGGGACAGCGAGGTCAGGGTCAACCTGGCCGACGCGGGTACCGGGCTGGCCCAGGTGCTGCCGATTCTGGTGCAGTGTGCCCTCGACGAGATGCGCGGCGCTACGGACCTCGCGCCCTTGCAGATCATCGAAGAGCCGGAGATGCACCTGCATCCGGCGGCGCACGCCGAATTGGCGGACCTCTACCTCAACACCGCCAGGGCGACGAGCACCCAGTTCCTCATCGAGACGCACAGCGAGACGTTGCTGCTGCGACTACGCCGCCGGATCGCCGAGCACAACGACATCTCGGCCGACATGGTCCGGGTGTATGTCGTCGAGCAGCGGGACGGTGCCTCGGTGGTTCGTCGGGTGGACATCGACGAACTAGGCAACCTTGACGACACCTGGCCCGACGGCTACTTCTCGCAGGACTACCACGAGGTCCGAGCCCTCGCTGCCGCACAGATGGAGCGACTCGACGATGCTTCTTGACATCGACACTGAGGTCTTCGATGGCGATGACCATCTTCCGGTGATCGAGATCCTCAAGCTGGTCGCACGGGGACGTCACGATTGGTCGCCGACCGGCCCCGAGGCGGTACGCGCCGCATCCTTCGTGGCGACGCTCTACGCGGCCAAGATCAAAGGGCCGGACCTGAAGCTTTGGGCCACGAAGGCTGTCGAGGCGGCAGCGGACCGTGGCCTACCGGCCGCCGCCCGGCCTCGCAGCCGACGGGGGTTCGCGGTGACGACGGGAAATGTCGGGGCGGTCGCCGATGACCTGGGCAAGCCAGCGGTGCTGGTGGTCGAGAACAGAATCGGCGACGGCGGCTTCGTCCAGGCAATGGCGGCTGCCCTCGACGACCAGCGGGTAGTCCAGGCGCTTCGGAAGCGGTGGTTGAAGTTTTGCCACAGCGGCGGCACCGGTCAGATGCCGGCTCTGGCAGCCGACGAGTGTCGGGACTTCTCGCTGATCATTCGGGTCGCGATGCTGCTCGACAGCGACCGTGACGATGCCGCCAAACCTAGCCCGAACGACGCCAAGGTCCGGCAGGCGCAGCGCGACGGCGTGCCGCACGTGCACATGCTCACCTGGCGGATGGTCGAGAACTATGTGCCCTTCCAGGTGTGGGACCGGCACTTCCCGCACCGCACGGACAAGGTCAAGGAACTCCGGGGGATGGTCCCGCAGCAGCGCGGATACAAGCATCTCAAAGTTCACTTCGTAGGCAAGGATGGGAAGATGCCTTCGCCACTGATGCCGGAGGGCCTGATGTTGTCCGAGGCCGACTTTCATGAGCTAGGACCAGACGTGGTAGCCGAGCTGCGGCAGGTGCTGGCAATGATCCACGAGATCCTGTAGGACACTGGCATCATGCTGAGTGAGCGCGGCGAGAGCCGACTCGAACCGGCCGTGCTTCATTTGGACGCGGTTCTGGATGACGTTGGCGCAGGCGTGCTGCGGGTGCCGGCCTTCCAGCGGCCGTTCGTGTGGCGCCCTGAGCAGATGCTCGACCTGTTCGACAGCGTCGAGCGGGGCTACCCGATTGGGAGCCTGTTGCTATGGGAGACCACCAGGCAGGTCGAGTCACTCGACCAAGTCGGCGACGTGACCGTCGACGATCCACCCCCGGGGCAGGTGGTGTCCTATGTGCTGGACGGACACCAGCGGATCTCCACGCTCTTCGGTGTCCTTCGTCGCCTCGGTCGTCCGCCTCGCCCTGACGATCAGCGCGAATGGAAGTGGCGGATCTACCGCGACCTCTCGCCCAGGAGTGACACCGAGCGCTACCGCCACCACCGTGCAGCTGGCACTCCACCCGCTCCGGCACCGGACAACTTTCTCCCTGTCCGCTCAGTGGCGAACACCCTCGACTTCCTGAACTTCTCACGCAACCTGGAGTATCGCGTGGGCCGGGACAGGGCGGATCGGCTGGTGCGCGAGGCGGATCGGGTCGTTCAGCGCATCAAGGGCTACAAGCTCAGCCTGATCACAATCAAAGGCGGTGACCTGGAGCAGGCGGTGGAGGTCTACACCAGGCTCAACCGCAAGGGCGTACGGATGGATGCCGACCAGGTGATATCCGCGCTGACTCACCGGCCGGGTCAGCGCACGCTGGCCAACCGCGTCGACGACATCGTGGAATCGGTCGCAACCACCGGTTTCGGTGAGCTGCCTCGTCTGGCCGTTTTCCGCGTCGTCCTGGCGGTCGCCGATGAGCCGGACGTGATGACACCGCGGTGGGAGGCAATGGCCCAGCGACTTCAGAACCGCTTGGTTGATGCCGTTCCCGCAGCGGAGCAGGCGGTACACCGCACGGTCGAATTCTTGATCTCTGCGGGTCTGCCCCTGGCTCGGTTCCTGCCCTACGCACACCAACTCGTGGTGCTGGCCAAGTTCTTCCACCATTGCCCTGAGCCAAACGATGACCAATGGTTCGAGCTGCGGCGCTGGTTCTGGGTCACCTCCTGGGCTGGCTCCTTCGCAGGTGCGAACTCGACGGTTCTCCGGTCGGCTCTCGAGGAGATGCAACTGTTCGCCACCCGGCGGGTCAGGCTGAGCCTCGACACCGGGGCGGTCCAGCCGATGCCCGACGCCTTCAACCTGAACAGCGCTCGTACGTTGGCCTATGTCGCGTGGGAGACGAACGAGCTGCCCAAGCGCTCGGATGGAATGGGTCAGGAGTTCGACGTGGTCCGGTTGCTCGCCTCAGGTGCGACCCAGGCATATCGTTCGGTAGTCGCCGGTGATTCCCGGCCCGCCAACAAGCTGGTCTTTCCTACTGTCGCGGGGCTCGGGGTGGAGAAGTCACTGACCGACCTGCCAGCGGACGGCGGTGGACTGTTCGACCACGATCCCGCGAGCCCCTACTCATCTGCAGGTGCTCGCCGGATCCTCGAGAGTCATGCCATCCCCTTGTCCGCCTGGTTTCGGCTGAAGGAGGGCAACGGTGCCCTCTTCGTTGCCGACCGCACTCGCGAGCTAGAGGTCCGGCTGCGTGCTTTTGCCGAGGAGATCGGGTTCGGACTGGGTGATGATCTCGAAGGCGTGGCCGACGACGACTCGGAGTAGTGGCTGTGAGGGGGAACGGCCTTAGAATCTGGCGGTGATCGAGCTGAAGGCGTTGCAGACGCAGGTCAAGACCCTGGTGGACGATCTGCGCCGGCAGGTCGCGGAGGCGCCGGGCCTGCGGGCGGAGCTGCGCCAGGAGTACGCGGCGGCGAAGGACGCCCAGCGCGTCGGCGGCAGCTTCGAAACCTGGCTCGACGACGTGCTCGACCAGGCAGCGGTTGCCTGGGTGCTCGGCTGCGTGTTCGTCCGGTTCTGTGAGGACAACGCGCTGGTCGAGAAGCTCTGGATCGGCGGGGCTGATCCGGCCGCGCCGGCCGAACGGGCCGTGCAGCACCGGCAGGCGTACCTGATCGCCAACCCCCGGCACAACGACCGGCACTGGCTGCGGGAGGCCTTCGGCTACCTGGCCGAGCTGAAGGCCACCGGCAAGATCTTCGACAGAAAGCACAACCCGCTGTGGCGCTTCGACATCTCCGGCCCGGCAGGCGAGGAGCTGAGCGACTTCTTCCGGCGCGGCGCGGGCGCTGTCTCGCTTCGTCGACCGGACCTGAACACCCGGTTCCTGGGCGACCTCTACCAGGACATGTCGACGCACGCGAAGAAGACGTACGCGCTGTTGCAGACCCCGGAGTTCGTGGAGGAGTTCATCCTCGACCGCACCTTCGAGCCGGCGGTCAAGGAGTTCGGCCTCGCCGCGACCAGCGTCATCGACCCGACCTGCGGTTCTGGGCACTTCCTGCTCGGCGCGTTCCACCGGCTGGTGGGTAAGTGGCGGGACCGGGAGCCAGCCACCGACGTGAAGGTGCTCGTCGAACGGGCGCTCGGCCAGGTGACCGGCGTCGACATCAACGCCTTCGCGGTGGCCATCGCCCGGTTCCGGCTGCTGATCGCCGCGATGAAGGTGTGCGGGCTGACCAAGCTGGAACGCACGCCGGCGTTTCCGGTTAGAGTGGCGACTGGCGACTCGCTGCTGCCGTGGGGGGCGTTCAGCTCCCGAGCGCAGGGCGACCTGCTCGCCGAAATTGAGGGCAAGGCGATCTTCGCGTACGAGAGCGAAGACGCCGACCTGCTCAAGGACTACCTAGCCGAAAACCAGTACACAGTTGTGGTGGGTAACCCGCCCTACATCACCGTCGCGGACAGCGCCCGCAATGGCCTCTACCGCGAGATCTACAAGACCGTCTGTTACCGGCAATACGCGCTGACCGTACCCTTTGCGAAGCGTTTCTTTGATTTGGCCAAGTGGTCAGACGAGCACGGCGAGGGCGCTGGGCACGTTGGCCAAATCACCGGAAATTCATTCATGAAGCGCGAGTTCGGTAAGCATCTGATCGAAAAGTACTTTGCGCACGAGGTTGAATTGACGGAGGTGATCGACACCTCCGGTGCCTACATTCCTGGCCATGGCACTCCCACAGTAATCCTAATTGGTCGGCCCAACAGTCGCCGCCGTTCCGGCACTGTCCGGGCGGTACTCGGTATTCGAGGCGAACCGTCTCAACCTGCGTTCGCCGCCAAAGGTCTAGTGTGGACAGCTGTCGTTGAACAGGTGGCTGTTCCAGGTTCCGAGTCGGATTGGGTTACTGTCTCCGACCTCCCCCGTAGGCAGCTAGCCAATTTCCCGTGGAGTCTTGCCGGCGCAGGTGCCATCGACGTCAAAAGATTCGTTGAGGAGAACTCGTCAGGCAAGCTTGGTTCGATGGTCGAAGTTATTGGGCTTGTAGCCGAAACCCGGGCCGACGACGCTTATTTGATTGGGCGCTCGATGGCTCGCAGGCTGCGGGGCGATACGCAAATTGCGCCATTCATTACTGGCACTGCAATTAGAGACTATGTGGCAGATGAAGGTGACAGTGTCGTATTTCCATACGACCTCAATGGCTCGCCTGTTGCGGGCCCGGCTGGGTTAAGGCTGCTTTGGAGGTATCGACTCCCGCTAAAGGCGCGTCGCGCACTCTCTGGAACTCAGGAGGAGCGCGGCCTGGCCTGGTTTGAATATTCGGATTTCCACCCAGCAAGGTGGGTGGCGCCTATGAAAATATCATTTTCGTTCGTTTCTACACATAACCGGTTTATATTGAATCGTGGCGGAGATATTTTCAATCGCGCCGCGCCGGTTATTTTGCTTCCTGAAGGCGCGGGTGAAGCTGAATACTTGGGGCTCCTTGGGGCTCTTAACAGCTCGACTTCCTGCTTTTGGCTCAAACAGGTCTGTCATGACAAGGGCATTCGTGGCCAGGGTGGTGGTTTCACGAGCGATGACTGGGAGCACTTTTATGATTTCACGGGGACTAAGGTAAATGAATTTCCGCTGCCTTCGGCGTACCCGTTGGGGCGGGCACGGGAACTTGATGGGCTGGCGCAGCGGCTCAGTGGCTTGACCCCGGCGGCGGTTGCCGCTTCGGGGGTGCCGAGCCGGCAGCGGCTCGCGGAGGCTGAGACGGAGTACCACTCGGTGCGGGCGCGGATGATCGCGTTGCAGGAGGAGTTGGACTGGGAGGTCTACCGGCTCTACGGGCTGATCGACGAGGATTTGACCTGTCCCGATCCGCCGGAGCTGAAGCTGGGGGAGCGGGCCTTCGAGATCGTGCTGCACACCAGCGGGGCGCAGACCGAATGGTTCAACCGGCACGGGTCGAAGCCGATCGACCGGCCGCAGCCGCATTGGCCGGCGGAGTACCGGTCCCTCGTGGAGCGGCGGATCGCCACCATCGAATCCAACCGGCACATTGGGCTGATTGAGCGGCCGGAGTGCAAGCGGCGCTGGTCCACCGACGGGTGGGAGAAGATGCAGTCGGCCGCGCTGCGGGATTGGCTGCTCGACCGGTTGGAGTCCGCGGAGTTGTGGGCGGGGCAGCCGAAGCCGTTGTCGGTGGCGCAGCTCGCCGACCGGGTCGGTGGGGATCAGGATTTCCGGGCGGTGCTGGATCTGTGGGTCGGGCACGACAGCTACGACCTGACGCGCACGCTGGGGCAGTTGCTCGCCGACGAGCATGTGCCGTACCTGCCGGCGCAGCGTTACAAGCCGGCCGGGCTGCGCAAGCGCGCGCAGTGGGAGCGGACCTGGGCGTTGCAGCGTCGGGAGGACGCGGGGGAGAAGGTCACCATCGAGGTGCCGCCGAAGTACACGTCGGCGGACTTCGCCCGGCCGTCGTATTGGAAGGCGCGCGGGAAGCTCGACGTGCCGAAGGAGCGGTTCATCTCGTACCCGCAGGCGGGGCGGGACAACGACGGCAGCGAGCTGCTCGGCTGGGCCGGGTGGGACCACCTGGCGCAGGCGCAGGCGCTCGCCACCGTCTACCTCGACCGGAAGACTCAGGAGGCGTGGCCGGCGCACCGGCTGCTGCCCCTGCTTGCCGGGCTGGTCGAGATCGAGCCGTGGCTGCACCAGTGGCACTCGGGTGAGCAGCCCGGGTTCCCCGGATCACCGGCCGAGTTCTTCACCGACTTCATCAACGCCGAGCTGGCCCAGCTCAGCTCCGACCGCTCCGCGCTGGCGCTGCTGCGGGGTGTGCCAGAGCTGCCCTGAGATCCGGAGCGGGCAACCTTGACGGCCGGGGTTGCCGAACATATGTTCGGGGGGCGATGGGCGATGGGCGATGGGCGATGGGCGATGGGCGATGGGCGATGCAGGGCGTTCGCAAGGTAGAGATATGCCCGTTCTAGGTGATTCCTAGTAGTTGTTGGGATCGGCGCGGGTTTCGGCTGTTCTTTCATAGGGCTGGCGCGATGGATGCGACGCCGGCCAGGCGGAGCAGGCTGATCGCGGTGTTGCGCAGGGTGGTCAAAAGGGCATCAGTCTAGACATCTGCATGATCGCCAGAAGGCCGCGCTCTTCTACGTACCCACCAAAACCGGCGTGACTATCACATAACCGAATATCCGGTCATAGCTCGATCTTGCGAATGCCCTGCGGTTGACCGCGAATTCCCGCAGGTCAGCCGGCACTCAAGCGACTACGCAATAGCGTGTGCCACGAACGAGGAATGGTGATCGCAATGTAGGAGCGATTTCAGGAATCGATGCTGTGCAGAAGATGAAGGTTTGGCCCTTCGGAGTCGCCTTTCGGGAGGAGGCTTCAAACCACCACATGCTGCGTTGGCTGAAACCTTGCGAACGCCCTGAACTCAGGGGTGGAAGGAATGCGTCAGGCGCTTCCGCACTTCCTCGAACTGGACGACTACCTCGATGAGCAGGCCATCTCGGCCACGACCTGACCGCGGCTATGCGGTCTCGATGGCGACCGCCTGCTGGCGGTAGCCGGCTGTACAGCAGCCTGCCGCACCATCGTCCACGCGGACATCACGATGATCGAGATGGCTGCATTCGTTGCAACAACCGTGTTTCAAAACAAGCTCCATAGTGGTCCGGAGTGTGTCCGATCGTCGGCGTCTTGGGGTCGCGCAAGCAAGATCGGTGAGCCAAGATCTTCAGGCATACCGCCGGGGCCGTGGGCGCATCACGGCCTGAATGTTCGCCCCGAAATCGCGGTATTTCCCGGAGTGCCAGGCGTCGATCGGGTCGCACTTCACGCTCGAGGTGGTCTCGGCCAGGCGGTCGGTGTCGAACAGTTTCCCGTCGAGGATGACGTGCGACCAGCCGTCGGCGGCGACCCGCGCCAACGCGTCGTGCAGGGTGGGTGTCTGCGCCGCCAGGACCCGCACGGCCTCGGCGACGCACCGGTACGCAGTCGCCCTCGACACCCCGAACCCGGCCCCGATGATGGTCTTGTCCTCACCCTTGCGGAACCACACCAACACCAAAAGCGCCTGGTAGAAGCAGGTCAACGCCCACGCGCCCGCCCGGGTACCCAACGCCCGGCGCTCGGCGCGCAACAGCCGCGCCACGTGCTGCACGAGTTCCCTGGGGACGTCGAGCAGAATAGGTGATCACGTGGAGCCCTCTCGGAGACTGATCTTGTCGCAAAGACCTGTCTACCGATGGCTCCACGCCCACATCCAGCACTGTCCGCCATGGACGCAATGCCCGTGTCGTCCCGATCCGCGCTCCCGTCCTTGTTGAGATCACCTCACTGGGTCACCTGGCACTGAACCCGGGGTCGATCTCTCGCGTTCCATAGTAGGGCCTCAAAATTTTCGGCCGAAGGGCCCCTGTCCGCAATCTCGCCAGAAAGGACTATGCAGATGGCCCGAATCAATGACCCGAATCGAACTCGACATCTAGTCGATTATGCCTGGAGTCATGTGCGGAGAAAGGTGAAGGAGGGGGATGACCAATTCCTGATTTATCTGGCTCGCCATGCCGTACGTGTAGCCGGCGCCAACGAGAGGGAAGAGGCTAGGATTACGGGGCTCAACAGAGAGGATCTGGTATTCGATAGAGAAATCAGCCAAAAGACGAGCAACCTCCTACAGGATGTTCTTTACATAGAGGCTTTTATATCTGAACAAGCTTCGCGGCGACCTTACTGGATCAGGCCTGATTCAGTCATTGGCTCCCTGCACGCGGAATTCGTTCGTCTTCGTGAGGAGCGGCAGCCCGGCCCGTCCGGTCCCTCGCAGGCGGCTCCTAGGGGCGCGTACTCACCTGCCCCCTTCGCCGCATTAACGAGTGCACCTACCCAGTCCGGCATGTCCCGGGTTTCGGCACCACCTCCGGGTGGCTTCCTGCCGCCGGCCAACCCTTCACAGGGAAATGGAAGCGCACTCAATCGCGGTCGATAGTCAGTGTCCCGGTCGGGGTCCGGTGACGGCAACGAATACCTACTGCTGACCTCGATTCGTCAGAGGGGTCTTGTCCTCCGGTAGGGTTTTCGGCTTGACCGTTTTGTCCCCTAGGGTGTGGCGTGGGGCGTCGTCTGTCACGACGGTGGTGCCGGGTCTCCGATCCCGGGACAGGGCTGTTGCGTTCTCGTTCGGCGAGCCGGTGAGCTGGGATGATGCCGGGTGATTGGCCTATGTGGAGGCGGTTGAAGCGGGTGAAGCCCTCAGGGTGATCATGGAGTTTCTCTAGGACTGCACGACACCGAGGACTCCACCCGCAGATGTCATCATCCCTGATCTCCGTACTGACTGTGACAACCCCGAGCGGTGAGACGCCGTCACCGCCGATCACCGAGGGTGAACGTCGTGGGCTCCTGGACGCTGTCAGCGTGATCCCGGACCCGCGTAATCCGCACGGAGTGCGGTATCCACTGGCCGCGTTGCTGACCGTCGCGGTCTGCGCGGTCCTGGCCGGCGCCTCGTCGTTCGCCGCGATCGCCGACTGGCTGTACGACCTGGACGAGGCGGACCAGCAGCGGCTCGGGTTCACCCGGGGCG
>NZ_WBKR01000012.1 GCF_008868155.1 Micromonospora sp. ALFpr18c
TTGTGGTGCCTCACAAATAGGGCTCAGATGAACATTCCGCCCACCACGATTCCATGATCGACGCGTGCTTCACCCGAACCGCGCCGGGCCGAGCCGGGGTTGCGGGCGGGGCTGTGGGATTTAGGGGAGTTGTTCTTTGCGGGCCTGGTCGGCCAGGTGGGTGGGCATGGGGTCGTGGCGGACGAAGTGGCGGCGGAAGGTGCCGGTGCCGGCGGTCATCGAGCGCAGCTCGACGGCGTACCGGAGCAGTTCGATGGCCGGCACCTCGGCGCGGACGAGGGTGCGACCCTCGGTGTCCGGGTCGGGTTCGGTGCCGAGCACCCGGCCGCGCCGGCCGGACAGGTCGCCCATCACGGTGCCTACCGAGCCGTCCGCGATTCGGATGGTGACCTCGTCGATCGGCTCCAGCAGTGCCGGTTGGCCGCGTTCGGCGGCGTCGCGTAGCGCGAGCGCGCCGGCGGTCTGGAAGGCGGCGTCGGACGAGTCGACGCTGTGCGCCTTTCCGTCGACGAGGGTGACCCGCAGGTCGACCACGGGGTGGCCGGCGACCAGGCCGCGTTCCAGTTGGGCGCGGACGCCCTTCTCCACCGACGGGATGTAGTTGTGCGGCACGGCGCCGCCGACGACCCGGTCGACGAATTCGAAGCCGCCGCCGCGGGGCAGCGGCTCGACCTCGATGTCGCAGACCGCGTACTGGCCGTGGCCGCCGGACTGCTTGACGTGCCGGCCGTGGCCCTTCGCGGGGGCGGTGAGGGTCTCGCGCAGTGACACCTTGACCGGTTCGGTGTCCAGTTCGACACCGCCGGCGCGGAGCCGGTCGAGTACCACGTCGGCGTGGGCTTCGCCCATGCACCAGAGCACCAGCTGGTGGGTTTCCGAGTTGCGTTCGAGTCGCAGGGTGGGGTCGCCGGCGACGAGTCGGGCGAGGTTGCGGGCGAGCGCGTCCTCGTCGGCGCGGCTGTGGGCGACGATCGCGACCGGCAGCAGGGGCTCCGGCATCTCCCACGGTGCGATCAGCAGCGGGTCGTCCTTGGCGGAGACGGTGTCGCCGGTCTCGGCGCTGCCCGATTTGGTGATCGCGCAGATGTCGCCGGCGACGCAGAGCGACACCTCGCGCAGGGTGGCGCCCAGCGGGGTGTAGAGGTGCCCGACCCGCTCGTCGGCGTCGTGGTCGGGGTGACCGCGCTCGGCCATGCCGTGCCCGCAGATGTGTACGGTCTGGTCGGGGCGCAGCGTGCCGGAGAAGACCCGGACCAGCGAGACCCGCCCGACGTGCCGGTCGACGGTGGTCTTGACCACCTCGGCGACGAGCGGCCCGTCCGGGTCGCAGGTCAGCGGGGGCCGGGGTGAGCCGTCCACACCGGTGACCGCCGGCAGTTCGTGTTCCAGCGGCGACGGGAACGCGGCGGTCAGCACCTCCAGCAGCGCGTCCAGGCCGACGCCGGTCTCGGCGCAGACCGGTACGACGGGGTAGAAGTGGCCGCGGGCGACGGCCTTCTCCAGGTCGTCGATGAGCACGTCGGTGCTGATCTCCTCGCCGTCGAGGTAGCGATCCATGAGGGTCTCGTCCTCGCTCTCGGCGATGATTCCCTCGATCAGCTCGTTGCGGGACTCGTCGATGGCGGGCCGGTGCTCCGGGTCGGGGTCGCGCACGTCGGCGGGGAGCCCGGCGGTGTAGTCGAAGACGCGGCGGGTGACCAGGCCGAGCAGACCTTCGGTGGAGACGCCGTCGTCGCCGAGCATCGGCAGGTACAGGGGCATGACGTTGTCGCCGAAGAGCCGCTGGCACAGCGCCACGGTCTCGTCGAAGTCGGCGCGGGGCTGGTCCAGTCGGGCCACCGCGACGGCGCGGGGCATGTCGACCGCCGCGCACTCCTCCCACAGGGCCACGGTGGCCGCGTCCATGCCACCGGCGGCGGACACGACGAACAGCGCGGCGTCGGCGGCCCGCAGCCCGGCGCGCAGTTCGCCGACGAAGTCGGCGTACCCGGGGGTGTCCAGCAGGTTGACCTTGATGCCGTTGTGCAGCAGGGGCGCGCAGGACAGACTCACGGAGCGCTGCTGGCGTACCGCTGCCGGGTCGTGGTCGCCGACGGTGGTGCCGTCGACCACGCTGCCCGCCCGGCCGATGGTGCCGGTGGCGGCGAGCAGCGCCTCGACCAGGGTGGTCTTGCCCGCTCCGGAGTGCCCGACGAGCACCACGTTGCGTACCCGGTCGGGTTCGGTCACCACCGGCGTGCCGCCGGTGGACCCCTTTTCCTGATTTTTCTGCGCCATGGGGCGCACCTCCCTCAGCCGGTGGTGGGTGGCGACCGCCGCGCGACGGGGTGCGGCCCGGGGCGAGTGCGCGGCGATATCCTCCGGTGGTCTGCTGCACAGCGAGAACTCAACGGGCGGGGGGGTGAGCTGGCTCACCCCCCGGCTCGATCTCACACCCGTTGTCGGGTAGGCACAAGCCTGCCCCGGGCGGGTCGGAGGGGCGGCCGTATCGCCGGACCTGGGCGGACCGTTATCGTGGGGACCGCCATGGCGAAGATCTTCCAAGTGTCGGCCCGCGCGGGGATGACCCGCGTCGTCGAGCCGATTGCCCGTGCCCTTCTGCGCGCGGGCGTCACCCCCAATGCCGTCACCGTCGCGGGCACCGTTGGTGTGCTCGTCGGCGCGCTCGGCTTCGGTGCTCGCGGCCACCTGGTCGCGGGCGCGTTGATTGTGACCGTTTTCGCGCTCACCGACCTGCTCGACGGGACGATGGCCCGGATGAGCGGCGGCTCCACCAGGTTCGGGGCGTTCCTCGACTCGAGCATGGACCGGGTCGCCGACAGTGCCGTCTTCGGCGCGGTCGCGTACTGGCTGGCCACCGAGGGTGACCACTCCGGCGTGGCCGCCGCGCTGGTCTGCCTGGCCGCCGGCAGCCTGGTCTCCTACGTGAAGGCCCGCGCGGAGGGGCTCGGAATGACCTGCAACGTGGGCATCGCCGAGCGCACCGAGCGGCTGCTGATCGTCGGCGTCGGCGGAATCCTCACCGGCGTGGGCGTGAAGCCGGCGCTGGAGATCGCGCTCTGGCTGCTCGCCGCGGTGTCGATCTTCACGGTGGGGCAGCGGATGGCACACGTCTACCGCCAGGCGCAGCAGCTCCAGCCGGACGGCCAGGCGTGAGGGGACGGGCGCACACGGCGCCTCGGCGCGCGACCGGCGGCCCGGTCGCGTGAACCTCACCGAGCTGGGTTACGTCGCCGGGTGGCGGGTGGTCCGCGCGCTACCCCGGCCGTTGGTGGCGGCGGCGTTCCAGGCGGGCGCGGACCGCGCCCATCGCGGCGGCGGCAAGGGTACGGCTCGACTGCGCGCGAACCTGCGCCGGGTGGTCGGCCCGGAGCTGCCCGAGGCCGAGTTGGACGATCTCGTCAAGCGCGGCCTGCGCTCGTACGCCCGGTACTGGATGGAGGCGTTCCGGCTGCCCGCCCTGAGCCGGTCGCAGATCCTGTCCGGGTTCCGGCTCGACGGCGCCGACCTGCTCGCCGCCGACGTCGCCGCCGGCCGGGGCGCGGTGGTGGCGCTGCCGCATGCCGGCAACTGGGATGCCGCGGGTGCCTGGGTGGCGGCCACCGGTTGGCCGATCACCACGGTCATGGAGCGGCTGAAACCGGAGGGCGTCTACAAGCGGTTCACGGCCTTCCGAGAGGTCCTCGGGATGGAGATCCTGCCGACCCACGGGGGACCGCGGCCGGCGTTCGACGTGTTGCTGGACCGCCTCCGTGCCGGTGCGGTGGTGCCGTTGCTGGCCGACCGTGACCTCTCCGCCCGGGGCGTGGAGGTGGATTTCTTCGGTGGGAAGACCCGGATGCCCGCCGGTCCGGCCCTGTTGGCGCTGCACACCGGCGCGCCGCTCTACGTGGCCTCGATGTGGTACGAACCGGACGCGGCGTGCGCGTCGCTGGCCGGTCCGCTGCCGGTTCCGGGTCCCGAGGTGGGGCCTTTGGACCAGCGCGTCCGATCATTGACGCAGCTGATCGCCGACCGTCTGGCGGCGGGTATCGCCCGCCATCCGGAAGACTGGCACATGTTGCAGCGGATGTGGCTGGACCAGCGGGCGCCGGCCGGCGGCACGGGGTCGCCCACGCCGTCCTCCGGTCGGGCCTAGAGGGGGTGGGCACGGTGAGCGCGAGGAGCGCGGCGCAGCGGAGCCCCGCAGTCGCGAGCGAGGTTGGCACGGTGAGCGCGAGGAGCGCAGCGCGGCGGAGCCCCACGGTCGCGAGCGAGGTGGGCGCCGTGAGGTGGTGTCCCGCTGTCGCGGACGGGGGTCGCTGACGCATGCGGATCGGCATCGTGTGTCCGTACTCCTTCGACGTCCCCGGCGGCGTGCAGAACCACGTGATGGATCTCGCCGAGGCGTTGATCACCCTCGGCCACGAGGTCAGCGTGCTCGCCCCGGCCGACGAGGACTCCCCGTTGCCGGAGTACGTGGTGTCCGCCGGGCGGGCCGTGCCGCTGCCGTACAACGGTTCGGTGGCCCGGATCGCGTTCGGGCCGGTCTCCACGGCCCGGGTGCGGCGGTGGATCACCAACGGCGACTTCGACGTGTTGCACGTGCACGAGCCGCTCACGTTGAGCCTGTCGCTGCTGGCCGTGCTCTCCGCCCGGGGGCCGGTGGTGGCCACGTTCCACACCGCGATGACCCGTTCGCGGGTGCTGGCCGCCGCGCAGGGCGTACTCCAGATCGTGCTGGAGCGGATCACCGCCCGCATCGCGGTGAGCGCGCTGGCCCGCAAGGTCCAGGTCGAGCACATGGACGGCGGCGCGGTGGAGATCCCCAACGGGGTGGCGGTGGCCAAGTTCGCCGACGCCGAGCCGCTGCCGGGCTGGCCGGGGGAGTGCGCACCGGGTGCCGGCGGCGCGGTGGGTTTCCTGGGCCGGTTCACCGAGGCCCGCAAGGGTTTCCCGGTGCTGCGGGATGCGTTCGTGGCGCTGGCCGACAGCCGCCCCGGGCTGCGGCTGCTGGTCGCCGGCCCGGGCGACCCCGACGATCTGTACGACCAGTTCCCGGTGGAACTGCACGAGCGGGTGACGTTCCTCGGCCTGGTCACCGAACCGGACAAGGCGCGCATGCTGCGCAGCGTGCACCTCTACGTGGCGCCGAACACCGGCGGCGAGTCGTTCGGCATGATCCTCACCGAGGCCCTGGCGGCCGGTACGACGGTGGTCGCCAGTGACCTGGACGCGTTCCGGCGGGTGCTCGACGGCGGCCGGGCCGGGCGGCTCTTCCCGACCGGGGATGCGGTGGGGTTGCGCGACGCGTTGACCGAGCTGCTCGACGATCCGGCCGGCCGGGCCACCCTGAGCGCCTGCGGTGATCAGGTGGTGGCGAATTTCGACTGGCCGGTGGTTGCCCGCCGCGTGATGGAGGTATACGCAGCGGCGATCGAGGCAACCGACGGGCGGGTCATCGACCAGGAATGGGTGGGGCTGAGCTGAGCCGGTGTGACGCATGGTGCGGACGGTGACCGGGGGACCGGCGGGGCCGCGCCCAATCGGAGGCGAAACGGAGCAGCACTACGATGCCGCACATGTGGTGGGTGGTGGCCGCGAGCGTGGTCGTGGGGCTGGTCGCGGCGTACCTCATCTGGACTGCCGGGCGGGTCGAGCGGCTGCAGGGCCGCGCGGAGCTGGCGGCGCGGGCTCTCGACGCCCACCTGTTGCGCCGGGCGGCGGCGGCCGCCGTGCTGGCTGAGCGGCGCTTCGGCGTCGAGTTGTACGCGGCGGCCCGGATCGCCCTGGACGCCCACCCGGACGAGCGGGAGGCGGCGGAGAACGACCTGACCCGCCAGTTGCGCTCGGTACGGCTGGACCCGGCCGATCCGGACTGCGGGGCCGTCATCGCCGCCAGTCGCCGGCTGGCGCTGTCCCGGCAGGTGCACACCGACCTGGTCCGCGACGCCCGTTCGGCGCGCAGCCGCCCGCTGGTGCGGTTGTTGCGGATGGGGCGGGGCCGGGAGTGGCCGCGGTACTTCGACATCGACGACCCGACCCTGACGGTGCCCACGGACGTGCCCGCGAGCTGACCCGGCGGTCGCGGCGGACCGGTGAGCAGTGCCACACCGCAGGCCACCGGGGGTCTGATTGGCTGTCGGCGCGGCGTTACGCCACGCGTAGCATTTTCGCTGCCACCCCCACAGCGCGTTCGAGGAGCGATGACCCGTGCCCGAAAACACCGCACCGACCACCGGCACCACCCCCGTCGTCGGCACCGCTCGTGTGAAGCGCGGCATGGCCGAAATGCTCAAGGGTGGCGTGATCATGGATGTGGTCAACGCCGAACAGGCCACGATCGCTGAGGACGCCGGCGCGGTCGCGGTGATGGCCCTGGAGCGGGTGCCCGCGGACATCCGCGCGCAGGGCGGCGTGTCGCGGATGAGCGACCCCGACATGATCGACGGGATCATCGAGGCGGTCTCCATCCCGGTGATGGCCAAGGCCCGCATCGGGCACTTCGTGGAGGCGCAGATCCTCCAGTCGCTGGGCGTCGACTACGTGGACGAGTCCGAGGTGCTGACCCCGGCCGACTACGCCAACCACATCGACAAGTGGGCGTTCACGGTCCCCTTCGTCTGTGGCGCGACCAACCTCGGTGAGGCGCTGCGGCGGATCACCGAGGGCGCGGCGATGATCCGCTCCAAGGGTGAGGCCGGCACCGGTGACGTCTCCAACGCCACCACCCACATGCGCAAGATCCGTCAGGAGATCCGCCGGCTCTCCGCACTGCCGGCCGACGAGCTGTACGTCGCGGCCAAGGAGCTGCAGGCGCCGTACGAGCTGGTCAAGGAGGTCGCCGAGAGCGGCGAGCTGCCGGTGGTGCTGTTCACCGCGGGCGGGATCGCCACCCCGGCCGACGCGGCCATGATGATGCAGCTCGGCGCGGAGGGCGTGTTCGTCGGCTCCGGCATCTTCAAGGCCGGCAACCCGGCCCAGCGGGCCGCCGCGATCGTCAAGGCCACCACCTTCCACGACGACCCGGACGTGCTGGCGAAGGTGTCGCGTGGTCTGGGCGAGGCGATGGTCGGCATCAACGTGGACGAGATCCCGCAGCCGCACCGCCTGGCCGAACGGGGTTGGTGAGCATGGGCGGTTCCACCATCGGTGTGCTCGCGCTTCAGGGGGACGTCCGCGAGCATCTGGCGGCGCTGACCGCGGTGGGTGCGGACGCCCGCCCGGTCCGCCGTCCGGGGGAGCTGGACGCGGTAGACGGCCTGGTGATCCCCGGGGGCGAGTCCACCACGATCAGCAAACTCGCCGACATCTTCGAGCTGCGCGAGCCGATCGACAAGCGGATCGCCGACGGGATGCCGGTCTACGGGTCCTGCGCCGGCATGATCATGCTGGCCTCCGAGGTGCTGGACGGCCGCCCCGACCAGCGCGGCTTCGCCGGCATCGAGATGACGGTGCGACGCAACGCGTTCGGTCGCCAGGTCGACTCGTTCGAGGCGCCGGTGCGGATCGACGGGGTGCCAGGCGAG
Source organism: Micromonospora sp. ALFpr18c (assembly GCF_008868155.1). GTDB lineage: Bacteria > Actinomycetota > Actinomycetes > Mycobacteriales > Micromonosporaceae > Micromonospora. Next base: position 7,509 of record NZ_WBKR01000012.1, read on the forward strand.
CCGTTCCACGCGGTGTTCATCCGGGCGCCGTGGGTTGAGCGGGTCGGCGCCGGTGTCGAGGTGATCGGCACGGTGACCGGCGGCCCGGCCGCCGACCGGATCGTGGCGGTACGGCAGGGCAATCTGCTGGCCACCTCGTTCCACCCCGAGCTGACCGGCGACCTGCGCGTGCACGCGTACTTCGCGGAGCTGGTCCGCGCCGCCTGAGCGGCCGACTCCGGCCAGCGGGCATGGATCGGGCGCCTGGGCCGTTGGTCTGAGGGTGCCCTGGCGCCGTGCCGCCGCCCCGGGCGGGTCCCGGGTGTGACATGCCGGGGTCCGACCTCGGTAAGATTGCCGCGGTTCGGCAGGGCCGTGGCCCGGCGCGGGCATCTCCCGCGGGACCGACCGGCCGCCGGATCGCCGGATCAGGCGCGGAATCGGTGCGGCAGTCGACGCAGGCGTGGAATGACAGACGGAGGTAGAAGATGTCCGGCCACTCAAAGTGGGCGACGACCAAGCACAAGAAGGCCGTCATCGACGCCAAGCGCGGCAAGATGTTCGCCAAGCTGATCAAGAATGTCGAGGTGGCCGCGCGGACCGGCGGCGGAGACCCGTCCGGTAACCCCACGCTCTACGACGCCATCCAGAAGGCGAAGAAGAGCTCGGTGCCGAACGACAACATCGACCGCGCCGTCAAGCGCGGCTCCGGCCTGGAGGCCGGCGGCGCCGACTGGCAGACGATCATGTACGAGGGGTACGGCCCGAACGGCGTGGCCATGCTCATCGAGTGCCTCACCGACAACCGCAACCGCGCGGCGACCGAGGTGCGCACCGCGCTCACCCGCAACGGCGGGTCGCTCGCCGACGCCGGCTCGGTGTCGTACATGTTCTCCCGCAAGGGCGTGGTGATCGTCCCCAAGGAGGGCACCACCGAGGACGACGTGATGCTGGCCGTCCTCGACGCCGGCGCCGAGGAGGTCAACGACCTCGGTGAGGCGTACGAGGTGGTTTCCGAGCCGACCGACCTGATCGGGGTGCGTACCGCCCTGCAGGACGCCGGCATCGAGTACGAGTCGGCCGAGTCCTCCCTGATCCCCAGCATGAACGTGCCGCTGGACGAGGAGGGCGCGCGCAAGATCTTCAAGCTGATCGACGTCCTGGAGGACTGCGACGACGTGCAGAACGTCTACGCGAACTTCGATGTCTCCGACGAGACGCTCGCACAAATCGGCTGAGTGTCTGCGACCTGCCCGGCATGACGGCGACCGAGCTGCGACAGATGGTCGGGCAGTGCGGTGTGTTCGAGGATGCGGACGCGGTACGGGATGGCGCGGGCAGCGTCCATAGCGGACAGCGTGGTGTGAGGACGCGGAGCTCTCGGTAGACAGGTTCTTGCTACGGAATCAGTCTCCGAGAGGGCTCCCCCGTGCCCGGAGAACTCGTGCGGCACGTGGCGCGTCTGCCGCGCTGAGCGGGCGTGGGGCGTGGGGCTCTCGATCGGGTACCCGGGCGCTGACCTGCCTTTCCAGCTTCCAGCTTCCAGGCCCAGTCGCGATCGCGGCGAACGGGCACGCCCCCCGACCAGCACCGCGTAGACCGGTGAGCGTCGACGGGTCCGCCGCCTGGTCGGCAACTCATGCTCGCCATTGACCTCCTGAAGGGTACTTATTTGCTGAGGAACATTGGCGTAACATAGGCGAAACATTGTCGGTGCGACCTTAGGAACCAGAGTGGATCAGGTGAGCCCCCCGCCCCCGTCGCACTCATGACTGACTATCGACCGACGCGGGGGCTGTCTCCGCCCCCATCAGACCCGACCGTCGAGCGAGTCATCGCCGGGGGCGCCGTGGCCGACACCCTGGCCGGGCGGCAGAAGGAGCAACCGACCGAGGTGCTCGACGTCGATGCCGTGTGGGTGCACCCGGTGACCGGCGTACGGACCCGCGCGGCGTTCGACGCGGTGTTTCGTTCGGAGCACGGCCGGCCGGTCAGCGAGCTGACGGTGAAGGTGCGGATGGTGCCGGACGCGACCGTCAGCGCGGCGGAGCTGGCCGAGACCTGGCGGTCGGTGCGCAACGGCGTGGAGGAGCACTTCAATCGGCCCGAGCACCGCTTCCGCAGGCACGGCACGCTGAAGGTCAGCGTCGAACCGGTCACCGAGGGGCCGGCGCACCTGCAGGTCGACCTGTCGCACCGGCACGAGCAGGTAACGCAGAGTCGATGGCGGCCCGGCCTGACCGGCCAGGCCTACGCGCACGAGCTCGGCCACCAGCTAGGTCTACGCGAGGAGAACCGCCACCCCGGCGAGCCGGAAGGGCTCTTGCACATCCCCGGCTCGCTGATGGGCACGTTCGACGACCCAGTTCCGGCGGAGGCCGCCGCCGAGCCGCGTGGCGGGCTCCGGCAGCGCTACCTCGACCTCGTCGAGAGCCTGATCGAGGCTCGCCGCGACGCCGGGCCGGCGCTCCGGCCGTCGGAACCCGTCGTCGAGCATTTGCCCGAGCCGCGCATGCCGGCTGTGGGCCGGGTCACCGAGCGGGTTACCCGGATGGAGCAGGAGCAGTTCGCGGGTCCGCTGCGCGACCTCACCGGGCAGCGGACCCGGCCGCTGACCCTGGACGAGGCACGCGTCTGGGCCGAAAGCAGCACCGCGCTGCCGGGCAACCCCAGGCCGACCACGGCGGAGAAGTGGGCTTACCTGCGCCGATTGGAGCAGCGCAACCGGGCCACCCCAAACCCACCGGAGCAGAACGCGGACCTGCCGACACCCGTGCGCGAGTCGAGGCTGGCCAGCCAGGACCGCCGCCCGTGGCTGGAGAAGGACACGTCGCGGCCGCCCGTGCCGACGGGCACCGTCAGGTTCGGCGATCAGCGCATGCTGCCGAAGGCGATGCCGGTCACGCCCGGACGCGACCGGCCCGCGTTCAAGCTGGTGGACGCGATCGCCCGGCACATCGGCGAGCAGGGCGGGCTGCCCCGCCCTGCGCTCGACGCGCTCGCCGCGGCGCTGCGAAACCAGCCGGAGCAGTTCTTCGGCGAGGGTTACTGGCTGCGGTTCACCCGCAACGGTGTACCGCGCGAGATCATCGTGCGGGCCGTCAACTACGGCGACTGGAGCCGCTACTCGCTCGCGCCGACGCAGCGTCCGCAGCTCGGGACGACCGTCAGCGCGTTTGCCAGGGAGGCGCTCACCCTGCACCGGCCGGTGCAGCCGAAGGTCCGGCACATCGACGATGTGCATTTCTCGGTCACCGACGTCACCGACGTGCACAACCCGTCGACGGGCACTCCGGGCGCCCGGTTCACCGTGCGTAATGGCCTGCAATGGCACCTCTCCGACGATTACACGGCTCCGCACAACCGCCGCGGCCTACCGACGGATCTGGTCTTCACCGAGCAGCAGCCGCTCGGCGTCGTGGAGGTCGAGGGCGCCGGCGCGCCGCTGCACGGCGCTGCCGAACTGGTCCAGTCGGTCTTCCCGGACTTCACCGCGGCGAGCCCGACTTACCAGAACCTGTACGACTTTTTCGCCCACCGGCTCACCGAGCATCTGCCGCAGATGCTGGCCGGCTGGACGGACGTGCCGGGGACCAACCCACCCGGTGTGCGGATCCGTGCGATCGCCGAGAGTGGCCGGCTCGCACATGCCAGCGAGCAGCCTCCGGTCCGCCCGCAGGTTCCCACCACCGCCCCGAGCGGTGACGTGAGCGGGTGGGCCGGTTCGGTGTTCAGCAACCTGTTCCGCTCGGGCGACACGCTGATGCGCGACGACTCCGGCCGGTACGGCGTCTACGACACCCGGGTCCGGTTGGAGATCCAGCGCGTCGACGGGAAGCATCAGCCGCTTGGCCCCGGTGGCCGCAGTACATACAGGATGGCGTTCCCGATCCCAGTCCGGATGCGCATGGGCGCCGGCGAGGCGATCCGGCATGCCGTCGAACCGGCAGCGGCAGCCGTGGCGTCGCCCGGGCGGGCGGCCCCGGCGGTGCTCGCCTCGGTGCTCGTCCATGGTGGCGACCAGGTCATGGTGGGCCTGGCCGAGCCGGTGCAGGCGCATTCCGCGGTGCGTGCCCTCGGGGTGCCGAAGGCCGGCCTGCCGCACCTGGCGCAGGTCAACGAGATGGTCAAGAACCTGGGCGCGGCCGCGGGGGTTACCGTGCCGCCCGAGCGGCTGCGCATCCTGGGCCAGGAACTGCTCAACAACTATCCGCAGTTGGTCGGCGGGGCGATAATCGGACTGGGTCGGGCCGAGGCGCTCATCACCATAGACCCGACGCACCCGTGGAAGGTCGCCAACCCCTCGGGCTCCTTCGATCGTCCCTCGTCGCAGAGCGGCGCCTTTCCCGGCGGTACCGAGGAATCGGCCACCGGAGGCGGGGCGCAAGGCGCCGGTGGAGCACCGGCCAAGCCTGACGGCGGCTTCCACAGCAACGAGACGATCAACGGCCGCTTCCTCACCGGCACCCACAGCACCACGCACTCCGGCACGATGGGCGTCACCAACGCCAACGCCGCAATCAGCGGTGGCTTCGGCGTCGGCCCGGGCCCGGCGCAGGTAGCCAAGGTCAGCGTGGCGCTCAACGCGACAATGAACAAGGTGTCGAAGTCCCTCACCACCGTGGAGGACGCCGAGACCGGAATGGTGGAGATCAACCGGGGTTCCTCCACGCTGCTGGCCTACGTGCCGAACTGGCGGGTGCAGCTGCGCACCGACCCCACCGTGCGCTGGGAGGACGTCCCGCACCACGCGGTCGACGGCCCGGCGCAGGAGAAGCTGCTGCTGTGGGTCAACGACCACTACCTGAGCGCCGCGCCGGACAAAACGGTGACCGTGCGGTCGCCCTCGGCTGGCGACGACGCTGGGCCGGCGCCGGTGGCACCGGGTAGACCTGCGGCGCCGAGGCCGGCACTGCCCGACAACCCGACGCCCCAGCAGACCATGCAGCACGAGACCGACCTCCGGGCCTGGAACGACGCGCAGCGCCGGTACTACGAACAGCTCGGCCGCCACCATGCCGACCTGCATCGGCACAACGAGCACCTCGACCTGCTGAAGAACCACGTCGCGCGCCAGGGGCGGCTGCCCGACACCCTCGCCGCCGCCGGGCTCACCGACTTGCCGAAGCTGTTCGACAACATCGTCGCGGAGTTGCGCGAGGCCGGGCTCGCCCTGCCGATCGGCAGTCCACAACGCACCCAGCTGTGGCAGAAGCTGTCGAATCTCGACACGAACCTGAAAAAGGCAGTCAACCACAAGGACGGCTACCGCTTCACGATCGCCGACCGCGGGCACGAACTCGCCGAAGTCACCGTCCGCACCACTCGGGACACCGCGATCGAGCAGGTCGGCGCGACCACCAACGAGGCCCCCATCGAGGAGGTTCGCACCGCCATCGAGGGAGTCAGCGGCAACCAGGCGATCTCCCAGGAGACGAAGGGGAGCGTCAGCGGCGGTGCCGACCTGGTGCCGACGACGCTGCTGAAGATGACCGCCATGGCGCACGCCTCATTCAGCTCGTCGACCTCGACGAGCCTCGGCTCGGGTCGCACCGGCCTGTGGGTACTCGTCAGCCGCTACACCGGTTTCACGAACGGCTATCAGGTACGGCTGAAGCACAAGGCTACGGTCAGTGTCGCCAACAGCCCGCAGGCCGCCCCTCGGCCGGTACGGGAGGTCTGCGGCAGTGCGCTGCTACGAGTGGCCGAGCCGGACGCCTTCACACACGGCTTCCCAGTCGACGAGGATGCGCTGACCGATAAGTCCGCCACCGTTCCGGCCCCGGGCGCTGTCCGCGGGACCGCGCCACAGCCGGACGACCCGGTCGCGGCGCCGCTGCCGTTGCACGTGCTCAACGGCAAGGGCGTGGGCCACGGCTTGATCAAGGTGGACGAGGCCGTGATCAACGACATCAAGGCCAGGTTAGAGGCCGAACTGCGGCGCACCGGATTTCTGGCACCTGACAAGGAGCACCCGTTCGCAGCGGGTAAGGGCAAGCGGGACAGCCGTGTAGACAACGCGCACCTGCTGGACAAGAAGGTCTCGGAGGCCGGCTTCGACTCCCACTACGACCCGATCCATCAGGACGGCATGGCCTTCACCCTGACTCTGCGCCACAAGGGTGGCTTCACCTCCCACGCCCGGATCACGATCAAGGCGGGGCAGCGTCTGCAGGGCTACGAGGACCACGAGGGCAACCGGCACTCGCCGTACTACGTGCGGCGCACCAACGAGTACGACAGCGTGAACCTGGCCATGGGAATGGACTGGGCGGCGCCTGGCGCTGGGGGCGGCAAGGGCGCCAGCACCGGTTTCACGGTCACTGTGGGCTACAACGGCGACAAACCACGGTACAAGTGGTTCCGCGGCTACACCATGGGCATCGAGTACTTCCGCAAAGTCAGCGCCAGCGAGGGTCTCTTCCTCATGGTCAACCGGCCTGAGCTGCTGGCGCATCCCGGCCCAGCGGACATTTTCCGGCTGCCCAGCCACTACACGGTCACCATCGACTACAGCAGCAGCAGCCTCACCATGCCACGGCCCATCGAGGTCAGGAACGCGATGGCGACCGTGCACCTCGTGCCCGCCTTCAACAATCCTGCCCGGGGCGGCCAGGCCATCTTTGCCCAGCCGACCGCCAGGGACGTCATCGATCAGGCGGTCATCCTGTACGTGGACAGCTCTGGCGTGACCAGCGCGCTCCGCGCGCTCCTGCCGGATCTACACGGCCCAGGTAAGATCAACGACGACGCGATCAGCAAGTTCGGCGGCAACATACTCATCCGCTCGCACCTCAAGGAAGTCCTCTACCGCGAGTACACCACCGACCACCTGTTCGATCCGGGGATATGGCGCGACGGCACCGCGTCGGCGGCGCTGGGCGCCACCATGCGGTCGAGCCGCTTCGCCGGCTCCACCGCCGACCAGTTCACTCTTGGCAAGATCAAACTCTGGCTCTCCCAGGCGACCCAGACGGCGAACCGCTCCCGGGGCTTCCGCATCATCCCACTGTCGCTCGCCGCTGGCGGCTCGTCGCCGTCGCCCCACAGCGACAACCTCGACCCACTGTCGTTCGCCGCTGGCGGCTCGTCGCGCCACAGCGACAACCTCGACCTGCGTGGGTCGGCCGGTGGCACCATGTGGTGGGGCGTGGCCCGGTCCGAGTCCAGCGTCCGAGCCGCGGCGAAGGAGTTCCTGGAGCTCGACTTCCGCCGTGCCTACGCGTTCGCCACCAAACTGGACTTCACCGTTGACGCCGTGCACGAGAAGCACGGCAAGCTGGCCTGGGCGTCGATCCGCAGACCCGACCAGGACACGCTCGCCGACAAGGAGATGCTGTACCTCCTCTCCGAGCCCGACGCGTTGACCGCCTATGCCAAGGACAGGGTGCCCGTCCCCGACGAACTGCTGGTCAACGCCCTGACGTCCTGGGGCGACGGCACATTGCAGCTCAGCGGCAACACCGTCGCAGGGCTGCTGGCCCGCCGGTTCGCGGACATGTGGTCACGTCCCGAGCTCGGCGCATGGCGCCAGGAGATGAGCCGGGTTCCGCTGGCCGTCTGGGCGAGCATGGTGAAGGCCAGGCACGACAACGGCGAGCTGTACATCACCGGAGATGCCGCGGCGCGCTTCAACGAAATGTTCCCGAGGCTGGCCGTCGGAAGTGGTGTCAACCCGTTCGCCGACCGGTGGATCCCGCCCTATCTGACCCGAACCGGCCCGAAGGCGTTGGGGCACAGCGGCATCCAGGAGCTGAAGTTCGATGGCGATCCCGCCCGTGGCATCCCGGCGGGTTCGAGCGCATTCTCGTTCGTGCACGCCATGGTGGAACGGGCCGCGCCCGGCCTGCTGGCAAAGCGGTCCGAGGAGTGGGGGGACGACGACGGCCCCGTCCTCGGACGGCTACAGGGCGGCATCGATGCCCTGCAGGCGCTGCTCTCCGGCGGGCGGGAGCAACCGCTCGTCGAGGACATGTTGCACAAGGACGGCGTCAGTCTCGTGCTGGCCAACCGGATCGGCGGGGTGCTGCACGACGCCGTCCTGGTGAACCTGAAGTACCGGATGGTCTCCCGGCCGGAAGTGAACGACTTCGTGCCCGGGACCGGCCTGGAGAACTACACGCATGGCTACAACGGCCGCAGCGAGGGCAAGTCGCGGGAGTTCGGCTACTCGGCGAGCGCCGGGCTGGCCGGCCGGGGGTCGCTCGGCCACCACAATCCCGGCGACCCGACGAACGATCTGCCCCGGGGCGACCTGGGCGCCGGCCTCGGCGCGAAGGTGGGCACGGGCAGCCACACGAGCGTGACCCGCGCGCAGACCGAGAGCAACCAGCAGACCGTCTACGACTGGAACGGGGACTACCGCGCAGAGGTTCGACACCGCCTGGATGTGGAAGTCCGCCGGGTCGACCTGGCGGGGCAGTTCCTGAACAGACCGCTCACCGCCACCTACCGACTGCTGGCCGGCCACGCGCAGCCGGTGCGGGCTTCCTTCACCGGCACCACGGTGCTGAAGATCCCGCGCAGCATCGGCGACGCCCGGCCCATGGCGGGCCCGCACCTGCCGGACTACCGGGCGCTCGTGGACTGGCCGGGCGACGGCTACCTGAAGGCGTCGCTGCTCGATGACGCACCGGCCGTCGCCCGCAAGCTGCTGGCCGACCTGGTCGGAAGCGAAGCCGACGACCCCGCCTTCCTGTCCAGCCTCTCGCTGCCCATCGAGTTGTCCCGCACGCACCTGCAGGGGCACCTGCACGAGGCCATCGGCGGCAAGGAGTATCCGCTCGGCGATGACATCTTCCTGCCCGGTCGCAGCAGCTATCGGGTGCGGATGTCGTTGGTTGGAGACCTGTTAAACCTGCAGATCGTCGCGCCGATCAGCGGCAACGGCCCGGGCGCGTTACGCAAGACCCAGGACGGCACGTCGTTCGCCCACTCCACCGACTCGCCCCGGGCCGGTTGGAGTCTCGGGGCGGACGGCGGCGGCGCCACGCATATCAAGGACTTCGCCCACCAGACCAGTCCGTGGAACAGCGACACGGCGACCGGCGAGGCCGGCACCGGCGCCGACCACACCCACAACCAGGGCACCGCACACACCGAGAACTACCGCCGCGAGCAGCACGTCAAGCAGCAGGGCCCGACCTACCTGGTGCAGATGCGCGGCAAGTTCCGGCTGGTGGCCCGCCGTACGGTCGCCAACATCGTGCTGCCCGACCAGTCCGGCAACTGGAAGTGGAGCGACCCGTTCAGCGGCGACGTCTACGCCCTGCTGACCGCCGGCGAGGTTCACGAGCTGCGCCAGCGCATGGCGAAGCTGCCGCCGCGCACGGCCTCCGACACCGACCCGGCCACCTCGCCGGGCCCTCGGGCGGGCACCCCGCGACGCGACCTGATCGACCAGCTCGACAGGGTAGGGCGAGACGGCTACGACCAGTTCGCGGCGGCGGGCGAGGTGGCGCAGCGGCTACGCGCCGACGTCGGCGGCGGGCCTCGATCGTCGTCCGTCCGCCCGCCCTCCGGCTTGGTGCTGACCAGTCGGGAGGGCCATGTGATCGTGCGCACCTTCGAGGCCACCCTCGCGTGGGCGGAACAGGAGCTGACCGGCCTGGGGGCCGCCACGGAGCTCGCCGCGGTGCGACACGAGCAGCAGCAGCTGGCCGAGCTGCGGAGGCTGGCCGACGGGCAGCCGAGCGCGGTGGCGGCCCGCCGGCTGACCGAAGCCCAGAAGATCGACATCGGAATCACCAACCGGGTTATCGCGCTGCACGGCGACAACTGGCAGGAGGCCGTCGGCCGACGGACGCTGCCCCCGGTCGGCCTCAGTCCGGTGCAGGTGGGCCGGCAGGTAGCGCACGAGTTGGAGACCTACGTCGACATCGAGCACACCGCCGTCGACGGCACCGTTTCCCGACATCGGATCGACCCCGAGGGGCGGGTCGTGCGGCTCGGGGGCGCAGGTCAGCTCGAGACGGTGCAGCCACAGGGTGCGCCACAAACCGCAGCCTCCGGCGCGCCCGAGGTGGCCTTCGCTCCCTCGACCATCCCGTTGGTGCCGTCCTTCGAAGGCGGATCGGGCGACGACGAGACAATACGGGACGAGCGGACACGTGATGTGGCGCGGCCGCAACCTGCCGTGGGCAATGTGGGCCAGCCGCACCGGCTTACCGTTGCGGCGGTGGCTCGGCTCAACTCCCAGCACGGTGAGCCGCAGAGGCCGGCAGGCGACGCCACGTCGAGTATGGAGTACATGTCGAGCACATCGCAGCAGACGTACCGGCCCGTGGTGGCGACCAACGGAGTGGTGCGCGGCGTGCCCAACCGGCGTGTGGCGTAGATATCTTTCGACCCGTATCGCAACGGCACCATCACTCAGGTGGTGGTGTCAGGTGGCTTCGTGATCCTCGACTTCCCAACGAACGGTGGAGAGGCACCATGATTGATCTGACCGGCGCTCACCTTCACCCCGGCAGCGTGGTCCGCGTTCGTGACGCTCGCCAAAGCAGCCGAATAGCCTGCCGCGCGGCTTCGCGGCAACGAGGGATCGGGTCGCCGAGAGGTCGAGATGTACGCGGAAGCCTGAACGCTTCGCCGCCGCGTCGTTGAGCAGCGTCGGCGGGGCCCGGCGTCCCGCAGGTCCGTACGCTCCTGGGGGTTGTTGGCTGGAGCGGGGAGAGGTCGGGGTCATGGAAACGACGGTGCGCCGGTACGCGCCGGGCGATGTGGTCGTCCGGCGCGAGGTCCTTCGGGGCGAGGTCTGGTTCGGCTGCCCGACGATCTGTGTCGAGGATTCGCCCGACCTGCTCGCCCTCTACCTCCCGCCGGGTGCCGAGTTCGGCTTCCCGCAGACGGGTACGTTCCCCTGTGGGCGGCATCCGTGGGAAACCGCCGGGCACCGCGCCTGGTCGGGGCACGGCAAGGTGATGCTGCAACGCCCCGGCGAGGCGCACTCGGTCGACGTGTTCTGGACGGGCCCGGGGCGCGACTTCGCCGGCTGGTACTTCAACCTCCAGGACCCGGTGCGGCGTACGCCGATCGGGGTGGACACCCTCGACCACGAGCTGGACCTGTGGTGGGCGGCGGACGCCGACCGGTACGTCTGGAAGGACGTGGACATGTTCGCCCAGCGCCTCGTCGAGGGGCGCTACCCGGGCATGGCGGACGCCATTCGGGCCGAGGGTGACCGGATCGCGGCGCTGCTCGACGCGGGGCAGCTCTGGTGGGACGAGGGCTGGGCGCAGTGGGAGCCCGACCCCGCCTGGTCGGCGTCTCCGTTGCCCGCCGGCTGGGACCGGGTGCCCCCGGCCCGCTGACCCGGTGGGGCGGTCAGCGTTCCGGGAGGGCGTCGACCAGGAACACCTGGTCCGCGCCGCCGGTGCAGGTTTCGACCAGCGCTTCGGCCATCGGCGCCCGCGGAGGCGCGGCGTCGGCTCAGCCGATCGTCTCCCGCTCCCGCCACGCGGTGCGCAGCGACGTCCGGCCGTTGGTCCGCAGCAGCGACCCCTCGTACACCCGGGCGCCGGCGACCAGGAACGCACCGGCGGCGAGCAGCAGGACGGCCAGCGAGACGATCGGCTCCCACGCGGCCGCGTCCCCGGTGAACAGGCGCAGCGGCATGGCCGTCGGCGAGGAGAACGGCAGGTAGGACAGCACCCGCATCGCGGTGTCGTTGTCGTTCAGGAAGATCACCGCGAAGAACGGCAGCATGACGGCGAACTGCACCGGCGTCGACACGGCGGCGATGTCCTCCTGCCGGTTCGCCAGGGCGCCGGCCGCCGCCCACATCGCGGCGAGCAGCACGAATCCGAGCAGGAAGAACGGCACGAACCAGCCGATCGCCGGTGCGAGCAGGGTGAGCAGGCCCCCGCTGTCGCCGAGCTGTAGTCCGAGTACCGCCACCACCGCGATGAGCGCGATCTGACCCAGCGCCAGCAGCGCCCCCGCCACGACCTTGCCGGCCAGCAGCGCCCGGACCGGTACGGCGGCGACCAGGATCTCCACGATCCGGGTCTGCTTCTCCTCGATGACGCTCTGCGCGATCTGCACGCCGAAGGTCTGCGAGGTGATGAAGAAGACGAACGCGAAGACGAACGGCACCAGGAACGCCACCACCGGGTCGACCGCGTCCGGGTCGAGCAACCGTACCGGCGGTGCGCTGCTCAGCGCGCGGACGACGTCCTCGGGGGTTTCGTCCATGGCGAGCACCGTCGGCCCGGCGACCACTGCGGCGTCGGTGTCCCCGTCGCGGACGGCCCGCTCGGCCGCCCGGTCGTCGGGCACGACACGGACGTCGAGACCGGCGGCGCGCAGCGGACCGGCCGCGCTCTCGGTCACCGCGACGCTGTCCGGCCCGCCGGAGAGCAGCGGCGGCAGGATGGTGCCCGCCGCGGCGATCAGCAGGAAGAAGAGCGTGCCGAACAGGAAGGTACGGTCGCGCAGCTTGACCCGGATCTCGCGTTCGGCGACCAGCCGGGTGGCCTGGGTGACGTTCACTGGGTGACCTCTCGGAAGATCTCGGTGAGCGAGGGGCTGACCGGGCGGAAGGCACGGACCGGGCCCCGGGCCAGGGCGGCGTGCAGCACGGGCTGTTCGTCGGCGCCGGCCGGCAGGTCGAACACCGCCCGCGCGCCGTCCAACTCGACCAGGGTCACCCCGGGCTCGTCGCGTACCCACCCGGCGTCGGTCGCCACGATGAGTTCGTAGCGGGGCACGGTGTACGTGTCGCGCAGCTGCCGGCGGCTGCCGGCCGCCCGGATACCCCCGTCCGCGATGATCACCAGGTCGTCGCAGAGCCGCTCGACCACGTCGAGTTGGTGGCTGGAGAAGAGCACCGGCGCACCGGCGGCGGCCCGTTCCCGCAGCACCGCGACGACCGTGTCGACGGCCAGCGGGTCCAGCCCGGAGAACGGCTCGTCGAGCACCAGCACCTCCGGATCGTGCACCAGGGCGGCGGCGATCTGGGCGCGCTGCTGGTTGCCCAGCGACAGCGTCTCCAGCAGGTCGTCACCCCGCTCGGCGAGACCGACCCGTTCCAGCAGGGCGTCGGTGGCGCGCCGGGCGGCAGGGGCGTCCAGGCCGTGCAACCGGCCCAGGTAGGTCACCTGCTCCCGCGTGGTCATCTTGGGGTAGAGACCCCGCTCCTCCGGCATGTAGCCGAAGCGCCGCCGGTCCTGCCGGGTCAGCTTCGCACCGCCCCAGGTCACCTCGCCCGCGTCCGGGGCGAGCACGCCGAGAATGATGCGCATGGAGGTGGTCTTGCCGGCGCCGTTGGCGCCCACGAAGCCGGTCATCCGGCCGGCGGCCACCTCGAAGGAGACGTTCCTGAGTACCTGCCGGTCGCCGAAGCTGCGGTCGACGCCGTCCAGGCGCAGCGTGCTGGTCACGCGCCCACGCTAGATCGGGTACGTCCGCGTGCCGTCCGCCCGGGGGTTGAGGTGCGGGGTCCGTCCCGCGACGGATACCGGTCACCCGCCGGGGCGTACCACCCCGTTCTCGTACGCGAAGACCACCGCCTGGACCCGGTCGCGCAGGCCGAGTTTGGCCAGTACCCGGCTCACGTGGGTCTTCACCGTCGCCTCGCCGAGGTGCATCGTGACGGCGATCTCGGCGTTGCTCGCCCCGGCGGCGAGCAGCACCAGCACCTCGGACTCACGCGGGGTCAGCTCGCGCAGTGCGGCGTCGGCGTCCGGCCCCCGGTGGGCGGTGCCGGCCGGGTCGCCGGGGCGGGCGAACGTGGAGATGACCCGGCGGGTGATCTCCGGGGCGAGCAGGCCGTCGCCCCGGGCGAGCACCTGGATCGCCTCGATGAGTTCCTCCGGTGTGCCGTTCTTGAGCAGGAAGCCGCTGGCCCCGGCGCGCAGGGCGGCGAACAGGTAGTCGTCGCGGTCGAAGGTGGTGAGGATCAGCACCGCCGGGGCGCCGGCCCCGTCGCCGGTGATCCGCCGGGTGGCCTCCAGCCCGTCCATCCCGGGCATCTCGACGTCCATCAGCACCACGTCGGGTCGGGTGGCGCGGGCCATGGTGACGGCACGCTCGCCGTCGGCGGCCTCGCCGACCACCTCGATGTCGTCCTCCACCTCGAGGATGATCCGGAATCCGGTGCGGACGAGGTGCTGGTCGTCGGCGAGCAGCACCCGGATCGGGGCACCCGGTGCGCCGTTCACGCCGACCGCTCCGCGCCGGAGGTGACGGACGACCGCTCGTCGGTGCTCTTCCGGGGGCCGCCGGCCGGCTGGTCCGCGAGCGGGAAACGGGCGCGTACCCGCCAACCGCCGCCGGCGCGGGGGCCGGCCTCCAACTCGCCGTCGTGGGCGGTGACCCGCTCGCGCATGCCGATCAGGCCGAGCCCGGCGGCGTCGGGTCGACCGGGTCGCCCGTCGTCGGTCACGTCGACCTCCACCTCCCGGGCCAGGTAGCGGACCCGCACGTCCAGCAGGCTCGCCCCGGCGTGCTTCAGCGTGTTGGTGACCGCCTCCTGCGTCACCCGGTAGGCCGCCTGCGACACCGACTCGGGCAGCGCGACCGGGTCGCCGTACACCCCGAGGGTTGCCGTCAGGCCCGCGGCCCGCGCCCGCTCGACCAGCTCGGCGATCCGCTCGACGTCGCCGGCCGTGGGCTGCTCGACGTCGGCGTCGCCGGAGGCGCGCAGCACGCCGAGCATCCGGCGCAGCTCGTCGACGGCCGTGCGGGCGCTCTGCTCGATGGCGGTGAGCGCGGTGCGGGCCTTGCCCGGGTCGCGGTCGAACACCCGCCGGCAGGCGGACGCCTGCACGCCCATCACCGACACGTGGTGGGCGACCACGTCGTGCAGCTCCCGGGCGATCCGGACCCGTTCACCGAGCACCGCCCGTTCCCGGGCCTCGGCCTGGGAGCGGCGCAGGTCCTCGGCCTGTTCGCACAGCTCGTGCTCGCGCCGCGCGGCCACCCAAGCGGTCTCGCCGAAGAAGTACGCGAACCCGAAGACGAGCACGTTGACCAGGACGCCGGTGACCATCGCGGCGAGCACCGGCGGCACCGGCCCGACCGCGTCGGCGAACGCGTCGGGCGGGATGTGGTCGATCGTCACCGCGTAGTACACACCCAGCCAGGCGAACATCGTGGCGATCACGCCGATCCGCAGCCGGCGGGCCAACCGGTGATCGGGCCCCCACGCGCCCAGGGTGTAGAGGGCACAGAACAGCGCCCACGAGGAGAACTGGGTCTCCGGGGCCGATCGTGCCTGCGCGGCGATGAACGCCGCCGAGACGGCCAGCAGGGTCGCGGCCGGCCAGCGGCGGCGCCAGATCAGCGGCAGGGTCACCGCGACGGCCCAGAGCAGCTGCTCCGGCCCGGACGGCGGTGGCCCCAGCAGGAACGCCCCGGTGCTGCGGGCCAGGGTAAGGCTGGCCAGCGCCAGCCCGGTCACCGCCAGCCCGAGCCACACGTCGTTGCGGCGCTGCTGCGGCGTCGGCCCGGGACGGCGCCATTCCTCTCGCGGTACGACGACGGCCATCCGGGAACGATGCCACGTCAGCCGCCCCACCCGCAGACCGGGCAGGGCGGTGCGGCTCCGGCCACCTGCACGGGCGGCGGCCCGGCGCGGGGTACGCGCCGGGCCGCCGGGTGGGGTGTCGTTCATGCCGTCTGGCGGCGGGTCTTGATCGCGGTGTCGACCAGGTCCCAGATCATGATCACGGCCGTGCTCACCACGATGATCGCTCCGAGGACGTCGCGGTTGTCCGTGTCCGCCAGCCAGCTGAAGCGCTCGGCCAGGGTCGGGTTGAGCAGCCGGTCGGAGAGCGCCAGCCAGATCACCGGCACCGAGAACGCCAGGTTGAGCAGCGCCTTGACGCCGAACAGCGTCCAGGTCCAGCGTCCGACCCGGTACTTGACGACCTCGAAGATCGCGCTGGCGACGAGCACGACGATCAGCGCCGGCAGCCAGAACGACCACAGTGCCGGGTCGAGGATCGGAATGTTCTCGCCGTTGGTGTCGCGTACCCAGGACTGGAACTGCTGCAACGTCAGGTATCCGATGGTCACCACCAGCATGACCACTGCGGCGATGGTGTCGGCGAGGGGGATGCCTCGTCGCACCGGAGCGACGGGCAGCTGGTCGACGGTCCACTCTGGCAGGTCCACGGCAGTCTGAGTGCGCTCGATGATGGCGAAGGTCAGGGTGAGCCAGAAGGTGATCTGCACGGCCACCTGCATGGCCACGGCGACGCCGGGCCCGATGGCGCCGAAGCCCTTTCCCTCCGCCACCTCGACCACTGTGACGATCGTGCCGACGAGCGCCGGAATGAAGGTGAGCAGGAGCTTCAGCAGTCGCAGCCAGATCAGGTAGTAGGTCGGGCCGATGAGTTGCAGCCGACGGTCGGCGTACCGGGCGGCCAGCACGTCCGGGTTGCCCAGCTCGGTCAGCACCTCGCGCTCTGCCGTGGCGGCGTCCTGACCGCTGTCGGTCCGACCCTCGATCATGTCGTCGATGGAGGCGCGCAGCTCGCTGGCGATCTCGTTGCGGCGCGGCGCGGGCACCGAGCGCAGGGTGGCGGCGAGGTAGCGGTCGGTCAGGGTGTTCATCGGTCCACTCCTTGGATGAGCCCGGTGATGGAGGTCTGCACGGCGGCGAGATCATCGAGGAGCCGGTTCAGCATCGACTCGCCCTCGTCGCTGGTCCGGTAGAACTTGCGCGGTCGGCTTTCCTCGGTGTTCCACTCGCTGGTCAGCAGCCCCTGGTCCTCCAGGCGGCGCAGCAGCGGGTAGAGCGTGTTGGCGTCCACCGGGAAGCCGTGGTCGGTGAGCCGTTGCAGCAGTGCGTAGCCGTAGTCCGGGTGCCGGAGCGCGACCAGGCTGGCCACCACGACCGTGCCTCGACGCAACTCCTGCAGGTGCGTCCGTAGAACGTCCTCGCTAACCATGCGTCACACCATACTGTGTGGCACACACTGTTGTCTAGAAAGACAGCGTTGTGTCGGAGGGGGGCACCACGAAGCAGGGCCCGCGCCTCATGGCGCGGGCCCTGCTGGCAAACCGGAACTGGCGTTACTCGAAGCGGGACACGTCTCCCGCGCCCCGGCGCAGGATCTCCGGTTCGGGTCCGGACAGGTCGATCACCGTCGTCGGTTCCCTGCCGCAGTCGCCGGCGTCGAGCACCGCGTCGAGCTGGTGGTCGAGCCGTTCCTTGATCTCCCACCCCTGGGTCATCGGCTCGTCGTCGCCGGGCAGGACCAGGGTGCTCGACACCAGCGGCTCGCCCAGCTCGGCGAGCAGCGCCTGGGTCACGGTGTGCCGGGGTACGCGGACGCCGACGGTGCGCTTCTTCGGGTGCAGCATGCGACGCGGCACCTCCTTGGTGGCCGGCAGGATGAACGTGTAGCTGCCCGGGGTGGTCGCCTTCACCAGGCGGAACACCGCGTTGTTGATCTGGACGAACTGGCCGAGCTGCGCGAAGTCCCGGCAGACCAGGGTGAAGTGGTGCCGGTCGTCGAGGTGGCGGATCTCGCGGATCCGGTCCAGCCCGTCCCGGTTGCCCAGCTGGATGCCGAGCGCGTAGCAGGAGTCCGTCGGGTAGGCGACCAGCCCACCGCCACGGATCAGGTCGGCGACCTGGCCGATGACCCGGGGTTGCGGGTTCTCCGGGTGTACGTCGTAGTACCTCGCCATCCTGAAGAGCCTAGGCCCATCGGGTGCGATCAGGAGACGAGGGACACCCTCGGCGCGGACGGTGGAGCCGCCGAGATCACCTCGGTAGGGTAGGTCCCGGTCGGCTCCGACCATCTAGATCCACACCGCCGGGGGGCGCCAGGCATGGCCGATTCGTTCGCGCATCTGCACGTGCACACGGAGTACTCGATGCTCGACGGAGCGGCCCGACTCAAGGACCTGTTCGCCGAGGCCAACCGGCTCGGCATGCCGGCCGTGGCGATCACCGACCACGGCAACATGCACGGCGCGAACGACTTCTACAACCAGGCGATGGCCGCCGGGATCACCCCGATCCTGGGCGTCGAGGCGTACGTGGCGCCGGAGTCGCGCTATCACAAGGCGCGGGTCAAGTGGGGCCGGCCGGAGCAGAAGAGCGACGACGTCTCGGGTAACGGCGCGATCACCCACAAGACCATGTGGGCGAAGAACGCGCAGGGCCTGAAGAACCTGTTCACCCTCAACTCGCGCGCGTCCATGGAGGGGCACTACGTCAAGTGGCCCCGGATGGACATGGAGCTGATCGCCGAGCACGCCGAGGGGATCATGGCCACCACCGGCTGCCCGTCCGGCGCGGTGCAGACCCGGCTGCGGCTGGGGCAGTTCGACGAGGCGCTCAAGGTCGCGGCCAGCTACCAGGACATCTTCGGCAAGGACAACTACTTCCTGGAGATCATGGATCACGGGCTCTCCATCGAGCGCCGGGTCCGTGACGGGCTCACCGAGATCGCCCGCAAGCTCGACATCCCGCCGGTGGTCACCAACGACTCGCACTACACCCACGAGGCGCAGGCCACCGCGCACGACGTGCTGCTCTGCGTGCAGACCGGCAGCAACATCGACGACCCCAACCGGTTCCGGTTCGAGGGTGGCGGCTACTTCGTCAAGAGCGCCGACCAGATGCGCGCGGTCGACTCGTCCGAGCTGTGGCAGCAGGGTTGCCGCAACACCCTGCTGGTCGCCGAGAAGGTCGACCCGAAGGGCATGTTCGAGTTCCACAACCTGATGCCGCGTTTCCCGGTCCCGGAGGGGGAGACCGAGGAGTCCTGGTTCCGCAAGGAGACCTTCGCCGGTCTGGCCCGCCGCTACCCGAACGGCATCCCCGAGGGGCACGTCGTCCAGGCCGAGTACGAGCTGGGCGTCATCAACCAGATGGGCTTCCCGTCGTACTTCCTCGTGGTCGCCGACTTCATCCAGTGGGCGAAGAACCAGGGCATCGCGGTGGGCCCGGGTCGTGGCTCGGCCGCCGGCTCCCTCGTGGCGTACGCGCTGGGCATCACCGACCTGGACCCGATCCCGCACGGGCTGATCTTCGAGCGGTTCCTCAACCCCGAGCGTGTCTCGATGCCGGATGTCGACATCGACTTCGACGAGCGTCGGCGCGGCGAGGTGATCAAGTACGTCACCGACAAGTGGGGCGAGGACAAGGTCGCCCAGATCGCGACCTTCGGCACGATCAAGGCGAAGGCCGCGATCAAGGACTCGGCCCGGGTGCTGGGCTTCCCGTACGCGGTGGGTGACCGGATCACCAAGGCGATGCCGCCGGCCGTGATGGGCAAGGACATCCCGCTCACCGGCATCTTCGACTCGAAGCATCCCCGCTACGCCGAGGCCGGCGAGATCCGTGGCCTGTACGAGTCCGACCCGGACGTCCGCAAGGTGATCGACACCGCGAAGGGCATCGAGGGGCTGATCCGGCAGACCGGTGTGCACGCCGCCGGCGTCATCATGTCCGCCGAGCCGATCATCGAGCACATCCCGTTGATGCGCCGCGACGCCGACGGGGCGATCATCACGCAGTTCGACTACCCGACCTGCGAGTCGCTCGGGCTGCTGAAGATGGACTTCCTCGGCCTGCGCAACCTGACGATCATCGACGACGCGG
This sequence comes from Micromonospora sp. ALFpr18c, assembly GCF_008868155.1. Classification (GTDB taxonomy): domain Bacteria; phylum Actinomycetota; class Actinomycetes; order Mycobacteriales; family Micromonosporaceae; genus Micromonospora. The sequence goes on from NZ_WBKR01000012.1 coordinate 27,055, forward strand.
TCAAGAACATCGAGCTGAACCACGGCAAGAAGCTCGACCTGCTGGCCCTGCCGTTGGACGACCCGGCCGCCTACGAGCTGCTGGCCCGTGGTGACACCCTCGGCGTGTTCCAGCTCGACGGCGGGCCGATGCGGTCGCTGCTGCGGTTGATGAAGCCGGACAACTTCGAGGACATCTCCGCCGTCCTGGCGCTGTACCGGCCCGGACCGATGGGCGTCGACTCGCACACCAACTACGCGCTGCGCAAGAACGGCCTCCAGGAGATCACCCCGATCCACCCGGAGCTGGAGGAGCCGCTGCGGGAGATCCTGGCGCCCACCCACGGCCTGATCGTCTATCAGGAGCAGGTGCAGCGCGCCGCGCAGATCCTCGCCGGCTACACCCTCGGCCAGGCGGACCTGCTGCGCCGGGCGATGGGTAAGAAGAAGAAGGAGATCCTCGACAAGGAGTTCATCCCGTTCCGGGACGGCTGCCGCGAGCGCGGCTACTCCGATGAGGCCATCCAGGCGGTGTGGGACGTCCTGGTGCCGTTCGCCGGGTACGCCTTCAACAAGGCGCACTCCGCCGCGTACGGCCTGGTCTCCTACTGGACGGCGTACCTAAAGGCGCACTACCCGGCCGAGTACATGGCGGGGTTGCTCACGTCCGTCGGCGACGACAAGGACAAGATGGCGCTCTACCTGTCCGAGTGTCGCCGGATGCGCATCCAGGTGCTGCCGCCGGACGTGAACACCTCGGCCGGACCGTTCACCCCGGTCGGCAAGGACATCCGCTTCGGCCTGGCGGCCGTGCGCAATGTCGGCGCGAACGTGGTCGCCTCGATCATGCGGTGCCGGGACGAGAAGGGCGAGTACACCGACTTCTACGACTTCCTGTCCAAGGTGGACGCGGTGGTCTGCAACAAGAAGACCATCGAATCGCTGATCAAGGCGGGCGCCTTCGACTCCCTCGACCACCCGCGCAAGGGCCTGCTCGCGGTCCACGCGGACGCGATCGACGCGTACGCCGACGTCAAGCGCAAGGAGGCCGTCGGCCAGTACGACCTGTTCGGCGCCGGCTTCGGTGACGCCGACACGGGCGGTACGACGGTGATGCCGGTCATCGGCGACAGCGAGTGGGACAAACGCGACAAGCTGGCCTTCGAACGCGAGATGCTCGGCCTGTACGTCTCCGACCACCCGCTCTTCGGCCTGGAGCACATCCTCAACGCGGCGGCCGACACCACCATCGCCTCCCTGGCCGAGGACGGCGCGGTGCCCGACGGGGCGGTCGTCACCCTCGCCGGCATCCTCTCCGGCGTCCAGCGGCGGGTCACCAAGCAGGGCCGGGCCTGGGCCTCGGCCACCCTGGAGGACCTGGCCGGCGGCGTGGAGACGCTGTTCTTCCCCAACACGTACGAGGTGATCGGGCAGTACATCGCCGAGGACGCCATCGTGGTGGTCAAGGGCCGCGTGGACCGCCGCGACGACACGCCACGGATCATGGCGATGGACATGTCCATGCCGGACGTCAGCACCAGCGCCACCAACAAACCGGTCACCCTCACCATCCCGGTGCACCGGTGCACGCCGCCGCTGGTGGAACGCCTGAAGGAGACCCTGGTGCTGCACCCCGGCGACACCGAGGTGCACGTCAAACTGCTCAACGGCGGGCGCACCACCACCCTGCGGCTCGGTCCGTTCCGGGTGGCGGCGACGACCGCGCTGATGGGTGACCTGAAGAGCGTCCTCGGCCCGGCCAACGTGAGCTGACCCGGCCGCGGCCCGGCCGGCGTGTGCCTGGCCGGGCCGCGACGTCGGCTCAGCCCCGGTCGGGGGCCGCGATCTCCCGCAACTGGCCGTCGGCCAGCCGCAACCAGCGCTGCACGCCGATCTCGGCGAGGAATCGTTCGTCGTGGCTGACCACGACGAACGCCCCCTGGTACGCGGTCAACGCGCTCTCCAGTTGTGCGACGCTGACCAGGTCCAGGTTGTTGGTCGGCTCGTCGAGCAGCAGCAGTTGCGGCGCCGGTTCGGCGCACAGCACACACGCCAGGGTGGCGCGTAGCCGCTCCCCGCCGGAGAGCACCCCGACGGTCAGGTTCACCCGGGCGCCCCGGAACAGGAACCGGGCGAGCAGATTCATCCGCCTGGCGTCCGGCAGGCTCGGCGCGTACGCGGCGAGGTTCTCCGCCACCGTACGGTCGAGGTCCAGCAGGTCCAGCCGCTGCGACAGGTACGCGATGCGCCCGTCCGCCCGGCGGATCTCGCCGCCGGCCGGTTCGAGGTCGCCGTGCACGAGGCGCAGCAGGGTCGACTTGCCCGCGCCGTTCGCCCCGGTGAGCGCGATCCGCTCCGGGCCCCGGATCACCAGGTCGGCGCCGCCGCCGCCGAACAACTCCCGGTCGTCGAAGCGGGCCCGCATCCCCGTACCCGTGAAGACCGTCCGTCCGGCCGGGACGGTGGTGTCCGGCAGGTCCACGACGATGCGGTCCTCCTCGCGGACCGCGCGGCCCGCCTCGTCCAGTCGGGCCTTGGCCTGACCGAGGCGCGCGGAGTGCGTGTCCTGGGCCTTGCCCGCCGACTCCTGCGCGCTGCGCTTGAGGCCTCCGGCCACGATCCGGGCCAGACCGGCGTTCTTCAGGTTCTTCGACGCGTTGCTGGCCCGCCGGTCGGCCCGCTCCCGGGCCTGCTGCATCTCCCGCCTCTCCCGCTTGACCTCCTGCTCGGCGTTGCGCAGGTTGCTCTCGGCCACCTCGCGCGCCGCCCGCACCGCCTCGGTGTACGCGGTGAAGTTGCCCCCGTACCAGCGGATCTCGCCGCGCTCCAGCTCGGCGATGCGATCCATCCGGTCCAGCAGCTCCCGGTCGTGGCTGACCAGCAGCAGGCACCCGGTGAAGTCGGTGAGCACGTCGTAGAGCTTGTGCCGGGCCGCCACGTCCAGGTTGTTGGTCGGCTCGTCGAGCAGCAGCACGTCCGGGCGGCGCAGGAGCTGCGCCGCCAGCCCGAGGGAGACCACCTGGCCGCCGCTGAGCGTGTGCAGCGGCCGGTCGAGGGCCAGGTCGCCGAGGCCGAGCCGGTCCAGCTCGGAGCGGCTGCGTTCCTCGATGTCCCAGTCGTCGCCGATGGTGGCGAAGTGCGCCTCACTGGCGTCCCCGGCCTCGATGGCGTGCAGCGCCGCGATCCGCTCGGCGACGCCGAGCACCTGCGCCACGGCCGGGTCACCGGCCAGCGGCAGGGTCTGCGGCAGGTAGCCGAGCAGACCGTCGACGGTGATGCTGCCGCCGGTGGGCCGCAGCTCCCCGGCGATCAGCCGCTCCAGGGTGCTCTTGCCGGCGCCGTTGGGCGCGACCAGCCCGGTGCGGCCGCCGGGGACGCTGAAGGACAGGTCCGAGAAGACCGGGGTGTCGTCCGGCCAGGAGAAGGACAGGTTCGAGCAGACGACGAAAGCGTCAGACATGGTGAGTGACCTCAGAGGGTGGGCTGGGCGTGCGTAAGCCGCCCGACGACGAACGGGACCGGTGGAACGACGACATGGCCACGACGGCTGCGCCTACGCGCGCCGAACCGATGGCTGAACACGTCCGGTCTCACCCGGAGATGTCGTCGTCACCCGCCATGTCTGGTCTCCCTGGTCGTACCGCTGACCCAACGGGCCGAGTCTAACAACGGATCTCCGCCCCGCCACGGAGTTCCCGCGCCCGGGCCTGCTCGCGTGAAGTCAGGGGCCGCATCTCAGGGCTGGTGTCGTCAGCTCAGCGGGGGCGGTACTCGACCTCGGGGCGGCCGGGGGTGCCGTAGCGGGGTTGGCGGAGGGCGCGGTCGATGGTCACCAGGTACTCCAGATAGCGGCGGGCGGTCACCCGGGAGATACCGGTCGCCGCGCTCACCTCGGTCGCTGACAGCCCCACCCCCGGGTCGGACCCGTCGGCCAGCGCGGCGCGTACCCGGGTGAGGGTCTGCGCGTCGAGCCCCTTCGGCAGGCTGTGCCCGGTGGCGCCACGCAGCGTGGCGAACATTCGGTCCACGTCGTGCTGGGCGGCCACCTCACCGTCGGCGAGCGCCTGGGCGCGGTAGTCCGCGTAGCGCTCCAGCTTGTCGCGGAACGCTGCGAACGTGAACGGCTTGAGCAGGTAGTGGGTCACCCCGAGGGACACCGCGGTGCGCACCACCGCCAGGTCCCGCGCGGAGGTCACGGCGAGCACGTCGACGCTGCTGCCGGCCGCGCGCAGCGCCCGGCAGACGTCCAGGCCGTGCAGGTCGGGCAGCCGAAAATCCAGGAGTACGAGGTCCACGTCGCCGCCGTCGTTGGCGCGCAGAGCCGCCATCGCCGCCCGTGCCGTGTGTGCCACCCCCACCACCGTGAAACCGGGCACCCGCTCGGTGTACGCGGCGTGCGCCTCGGCCAGCAGCGGCTCGTCCTCGACCACGAGCACCCGGATGTCGGTCATCGTGGGCCCCGGGCCGGTAGGCGGACGGTGAACAGGCTGCCGCCCGCGTCGGAGCGGGTCACCTCGGCGCTGCCGCCGTGCCGGCGGACCACCTGCCCGATCAGCGCCAGCCCGAGCCCCCGTCCGGTGCTCTTGGTGGACCAGCCGCGTCGGAAGGCGTCCGCCACCCGCTCCTTCGCCAACCCGGGTCCGCTGTCGGCGACCCGGACCACCAGCTCGTCGTCGACGGTGCCGACGAAGACCCGTACGGTGCGCGGCGGGGGCGTACCGGCGACCGCCTCCAGGGCGTTGTCGACGAGGTTGCCGACGACGGTGAGCAGGTCGTTGGTCGGCAGCGGGCTGTCGTCGAGGTGGCAGTCCGGCTCGATCACCAGGTCCACGCCCCGTTCGCCGGCCTGCGCGGACTTGCCGAGCAGCAGGGCGGCCAGGGCCGGCTCGGTGACCGCGTCGACGACCCGGTCGGTGAGCTGCTGGGCGAGGGCCAGGTCCCGGGTGCCGAGCCGGACGGCCTCGTCGGCCCGGCCCAGCTCCACCAGGGTGAGGACGGTGTGCAGCCGGTTGGCCGACTCGTGCGTCTGCGCCTGCAACGCCTGGGTGAGTGCGCGTACCGAGTCCAGCTCGCTGGCCAGGGCGCGTAGCTCGGTCTGGTCGCGCAGGGTCAGCACGGTGCCGAGCGCCGCCCCCTCGAAGCGGGCGGTCCGCTGGTTGGCCACCAGCACCCGGTCACCGGCCAGCAGCGGCTCGTCGAGGGCGTCCCGGCCGGCCGCGAGCAGCTCGGCCACCGCCGGTGGCAGGTCGACCTCGGTCACCGGTTGGTCGGTGACCGGCTCGTCGGCGTCGAGCCCCAGCAGCCGCCGGCCCTCGTCGTTGACCAGCGCCACCCGCCGGTCGGTGGTCAGCACAACGAGACCCTCGCGCACCGAGTGCAGGACCGCGTCGTAGTACTCGTACATCCGGGTCATCTGCGCCGGGCCCAGGCCGTGGGTCTGGCGGCGCAGCCGGCGGCTGAGCAGCCACGATCCGGTCGCGGCGAGTGCGAGCGCCGGCGCCGCGACGCCGAGCAGCACGGGGAGTTGGCGCAGCAGCTTGCGGTTGATCTCGCGGGTGGTGATGCCCACCGAGACCAGGCCGACGATGTGCCGCCGCTGGTCGTACACCGGGACGACCGCGCGCACCGACTCGCCGAGCGTTCCGACGTTGGTCGTGGTGAACGCGTGGCCCGCCAGGGCGGGCCCGATCTCGCCGACGAACGGCTCGCCGATCCGCTCCGGCGTGGGATGGGAGAAGCGGGTGCGGTCGGGGGCCATCACGACCACGAAGTCGGTGCCCGTGGCGTGCCGGGTCGACTCGGCGTACGGCTGCAGGATGCGGGCGGGATCGGCGGTCGTGAGGGCCGCGCGGACATCGGGGGAGTTGGCCACGGTCTGCGCCACCGCGAGCACCTCCTCCTGCGCGGCCTGGCGGGAGTCGGCGCGGGCCAGCCAGACAGCGCCCGCCGCGCCGGCCAGCACGAGCAGCGTCACCACCACCGCCTGGAGGGCGAAGAGTTGCCCCGCGATGCTCCACTGCCGTCGGGTCACCTCCAACACCTCCTCGGGGGTTTTCGCGGTGAACAGAATGACCGCAAGGCTGTCAACCGGTGAGACGCGCTTCACATTGTCGACATGGACACCACCGCACCCACCACCACGGCGGAGCCGTCGGCCCGTCGGGACCGTACTCGTTACCTGTACCTGGCCGTCATCGTGGCCGTGCTCGCCGGCATCGTGGTCGGCCTGGTCGCCCCCGATTTCGGCAAGGAACTCAAGCCCATCGGCACGGGCTTCGTCAACCTCATCAAGATGATGATCAGCCCGGTCATCTTCTGCACGATCGTGCTCGGCGTCGGTTCGGTCCGGCAGGCCGCGAAGGTCGGCAAGGTCGGCGGTCTGGCTCTCGGTTACTTCCTGACCATGTCGACCGTGGCGCTCGCCATCGGCCTGGTCGTGGGCAACATCATCCACCCCGGCTCCGGCCTGGACCTGGGTCAGGACCTCGCGGGCGCCGGCAAGGCCGCCGCCGGAGACGAGGCCGGCGGTACGACGGAATTCCTCCTCGGGGTCATCCCGACGACCCTGCTCTCCGCGCTCACCGAAGGCGAGGTGCTCCAGACGCTGCTGGTCGCGCTGCTCGTCGGCTTCGCCGTGCAGGCGCTGGGCCGCCGCGGTGAGCCCGTGCTCGGCGCGATCGCCGTCATCCAGCGGGTCGTGTTCAAGGTCCTCGCCATGATCATGTGGCTGGCGCCGGTCGGCGCGTTCGGCGCGATGGCCGCCGTGGTCGGCGCGACCGGCGTGGACGCCCTCAAGAGCCTCGCCCAGATCATGCTCGGCTTCTACGCCACCTGTCTGATCTTCGTGCTGGTGGTGCTGGGCGCGCTGCTCTGGTTCGTGGCCCGGATCTCGATCTTCTCGCTGCTGCGCTACCTGGGCCGGGAGTTCCTGCTGATCCTGTCGACGTCGTCTTCGGAGTCGGCGCTGCCCCGGCTGATCGCCAAGATGGAGCACTTCGGCGTCAGCAAGCCGGTCGTCGGCATCACCGTGCCGACCGGGTACTCCTTCAACCTCGACGGCACGGCCATCTACCTGACCATGGCGTCGCTGTTCATCGCCGACGCGCTGGGCAAGCCGCTCGCCGTCGGCGAGCAGATCTCGCTGCTGCTGTTCATGGTGATCGCGTCCAAGGGGGCGGCCGGCGTCACCGGCGCCGGCCTGGCCACGCTGGCCGGTGGCCTCCAGTCGCACCGCCCGGACCTGGTCGATGGGGTCGGTCTGATCGTCGGCATCGACCGGTTCATGTCGGAGGCGCGGGCGCTGACCAACTTCGCCGGCAACGCGGTGGCGACGGTGCTGGTGGGAACCTGGACCGGCGAGTTCGACCGGGACCGGGCGGCCGGGGTCCTGCGCGGCGACGACCCGTTCGACGAGGCCACCATGGTCGACGACCAAGACGACGGGCCCGAGCCGCGGCGGCCCGACGAGGAATCGGCGACGGTGCCCGCGGGGGCGCCGGCCTGAGAGGGAGGATCGACTCCAGATCGACGATGTGGGGGTATCCAGCCCACCGGACACCCCCACATCGCCGACCTTGTGCCGATCACCGCCTGTTGGTTACGTGCCGGCGACAATCGTGACGTACCCAACTGGTGTCTTCTCGATTGCGGCACGGATTGGGCGCGGAAACACCGCCCAAGTATCTTGCCTGAGTGCCTGACGCCTCTCGACAGTTGATCGCCGACCGTTACCGGCTGGTCCGTCCACTCGGCCAGGGCGGAATGGGCCGCGTGTGGCTCGCTCGGGACGAGATGCTCCACCGGGACGTCGCCATCAAGGAGTTGGTGGTGTCGCCGGGTCTGCCTGACGTCGAGCGGGGGGTGATGCGGGAGCGGTCCATGCGCGAGGCGCGGGTGGTCGCCCAGCTGGGCCACGTCAACGTGGTACGGGTCTTCGACGTGCTGCACTCGGGCGAGGACCCGTGGATCGTCATGGAACTGGTCCCGTCCCGGTCCCTGCAGGAGGTACTCAAGGCCGAGGGGCCGATACCGGCGCCCCGTGCCGCGAGGATCGGGTTGGGCGTGCTGGCCGCGTTGCGGGCCGCGCACCGCGCCGGCGTTCTGCATCGGGACGTCAAGCCGGCCAATGTGCTGCTCGCCCACGACGGCAGGGTGGTGTTGACCGACTTCGGTCTGGCAACCCTCCCCGGCGACCCGCGGATGACCCAGACCGGGATGGTGCTCGGCTCGCCAGCGTTCCTCCCCCCGGAGCGAGCCACCGACGGGACGGTGGGCCCAGCCGCGGACCTCTGGTCGCTCGGTGCCACCCTCTACGCGGCGGTCGAGGGCCGCACCCCCTACCAGCGATCGTCGTCGATCGCCACACTGGCGGCGCTCGCGACCGAGCCGCCGCCGCCAGCCCAGCGGGCGGGTCAGCTGACCCCACTGCTTGAAGGGCTGCTGCGGCGGGATCCGAACCAGCGGATCAGTGGCGAGGAGGCTGAGCGGCTGCTCCGCCAGGTCGCTGGCCTGGGCGAGCCGGACGTTCCGGAGGGCAGCAACGTTGACGGCCCGGTCGCTGCGGGGGGTGGCGCCGGCGACGGTTCGATCGCCGGGACGGACGACATCCGTACGGTGCTCCGGCCGGAGATCGTGTCCGATCTGGTCACCGCCGAGGTCAGTCTGCCCGCGCCGCGGGGCGCTACCGAAGTGCCCGTATCAACGGCGGGGCGCACGCGTCGGACCTGGCTGATCGGCGCGTTGGCCGTCGGCCTCCTGCTGGTGGTGCTGGTGACCGCGACGGTGCTGAACGGTGGGCTGCGCGGCGGCGTGAGCGACAGCTCGGCTGCGGCACCGACCGTGAACCCGTCGGCGAGCGGCTTGTCGGAGCTCAGGGCGCTGCCGTCTGCGGGTTGGCACTACTACCGCGACGATCCCCGCTTTCTCGTACCGTTGCCGGACGGCTGGCAGCCGCGGCGTGACGGTGGGCGGGTCGATTTCCGTGAACCGGACGGCAGGCGGCTGCTCGTCGTCGACGAACTCCGGTCCATCCCCGCGGACCTTCCTGCCGACCTGCGGACGCGGGAGGCGTCCGAGCGCGAGCGGTACGCCGACTACCGGCAGGTACGGCTCGCTGCGCTGCGTTTTCAGGTGCGGGCCGCCGAGTGGGAGTGGACGTACACCGACGAGGACGGCACGCCGATGCGGGCGGTGAGTCGGGCATTCGTGGGGCAGAACGGGCACGGGTACACGATCGGCTGGACCACCTCGGCCGCCGAATGGTCGGCGAGCGCGGATGTTTATGCGCTGATCACGGACGGCTTCCAAGGCTTGCCGGTGGTGGGCGGCCCCCGGTCGGGACCCACCGTGGCGCCATCCTCGCCGGCGCCCGCGAAATCCGCGCCGGAAAACGGCAGCCCCGGCGCGACGGCCCCGGGCGCCCCGGCCCCGCAGTCGTCGGCCCTGTCGCAGGGCGCCGCTGGCGTCGGGAAGCAGATCATCGGGTTCGCCAGCAATCGTTGCATCGAGATTCCGGGCGGCAACGCCACGGCCGGTGTCCGACTTCAGATCGGGGACTGTAGTCGGACGGCGACGCAGCTGTGGACTTTCCCCGGTGACGGTACGGTCCGCTCGATGGGCAAGTGCCTGGACGTCGCCGGTCACTCCACCGCGGAGGGTGCTGCCGTTCAACTGGCCGACTGCTCCGGCGCCAGTTCGCAGAGGTTCAACCTGAACAAGGCCCACGACCTGGTCAACATCCAGGCGACCAAGTGCGTTGACGTGCTCGACGCGAACACCGACAACGGTGCCCGGCTGCAGATCTGGCAGTGCAATGGCAAATCCAATCAGAAATGGCGGACCAGTTGAGCGCACATGCCGGTCACGGATTGGGTCTGCCCCGCTAGCGGTGCCGGAGGTTTCTGCTGCCCAGCGGGTCGGGTCCGAAGCATAGTCCATTGTAGAGCAGCTACTTTATTTTAAGTTTATTCCCAGCTGGAATGCGGGTTTCCGGCCATGATTGAGGGAACTGTTGACAGGCGGCATCCACGAATCGAATAATTCCCCTGCATTGCTGCGGGCCGCACTCGGTATTCCGCGGCGCTCGACTCCTGATTCCTAGTCTTGCCAGAAGGGGAGATCGGTAGATGACCAAATACCGCAGTTCACCGCAGCTTTCGAGGCGGAGTGTTCTCGCGTCGGCGGGTGCCGGTGCGGCGGCGGCGCTGTTGGGCGCTGCTGGGCGGCCCGGGGTCGCCGAAGCCGCCTTGCCCGGCCGTGCCGGGACGCGGGTCGTGGTGATCGGCGGTGGGATCGCCGGGGTCGCCGCCGCCTGGCTGATGGATGGGAACTGCAATGTGACGCTGCTGGAGGCGGCGTCCACGCTGGGTGGTCACAACGCCACCGTCCAGCTCGACGTCGACGGCCGTCAGGTGGCCGTCGATCTCGGCGCGCAGTTCTTCGGGCCAGCCTCACACCCGATCTATCACAAACTCGTGACGTCGGTTCTGCAGTTGCCGACCGTACCGAACGCCTTGTACAACACCGTCGCGCAGTATGGGGTGCCCACCCCGGTCATGGTCTCACCCTCGGCCGGGCGTCCGATCACCGACGTGCTGCCCTACCTGCCCGGGCTGCAGGCCATCGGCGTGGTCATGGCCGGGGCAATGGACCTGGAAACCCGCCAAGACTGGGATACCACCGTCGCCGACTTCGTCGAGGCATTGGCCATCGATGAAACTCTGAAACAGAACCTTGTTTATCCGTTTGTGGCGTCCTTGAATGGCGCGTCGATCACCCAGGTCAAGGCCTTCTCGGCGCGCGCCGCGTTGGCGCTCGGGGTCCGCCCGCTTGTCGGCGACGGTGCCGAGCAACGGACGGAGTACGTCAACGCACGGGACGGTCTGCAAGCCGTCATCGCGGCGCTCGCCGGTGAGTTCACCACCGTGACCGCGCTGACCAACTCGGCGGCCGTGGGGCTCGGTCGGGACGGCGGGCTGTACCGGGTCGTCGATGCGGTGGGTCGGGTGTACGTCGCGGAGCACGTGGTGCTGGCGCTGCCACCGGAGCCGGCGGCGACGCTTGTTGCTCAGCTGCCCGGTGCCGATCCGCTCGTTCGGGCCTACCGTCGCTTCGGGTACATGCCGGCGCGTATCGCCGTGCACCGGGACCCCATCTACATGCCGGCCGCGTCCGCGGACTGGTCGTCGTTCAACATCCTGCGAGACGGCGACTACGCAGAGGCGTCGATCGCCTACCAGCAACTGCGCGGCGACGTCACCCTCTACAAGAGTTGGGCGCTCAACCGCCGGCAGGAGCCGACGCAACTGCTGGCGGAGACGACCTTCCGCCACCCCGTGATCACGCCGGACTTCATCCGGGCGCAGTCCGTGCTGCACGACAGCAACGGCCGCGATGGGCTCTGGTTCGCTGGCAGTCACGTTCTCGACGTGGACAGCCAGGAGAGCGCCCTCGTCACCGCTATCCGGGTGGCCGCCAAGCTGTCTCCGCTCTCAGCGAACCGCCGCCGGCTGGGCACGTTGCCGCCATCACCGGTGATCCCCTGACCATCCGCCGAACCTCGCGTCCTGGTCGGGCAGGGTGCCCCTGAGGGGCTGCGGCGCGTGCGTGGCCGCGGCCCCACACCCGGGCGCGACTTCGACCTGGCCGGCAGGCGGATGGTCTTCGTCGACCCGTCCGACGGCCCTGCTGCGGGACACCCCGGGCAGCTGTGGTCGGCCCAGCGCGGTGAGGGAGGTCCAGGCGGCGACGGCGTCCGGTAACGCGCTGAGCCTGTTGTCATTCAGGTCGAGGGATCTGAGCGAGGTCCAGGCAATGACGGTGTCTGGCAGGGTGTCCAGGTTGTTGTCGGACAGGTCGAGGGCACTCACGCGAGCCGAGCCGGACTCTCGCACAGCAGCTCGGCAAGATCGCCGCTGGTAAGGCCGAGGCCGCCGAGCTTGACATGCCCGTTGGTAGCGGCAGCTGTGCGGTGCCTGGCCTCGACAAGCGCGCCGTCGTCCATGCCGAAGCAGCGTAGTCCCTTGTGCACAGTCGGTATCACCGACCGGGGCGGCCCCGCTGCCTCCGGGCCGCGACCGGGAAGACCCGCTGGCAGGCCGCCGACCGCCGATTGGCCGTGGCTGACCCGCGCTGACCAGGCATAGCGTCGGTGGCATGGAGATCGCACAGGCGCAGCAGTTGTGGAAGCCGGAGCCCGGCTGGTTGAACACCGCCTCCTACGGGTTGCCGCCCGAGCCGGCCTGGACGGCGTTGCAGGAATCCCTCGCCCAGTGGCGTGTCGGCAGCACCTCCTGGGAGGGCTGGGGCGACTCGGTGCAGCGGGCCCGTACCGCGTTCGCCGGCCTGATCGGGGTGCCCGACGTCGACGTGGCGGTCGGGGCGACGGTCTCCCAGATGCTCGCGCCGGTGGCGGCGTCGCTGCCGGCCGGCGCCACCGTGGTCGTTCCGGAGGTCGAGTTCACCTCGAACCTGTTCCCGTGGTTGGTGCAGCAGGAGCGGGGGGTGACCGTCCGCACCGTGCCGGCGGACCGGCTGGCCGACGCCGTCGACGCCGACACGGACGTGGTCGCGTTCAGCCTGGTGCAGTCGTCCGACGGATCCGTCGCCGGGTACGACGAGATCGTGGCCGCAGCCCGCGCGCACGACGCGCTGGTGGTGGTGGACGCGACCCAGGCGTGCGGGTGGCTGCCGTTCGACGGCGGCCGGGCCGACGTGGTGGCCGTGGGCGGCTACAAGTGGCTGATGAACCCGCGCGGCACCGCGTACGCCTATCTCGCCCCCGCGCTGCGCGAGCATCTGCGTCCGGACGCGGCCGGCTGGTTCGCCGGCCAGGACCCGCACGCCTCCTACTACGGCCTGCCGTTGCGGTTGGCCGACGATGCCCGCCGGTTCGACATCTCGCCGGCCTGGTTCAGTTGGGTGGGCGCGGCCCCGGCCATGGAGTTGGTCGCCGAGATCGGCGTGCCGGCGGTCCAGGCGCACGACGTGGCGTTGGCCAACCGGTTCCTGACCGGCCTGGGTCGGCCGGCGGGGGACAGCGCCATCGTCACCGTCGACGTGCCGGACGCCGAGCAGCGCCTCGCGGCGGCCGGCATCCGGGCGGCGGTCCGGGCCGGCCGGGTCCGCGCCTCGTTCCACCTCTACTCCACCGAGGCGGACGTGGACGCCGCACTGGAGGCGCTGACGGGGTGACCCGGCTCAGGCCAGGTGACCGCCGATCTTCGTGTACCCGCGCAGCAGGTCCCGAGAGATGATCAGGCGCTGCATCTCGTCGGTGCCCTCGAAGATCCGGTACAGCCGGACCTGCCGATACCAGCGTTCGATGGGCAGCTCGCGGGTGTAGCCCATGCCGCCGTGGATCTGGAGCACCCGGTCGACCACCCGGTTGACCATCCCGGCGCCGTAGAGCTTGCCCATCGACGAGGCGTGCCGGGGGTCCAGGCCCTGATCGACCGTCCACGCCGAGCGCAGCACCAGCCAGCGCGCCGCCTCCAGTTCGGTCTCCGAGTCGGCGATCATCCACTGGATGGCCTGGTTGGTGCCGATCTTCGCGCCGAAGGTCTCCCGGGTGTTGGCGTAGTCGATCGCCATCTGCAGCACCCGCTCGGCGATGCCGATGGCGTGTGACGGGATGGTGTAGCGACCCTTGCCGATCCACTCCATGCCGAGGGTGAAGCCCTGCCCGATCTCGCCGAGGATGTTGCGGTGCGGCACGCGTACCCCCTCGAAGATGAGCGACGCGGGCCCGCCCTCGCCCATGGTCTGGATGAACTCCGAGCGCCAGCCCATCGCCCGGTCCACCAGGAACGCGGTGGCGCCGCCGTTGCGGGCGCCCTTCTCCCGGTCGGTCACCGCCACCACGATGGCGAAGTCGGCATCGTGCCCGCCGGTGATGAAGGTCTTCTCACCGTCGAGGACCCAGTCGTCGCCGTCGCGCCGGGCCGACAGCCGGATGTTCGCCGCGTCCGACCCGGCGCCCGGTTCGGTGATGGCGAAGCAGGAACGCCGCTCACCCTCGATCGTCGGGATGAGGAACTCCCGCTTCTGCTCCTCCGTGGCGTGGAACAGGATGTTGTCCGCCTCGCCGCCGAAGCGGAACGGCACGAACGTGCGGCCCAGCTCCGTCCAGATCAACGACTGGAGGACGGCCGGCAGGTTCATGCCGCCGTACTCCTCGGGGGTGGCCAGGCCCCAGAAGCCGAACTTGCGGGCCTTGAGTTGCAGCTCGCGCAGCTCGGAGTGGTCCAGGCCGGGCTGGTGCGCCCGTTCCCGGCGGAGCACCTCCGCCTCCAACGGCATCACCTCGCGGCTGATGAACGACCGGACGGTGTCCCGTACCGCCCGCTCCTCGTCGGTGAGCGAAAAGTCCACGGTGGTCCTCCTGGCGTCGGCGCTCCCGGTCACCCTTAAACTAGCGGTGTAAGTTTTGCCGCGTCCAGACCCGGCCGCCGCGACCGCGAGGAGCGCAGTGCCCCGACCCCGTCAGCCCCGGCTCACCCGGCAGCTCATCGTCGAGACCGCCACCGCGCTCATCGACGCCGAGGGCATGCCGGCGTTCTCCACCCGCCGGCTCGCCGCCGAGCTGGGCGTGCGGGGGCCCTCGCTCTACAACCACTTCGCCACCAAGGACGAGATCCTCGACGCGGTCGCCGACACTGTCACCGGCGCCGTCGACACCAGCGGCTTCGCCGGCCGGGACTGGGTCGCGGCACTGCGCGACTGGGCCTGGTCGTACCGGCGGGCGCTCACCGCGCACCCGAACATCGTGCCGTACCTGGCGCAGGGCCCCGGTCGCCGACCGGCCGCCCTCGCCATGGCCGACGCGGTCTACGGCGGCCTCGTCCGCGCCGGCTGGCCGCCCGCGCGGGCCACCCACATCGGCGCGGCACTGCGCTACTTCGTGGCCGGGTCGGCGCTCGGCTCGTTCGCCCGCGGCTTCGTCGAGGACCCCGAGCTGTACGCGGCGCACTACCCGCACCTGCGTCAGGCGCACCGGCTCGCCGAACACCAGCAGAGCGTCGACGAGGGCGCCTTCGCCCTCGGCCTGGACGCCCTGCTGCACGGACTGGCCGCCGAGTACGCCCGCACCGTCGACCCGGTGGAGTCCGGCCGGCCCAGCGGGTAGCGTCCAAACTCCCAGCGCTAGTTTCACCGCCGCCGCCAACCCCGCCGTCGCCATCGCCCCACCCCCGAAGGGACGCCATGGACCTCGCCGCCCCGCCGTCGCAGCTGCCCGACGCCCTGCGCCTCAGGCGCCACCTGCACATCGGCGGCGAGTGGGCCTCTCCCGCCGGCACCGACGTGACCGACGTGGAAGCCCCGAGCACCGGCGAGCTGATCGGGCAGGTGCCCGCCGGCACGGCAGCCGATGTGGACCGTGCCGTGGCGGCCGCCCGCGCCGCGTTCCCGGCCTGGGCCGCCACCGCGCCCGCCGAACGCGCCGCGCACCTCGACCGGCTGCACGCCGCGCTCGCCGCGCGGGCCGACGACCTCGCCCGCACCATCGCCGTCGAGCTGGGCGCCCCGCTGAAGCTCGCCACCCGGGTGCAGGTCGGGCTGCCACTGACCGTGCTGCGCGACCACGTCACGCTCGCCGCCCGCCCAGCGGTCGAGGAGAGCATCGGCAACTCCCTCGTGGTCCGCGAGCCGATCGGCGTGGTCGGCGCGATCACCCCGTGGAACTACCCGCTGCACCAGGTGATGGCGAAGCTCGCGCCCGCGCTGGCCGCCGGCTGCACGGTGGTGCTCAAGCCCAGCGAGCTGACCCCGTTGACCGCGTACCTGCTCTTCGACGCGGTCACCGAGGCGGGCCTGCCACCGGGTGTGCTCAACCTGGTCCCCGGCACCGGGCCGGTGGTCGGCGAGGCCCTGGCCGGGCATCCCGACGTCGACCTGGTCTCGTTCACCGGTAGCACCGCCACCGGCTCGCGGATCATGCGTCTCGCCGCCGACCGGATCGCCCGGGTGTCCCTGGAGCTGGGCGGCAAGTCCGCCAACCTGATCCTGCCCGACGCCGACCTGGCCACCGCCGTCAAGGTGGGCGTCGGCAACGCCCTGCTCAACTCCGGGCAGACCTGCACGGCGTGGACCCGGATGCTGGTGCACCGCGACCGGTACGACGAAGCGCTCGACCTGATCGCCACGGCGGTGGCCGGCTACCGGCTCGGCGACCCGTTCGACCCGGCCACCCGGCTCGGCCCGCTGGTCTCGGCGGCCCAGGCCGAGCGGGTCCGCGGCCACATCGACCGGGCCCTGGCCGACGGCGCCCGGCTGGTCACCGGCGGCCCCGACGCACCCGTGCCGGCCCGGGGCCACTTCGTCGCCCCGACCGTCTTCGCCGACGTGCACCCGGACAGCGCGCTCGCCCAGGAGGAGGTGTTCGGCCCGGTGCTCGCCGTCCTCCCGTTCACCGACACCGACGAGGCGGTCGCCATCGCCAACAACTCGCGCTACGGGCTGGCCGGCGCGGTCTGGTCCGCCGACACCGACGCGGCGCTCGCGGTGGCGCGGCGGCTGCGTACCGGCGCCGTCGACATCAACGGCGCACCGTTCAACCCGCTCGCCCCGTTCGGCGGTTACAAGCAGTCCGGCCTCGGCCGCGAGTTGGGTGTGCACGGCCTCGCCGAGTTCTCCGAGCTGAAGGCGATCCAGCGATGACCGGCCCCGAGCTGTCCCGGGCCATGCCGGCGGGCCGCGCCGAGCTGTCACCGGCCGTGCCGGCGGGCGACAGCGAGCCGGCGGCCGCGCCGGTCACCGTCCGCGCGCTCGTCGCGCGCGGGTCCGGTGCCGAGTTGCGGGTCGAGCGGGTACGCCTGCCCGCGCCCGGTCCCGGCGAGGTGCGGGTGACGATCCGCGCCGCCGGCGTGTGCCATTCGGATCTGTCCATGGTGAACGGGACCATCGCCGCGAGGTTCCCGTTGGTGCTCGGGCACGAGGCGACCGGCGTGATCGCCGAGACCGGCCCTGGCAGCAGCCTGGCGGTCGGCACCCCGGTGGTGCTCAACTGGGCGCCGGCCTGCCGGGCCTGCTGGTGGTGCCGACGCGGCGAGCCGTGGCTCTGCGCCGACACCGCGGCCCCGACCGTGCCGCGCGGCGAGACCGACGACGGCGTACCGCTGCACCTGACCCTCGGCCTCGGCGCGCTCGCCGAGGCGGTGGTGGTGCCCGAGCGTGCCGTCATCCCCGTGCCCGCCGGGCTGCCGCCCGAGCGCGCCGCGCTGCTCGGCTGCGCGGTGCTCACCGGCGTCGGCGCGGTCCGTAACACCGCACGGGTGGCGCCCGGCGAGTCGGTGGCGGTCGTCGGCCTCGGTGGGGTCGGCCTCGCCGTGCTGACCGCCGCCCGTCGGGCCGGCGCCACGACGATCCTGGCCATCGACGTCGCCGAGGCGAAACGGGAGCTGGCCCTCGCCGCCGGCGCGACCGACTTCCTGCTCTCCGACGACCGGCTCTCCAAGGAGGTCCGGGCGCGCACCGAGGGTCGGGGCGTCGACCACGCCTTCGAGTGCGTCGGCCGCGCCGCCACCATCCGCGCCGCCTGGCGGCTGACCCGGCGCGGGGGAGCGGTGATCGTGGTCGGCATGGGCGCGAAGGACGACATGGTCAGCCTCGGCGCGCTCGACATCTTCCACTCCGCCCGTACGCTGCGCTCCTCGGTGTACGGCTCGTCCGACCCGGACCGGGAGGTGCCGGCGCTGGCTGCCGAACTGTCCGACGGTGTGCTGGATCTGCGTGTGCTGGTCAGCGGCACGATCTCGTTGGACGAGGCACCCATGGCGTTCGACCGGCTGGCCCGGGGTGAGGGCGCTCGCTGGGTGGTCACCCTGAGCTGAGTCGAACAGGTTCGTGATCGACTGAGTTGCGCTCGCCGGCACGTCCCGCTCCGCTCCGGGGCCGGGTGATCAGTCCGTTGCGGCCCTCGCATACCTAGCAGTACTATGCATCATGCTTCTAGGGTTTAGGGCGGGGTGAGGCCCCATGAGGGTCGCTAAGGATCTGGTGGCCGCCTCGGCGACACCGATGGTGCTCGGCATCCTGACCGAGGGCGAGAGCTACGGCTACGCCATCCTCCGGCGGATCAACGAGCTGTCGGGGGGTGAGCTGAGCTGGACCGAAGGGCTGCTGTACCCATTGCTGCACCGGCTCGAGCGCCTGGGTCACGTGGAGTCGAGCTGGCAGGCGGTCGCCGGCGAGCGGAAGCGCAAGTACTACCGCATCACCGACACGGGCCGGGCTGAGCTGGCCGAGCAGCGCCGGCAGTGGGCCACCGTCGTGGGCGCGCTCAAGGAGATCTGGCATGACCGTGCGCCGCTGACGGTGAACCCGCTGGAGGGTCTGGCATGACGGCGCACGACGGACCCGAGGAATTGGAAGCGCAGTTCGCGCAGTGGCGCCAGTACGTGCTTCGCCGTAGGGAGCTGCAATCGCCGGACGCCGACGAACTCGAAGATCACCTTCGTGGCTCGGTGGACGAGCTCGTCGCAGCAGGGCTGAGCCCGGACGAGGCCTTCCTGGTCGCGGTCAAGAGGATGGGCAGCCTCGACGAACTCTCCCGCGAGTTCGCCCGCGAGCATTCGGAACGGCTATGGAAGCAACTGGTGCTGACCGGGGACGCGGACAACCCGGTCGCCGCCACGCGCTCGCGGCGGGACCTGTGGGCCATGCTCGCCTGCGCGGCGGGCGCGGTGGCGTCCGTCAAGGTGCCAGCGCTGTTCGGGCTGACCTTCGACGACGACGGCTCGTTCTACGCGCGGAACTTCACCCTGTTCGCGCTGCCCTGGCTGGCGGCGTTCCTGGCCTGGCGGCGTGGAGCCCGACGGCCGATGATCGCGACGTTGGCGGCGCTGTTCGCTCTCGGCGTCGTGGCCGCCAACGTCTACCCGCTGGCAGACGACTCCCAGTCCATTGTCGTCACCAGCCTCCACCTTCCCATCGCCCTGTGGCTCGTGGTCGGTCTGGCCTACGTCGCCGACGACTGGCGCTCCTCCCGTCGTCGCATGGACTTCATCCGCTTCACCGGCGAATGGTTCATCTACGTCGTCCTCATGGGGCTCGGCGGCGGCGTCCTCTCCGCGCTCCTGTTCAACACCTTCGACGCCATCGGCGTCGATGCGGAGGAGTTCATCTCGCAATGGCTCCTGCCCTGCGGCGCCGCGGCCGCGGTCGTCGTGGCCGGGTGGCTCGTCGAAGCCAAGCAGAGTGTCGTCGAGAACATCGCGCCGGTCCTCACGCGCCTGTTCACCCCGCTCTTCACGGCCGCCCTCGTCGCGTTCCTCGTGGCCGTCGTCTGGACCAGCCACGGCATCGACGTCGAGCGCGAAGCGCTGATCCTGTTCGACGTCCTGCTGGTCGTGGTGCTGGGGCTGCTGCTTTACTCGCTCTCGGCCCGCGATCCGCTGGCCCCGCCCGGGCTGTTCGACAAACTCCAACTCGCGCTCGTGGTCAGCGCGTTGGCCATCGACGTGCTGGTCCTAATGGAGATCACCGGGCGTATCACCGACGAGTACGGCAGCACGCCCAACCGGGCGGCCGCGCTCGGCGAGAACGTCATTTTGCTCGTCAACCTCGCCTGGTCGGCGTGGCTCCTGCTGACCTTCATCCGCCGGCGTACGCCGTTCGCGTCGCTCGAACGGTGGCAGACCAGCTACCTGCCGGTGTACGCCGCGTGGGCCTGGATCGTGGTTCTCGTCTTTCCCCCACTGTTCACCTACGCCTAGGCGTAGCGCTCCTCGGTCCACGGGTCGTCCGACCCGGGACCGGGGAGCGCCGGCGCTGGCTGCCACATTGGGGTTCATCAACCACCTGGTTGACAGTTCGTCGCACCGATGCTGAACTATCAACCAACCACTTGGTTGGGGATGGTGGGGGATGACTGAACAGCTCGACCGCCGACAGGCGCTGGTCCAAGCGGCATTTTCGGCGATCGCCGAGGGTGGCTTCGAAGGGTTCCGGCTGCGACCGATCGCTGCCGCGGCCGGCATCGATCACTCCACCCTGCACCACTACTTCCGCACCAAGGCCGACCTGATCGCCGCAGTGCTCGAGCACGTGACCACACAATTCGAGGCGACGATGCACAACGACCTGGACCCCGCCGCCCGATTGCGGCAGCACCTCAGCGAGATCGCCACCGCCGTCGCGGAACGACCCGAGCTGTTCATCGTGCTCGACGAGCTCGATCTTCGCGCTCGACGTGACGAGTCCACCGGGCTCGCCATCGAGCGCGACGAACAGGGGTGGCGCGACGCACTCGCGGCGATCTTCACCGAAGGCGTCGCGCGGCACGTCTGGTCGGTGAACCTCGACGTCGCTGCCAGCGTCGAGCTGGTGATCGCCACCGTCAAAGGCATTCGCCTGCGTCCCGACAGGGCCGAGTCGGTCGTCAACCAACTGTGCGATCTCTTCGCACCAGAGGGAGCCACCCATGATTGACGTGCTGATCATCGGCGGTGGGATCGGCGGCCTCGCTCTCGCCCAGGGTCTGCGGAGACACGGCATCGCCGTCACCGTGTACGAGCGTGACCGGCACCGCGACGAGCGGGTGGACCGCTACCGGCTCGCCATCAACCCGGCGGGGAGCCGGTCGCTGCGTGCCTGCCTGCCCGACCGGCACTGGCAGGCGTTCACGGACACCGCGGGCCGACCCGGCGGCGGTTTCGGATTCCTGGGCACCGACCTGCGCACGCTCGTCCTCGTCGAGGACGCGGTCATGTATCCCGCCGATCCCGACCCCGCCGGGCGGGCCTACCCGGTTGACCGTCAGACGCTGCGCGGCGTTCTCCTCGACGGACTCGACGACGCCGTGCACTACGACAAGGCGTTCGAACGCTACGAGCTCACCGCTGACGGACGCCCCACCGCGCACTTCACCGACGGAACGTCCGCCAGCGGCGACGTCCTGGTCGGCGCCGACGGGATCAATTCTCGGGTACGCGCGCAGTACCTGCCGGCGGCCACCCAGCGGGATGCCGGTGCGGTGGGCGTCGGGCTCAAGTTGCCGCTGAACGACGACACCCGAGCCTGGTTGCCCGCCCGGCTGGCGGAGGGCATGAACCTCGTCCTGACCGGTGCGCCGCACTTCCTGTTCACCTCCGTGTTCGAACGGCAGGAGCCGACGGGGGACGACTATCTGCTGTGCGCGTTCGTCGCCCGCAACGACCTGTTCGCCTCGCGCCCGGAGCGCCTCGACGGCCAACGGCTGAAGGCGTACGTCGCCGAGCTGATCACGGACTGGCACCCCGCGCTACGCCAGATGGTCGACGAGTGTCCACCGCACGAGGTGAGCGCGTTTCCGTTCCAGGCGTCCGACCGTCCCGCACCCTGGGCGCCCTCGCGGGTCACCGTGCTCGGTGACGCCGTGCACGGCATGCCACCGGCCGGCGGTAACGGCGCCAACACCGCACTGCGCGACGCCGCCCTGCTCACCCGCCAGTTGTCTCTGGCCGACGGCGGGCACCTGCCGCTGTTGGACGCGATCGGCGACTACGAGACCGAGATGCGCGAGTACGGATTCCACGCCGTCGAACTGGCCATGAGGACCCTGCGGCAGGGCCTGACGAGCAACCCGGTGACCGTGGGTCTGACCCGTGGCTGGTTCAGCCTCTGCGGCATCGCGGCACCGCTGCGCCGGATGACCTTCGGCGCGAGCTGGGCCGAGATCAGTGCTCCCCGCCGGTGGGAGCGCTCCGCCTGACGAGCGCTTGCCTCACTTGCCGGTGACGATGCCGGGGTTGATGCAGAGCCCCGGGTTGGCCCCGTTCTTCTCGGCGATCTCCAGGCAGCGGGTCACCTTGTCGACCTTCGCGTTGGTCTCGGTGATCTGCTTGGAGATCTCGGCGTTCTTGCGGTCCTGCTCCAGGTTGCGGGTCTGCGCCAGCTTGTCCTGGAACGCCTTGATGTTGCCCTCGGTCTTGTCGTCGTGGTTCACGCGGGTGATGGTCACCGAGAGGATGTCGACGTCGGTGGCGAGCCGGGTCTCCGCGCTGGTCTTGATGTTGGCGGCGAACGGTTTCAGGTCGACGTTGAGATCGCCGGTCTGCGCGTCGATCTTCTCCAGGGGGTTGTACGCGGCGAAGGCGTCGTTGACCGCGCTGTCCAGTTGCACGCCCACCCGCTGGCCCCGGAAGCTGTCGAAGTCTCCCTTGTAGTCCATGAACTGCTTCGGCGCGTTCTCCGGCTTGACCTGCCACTCGATGAGCACCTCGACGCACGCGTCGGCGAGCGTGCCGGTGCGTACCCGTACGCAGGTGTCGCCACCGATGTGGTCGTACTTCTGTCGGCCCGCGTCCCACTCGCCGACCTTCTGCCAGGGGGCCACCCACTTCAGGCCCGAGCCGGTCACCTCGCCGGTGGGCTTGCCGAAGCTGGTCACGATGCCCACCGAGCGGATCGGTACGGAGTGGGCGCTGGAGGTGACACCGACCAGCAGCGTGAGGGCGAGGAAGCCGAGCGCCGCGAGGGCGCCGATCCGCTTCAGGGACCGCGCGGGGGCGACGAGTGCGAGGACGGCGCAGACGACCAGGGCGACGGCGAAGACGATCGCCATGGTGAAGCCGACGGGCATGGGTTGGGGGCCTTTCCTCGGGCTGTCTGGATCATCAAGGTAGAGCGTCCGGTCAAGTCCGCGCCGGCGACAGGTGGTGGCCGCACACGTCTTTACCGGGCTGAATATGGATCGCATCGACATGGCTCGACTCGCGCGACCGGCCGTAGGTTTCCTCCACGCGACGGGCATGTGACCACGGTCACCGGATCGACCGTCGCCGTGACCGTGCGGAGGATGAGGCGATGGCCGGGCAAGCGCTCCTGTCGGCCCGCGGGCTGACCCGGGACTTCCAGGGCTTCCGGGCGGTCGACGACGTCGACCTCGACGTCGCGCCGGACAGCGTGCACGCGCTGGTCGGCCCCAACGGTGCCGGCAAGACCACCCTGTTCAACCTGCTCACCGGGTTCCTCGCACCCAGCGGCGGGCGGATCGAACTGGCCGGGCGGGACGTCACCGGGCTGCCCCCGGAGCAGGTGGCACGGCTCGGCGTGGCCCGCTCGTTCCAAATCACCAGCCTCTTCCCGCAACTGTCCGCACGGGAACACGTGGCGCTGGCGTTGCAGTCGCCGAGCGGGCTGGGCTGGCGGTTCTGGCGCTCGGCGAAGCTGATGGGCCGCTACACCGAGCGGGCCGACGAGCTGCTGGCCATGGTGGGGCTGGCCGACCTGGCGGAGGCCCCCTCCGCAGCCCTCGCGTACGGCCGCAAGCGGGCCCTGGAGCTGGCCGTCGCGTTGGCGTTGGACCCGAAGGTGCTGCTGCTCGACGAGCCGACCGCCGGCATGGGGCTGGAGGACGTCGACCGCACCGTCGAGCTGATCAGCCGCGTCCGCGAGGGCCGGACCGTGGTGATGGTGGAGCACAACATGAGCGTGGTCGGCCGTCTCGCCGACACCGTCACCGTGCTGCAGGCCGGCAGGGTCCTCGTCGAGGGCCCGTACGAGCAGGTTCGCGCCGACGAGCGTGTGATCACCGCCTACCTGGGAGCCGCCGATGCTGCGCATTGAGAATCTGTCCGCCTTCTACGGTGAGGCGCAGGTGCTGCGGGACGTCAGCCTCCAGGTGTCCGCCGGCGAGGTGGTCACCCTGGTCGGGCGCAACGGCGCCGGCAAGTCCACCCTGCTGCGCTGCGTGATGGGGCTGCATCCCGGTCAGCGCGGCACGGTGGAGTTGGACGGGCGCGACATCGGCAGGTTGCCGGCCCACAAACGGGCCCGCCTCGGGTTGGGTTGGGTGCCCGACGACCGGGGCAGCTACGCCACGCTGACCGTCACCGAGAACCTCACGCTGCCGCCGACCGTCGGCCCGGACCCGTGGTCGCTGCAGCGGGTGTACGACGCGTTCCCGGCCCTCTACACCCGGCGGGACTCGGCGGCCACCATGCTCTCCGGCGGCGAGCAGCAGATGCTCGCGCTGGCCCGGGTGCTGCGGATGGGCGCCCGGCTGCTGCTCTGCGACGAGCCCACCGAGGGGCTGTCGCCACTGCTGGTGCAGCAGGTCGGCGACCTGCTGCGCGAGGCCAAGCAGCACGGGGTGACCGTGCTGCTGGTCGAACAGAACCTGCACTTCGCCACCGGTGTCGCCGACCGGCACTACCTGCTGGCCGAGGGACGTGTCGCCGAGGCGATGGACAACTCCGAGGTGCGCTCGCGTGAGCGCGAACTGCTCGCGTACCTCGGGATCTGATTTCTCTCAACGACGATCCGCGCGACGACGCGTGGGATGGATGGAGTGGGCATGCGCAGGACGGTGGGTGTGGCCGCGGCGTCGGCCGCGGTGGTGCTGGTCGCCGGTTGCGGCGGCGGTGGCCCCCAGTCGGGCGGCGAGGGGAAACTGACCGGCGACAAGATCGTGCTGGGCGTGCTCAACGACCAGTCCGGGGCGTACTCGGAGTTGTCCGGTAAGAACTCGGTGACGGCGGTGGAGATGGCCATCGCCGACTTCACCGCGAAGTACGGCGACAAGGCGGTGACCAAGGACATCACCGTGGAGACCGCCGACCACCAGAACAAGCCGGACGTGGCGAACTCCAAGGCCCAGGAGATGTACGACCGTAAGGGCGTCGACCTGATCCTCGACGTGCCCACCTCGTCGGCGGCGCTGAAGGTCGCCGACGTGGCGAAGGAGAAGAAGAAGCTCTACTTCAACATCGGCGCGGCGACCACCGACCTGACCGGCAAGAGCTGCAACAGGTACACCTTCCACTACGCGTACGACACGTACATGCTGGCCAACGGCACGGGGAAGACCACCACCGAGCAGATCGGCAAGAACTGGTACATCCTGTACCCGAACTACGCCTTCGGTCAGGACATGGAGAAGAGCTTCTCCACCGCGATCACGGCGGCCGGCGGCAAGGTCGTCGGCAAGGACGGCGCGCCGTTCCCGAACACCAGCGGCGACTTCTCCACCTTCCTGCTCAAGGCGCCGACGCTGAACCCGAAGCCGGACGTGCTGGGCACCATGCAGGCCGGCGCGGAACTGGTCAACGTGGTCAAGCAGTACAACGAGTTCAAGCTGCGCGACAAGGGCGTCGGCCTGGCGGTGGGGCTGATGTTTCTCACCGACATTCACTCGCTCACCCCGGCGGCGCTGGCCGGCACCACGTACACCGACGCCTGGTACTGGAACTTCGACGCGAAGAACCGGGAGTTCGCCGACCGGTTCCAGCAGAAGGCCGGCACCCGGCCGACGTTCGCGCACGCGGCCAACTACTCGGCGGCGTTGCAGTACCTGGAGGCGGTGCAGGCCGCCGGCACCGACGACGCGGACGCCGTGGTCAAGGGCCTGGAGGGCAAGACGGTCGAGGACGTCTTCCTGCGCAATGGCACGATCCGCGCAGCGGACCACCGGGTGGTGCACGACGCGTACCTGGCCCAGGTGAAGCCGCAGTCCGAGGTCACCGAGCCGTGGGACTACGTGAAGGTGCTCAAGACCATCCCCGCCGCGGAGGCGTTCCGCGCGCCGTCCGCGGACTGCAAGCTATGAGTGGTTTCGCGCAGAACACGTTCAACGGGCTGGTGAGCGGGGCGTTCTACGCCCTGCTCGCCCTCGGGCTCGCGGTCATCTTCGGCATGCTGCGGGTGGTCAACTTCGCGCACGGCGCGTTCTACATGCTTGGCGCCTTCGGGGCGTACGTGCTGCTCACCGAGGCGGGTGTGCCGTTCTGGGCGGCCCTGGTGATCATGCCGGTGGGGCTGGGTCTGCTCGGCATGGCGCTCGAACGGGCCGTGATCCACCGGCTGACCAAGCTGGATCCGCTCTACAACTTCCTGCTCACCTTCGGCCTGACGCTGATCCTGCAGGACCTCGTGAAGCTGCGCTACGGCGTGCAGTCCAGCCCGTACGCCACCCCGTCGGGCTTGAGTGGGACGGTGAACTTCGGGTTGTTCGACTTCCCGACCTACCGGGTGTTCATCCTCGGCTTCGCGGTGCTGCTCTGCGTCGCGGTGTGGTGGGTGCTCACCCGCACCCGGATCGGCATGGTGGTCCGCGCGTCCACCGAGCGGCCGGATCTGACCCGCGCGTTCGGCATCGACGTCGGGCGCTGGGTCACCCCGGTCTTCGGCTTCGGCATCGGGCTGGCCGGCCTGGCCGGGGTGCTGGCCGCGCCGATGCGCGCGGTCAACCCGCTGATGGGCGCCGACCTGATCATCGTGGTCTTCGCGGTGGTGGTGATCGGTGGGCTGGGCTCGATCTTCGGTTCGGTCGCCGCCGGCTTCGGCATCGGCCTGGTGCAGGCGTGGGGCGAGGCGTACCTGTCGCACTTCCCGATCGTGTCGCAGACGATCGTCTTCATCGTGATGGCCGGTGTGCTGCTCTGGCGTCCGGCCGGGCTGTTCGGCCGGGAGGAGGCGCCGGCATGACCAGTACCGTGGACACGCCCGCCGACGCGTCCCGCCCGGCCCCGCCGTCCGGGCTGGTCGCCGTCGCCCGCGCCCCCGGCTGGGTGCGCTAC
The DNA here is from genome assembly GCF_008868155.1 of Micromonospora sp. ALFpr18c. Classification (GTDB taxonomy): domain Bacteria; phylum Actinomycetota; class Actinomycetes; order Mycobacteriales; family Micromonosporaceae; genus Micromonospora. The sequence continues at coordinate 53,528 of NZ_WBKR01000012.1, forward strand.
GCGCTGCTCGCCGTCGGGCTGGCCGTCGCGGCGTGGCTGCCCAACGGCCTCTACCCGGCGGTGGCGGTGGACATCCTCTGCTGGGCGTTGTTCGCCGTGGCGGTGGACCTGCTGCTGGGCTTCACCGGGTTGATGTCGTTCGGGCACGCCGCGTTCTGGGGCACCTCGGCGTACGTCACCGGGTTGGTGGCCATCCACGCCGGCCTGCCGTTCCCGCTCGCCGTGCTGGCCGGGGCGCTCGCCGCGGCCGTCCTCGCCGTGCCGATCGGGTACCTGGCGGTCAAGCGGACCGGCATCTACTTCGCGATGGTGACCCTGGCCTTCGCGCAGATGGTCTACTACGTCGCCAACGAGTGGCGGTCGGTCACGCAGGGCGAGAACGGGCTGCAGGGCGTGCCCCGCGAGTTCTTCGGCGCCGATCTCACCGACGACTACTACTTCTACTACGCGATCCTGCCGATCGTGCTGCTCGGGCTGGCCGCGGCCTGGCGGATCGTGCACTCGCCGTTCGGCCGGGTGCTGGTCGGCATCCGGGACAACCCGGCCCGGGCCCGGGCACTGGGCTATCCGGTGCACCGCTACAAGCTGACCGCGTTCGTCCTCTCCGGTTTCATCGCCGGCCTCGGCGGTGGGCTGTTCGCGGTCGGCCACCGCTTCGTCTCGCTGGACGTGCTGCACTGGACCACCTCCGGCAAGGCCGTCATCGTGGTGGTGCTCGGTGGGATCGGCACCCTCTGGGGCGGGGTGCTCGGCGCCGCCATCGTCGTGCGCCTGGAGGACTGGTTGTCGTTCTCCGGGTTCGAGGCGATCGGCCTGGTCACCGGCGGCATCTTCGTCCTCGTGGTGGTGCTGTTCCGGCGCGGCATCTGGGGCAGCGCCGCCACGCTGGCGCAGCGGCTGGCGGCCCGCCGCTGGTAAATCCGGCGCGGGCGCATCCGCCGCGCGCCGTCGGAGCGAACCCCCGGGTAGAGACCGTCTACCCGGGGGTACGTCTGTGCTGACCGATCCGATGCCGGCCGAGGCCGTGGAGACCGCGCACAAGCGGGTCCGCCTGGCGGCCGAGGACCTGGACGGTAACCGTGTCGCCACGCTGATGCTGGAACTGGCCGACGAGTGGGGCGTGCCGGCCGTGTGGGAGCGGGTCTGCCAACCGCTGCTGGGCCGGCTGTCCGGGCGTAGCGCCACCGAGATCGCCATCGAGCGCGCCCTGTGCGAGGGCGTCCGGGTCGGATTGGACGTGCACCGCCGGGAGCCGGGCCGGTCGCTGCCCACCGGCGGGGTCCTGCTCGCCGGCGCCGAGATGGAGGCGCACGCTCTCGGCCTGCACGCGCTCGCCGCGGCGCTGCGGGAGCAGGGACGCGGCTGTCTGCACCTCGGCCCCGCGCTGCCCTGGTCGGCGTTGGCCAGCGCGGTGCGCAGGGCCCGGCCGCACACCGTCGTGCTCTGGTCGCAGACGCCGGTCACCGGCCGCGCGTACCGCCTGGTGCGGTTCGCCCGGGACTTTCCGTCCCTGCGGGTGTACGGCGCCGGGCCGGGCTGGATCGAGCCGCTCGGCGTTCCGGCGAGCCACCTGGGCACGCTGCCGGCCGCCGTCGACGCCTGCCTGGCCGCCCGCTGAACCCGCCGTACGGGGAGTGACGCCCACCACATGCGATACGGATCGGTTCCGTATCGTTAATGCCGCCCGTAGTCTGTTCGCAGTTACGAGTCTGGCCCGTCTCGAATTCTGTGGCGGGTGAAACCGGGGGGGAGAACCGGGCATGGAACTGCACGACAACACGGGACACCCGAGGAGGTGGGCGATCCTGGGGGTGCTGGTGATCAGCCTCCTCGTGGTCGTCCTCGACAACACGATCCTCAACGTCGCCCTACGCACCCTGGCCGACCCGGTGCACGGCCTCGGTGCCAGCCAGGGCGAGCTGGAGTGGTCCATCAACTCCTACACGCTGGTCTTCGCCGGACTGCTGTTCACCTTCGGGGTGCTCGGCGACCGCGCCGGCCGCAAGCGCTTCCTGATGATCGGGCTGGCGCTGTTCGGCCTGGCGTCACTGCTCTCCGCGTACGCCGACAGCCCCGCGCAGCTCATCGCGGCCCGCGCCCTGATGGGGGTCGGCGGCGCGGCCATCATGCCGGTGACGCTCTCGATCATCTCCAACGTGTTCGACCCGCGCGAGCGCGGCCGGGCCATCGGCGTCTGGGCCGGAGCGGTCGGCCTGGCCGTGGCGATCGGCCCGATCCTCGGCGGCACGCTGCTGGAGCACTTCTGGTGGGGCTCGGTCTTCCTGATCAACGTCCCGGTGGTCGTCGCCGGCGTGGTCCTGGTGGCACTGCTGGTCCCCGAGTCGCGTGACCCGCGCCCCGGCCGCGTCGACCTGCTCGGCGTCCTGCTCTCCGTGGTCGGCCTGGTGGCTCTCTCCTACGGCATCATCGACGGTGGTGAGCACGGCTTCGACCGTCCGGTGGCCTGGGGCTCGATCCTGGTGGGCATCGCGGTGCTGGCCTGGTTCGTGCGGCACGAGCTCCGCTCCGACCACCCGTCGCTGGACGTCCGGCTGTTCAAGGTGCCGCGCTTCGCCGCGCCGGTGGCGATCGTCGGCCTGGTGTTCTTCGCCGCGATGGGCGTGATGTTCTTCAGCTCGTTCTACCTGCAGCTGGTGCGCGACTACAGCCCGCTGCAGACCGGCCTGCTCTTCCTGCCCTTCGCCGGCGCCCAGCTGATCTTCGCGCCGCGCAGCGCCGCGATGGTCCGCCGCCACGGCGGTCGGGCGGTCGCCGCCGTCGGGCTGGGGCTGACCGTGGTGGCGCTGGCCGCGTTCGCCTTCATCGGCGCGTCCACCCCGATCTGGGTCGTGCTCGTCGTCTTCTTCATCCAGGGCGTCGGAATGGCCAACATCATGCCGCCGGCCACTGAGTCGATCATGTCGGCGCTGCCCCGCGAGAAGGCCGGCGTGGGCTCCGCGGTGAGCAACACCGTCCGCCAGGTGGCCGGCGCGCTCGGCGTGGCGGTCCTCGGCTCGGTGCTCTCCGCGGTCTACCGCAGTGACATCGGCGACGCGCTGACCGGCCTGCCCGCACAGGCTCGTGACGCGGCCGACGAGTCCATCTCCGGGGCGTACGCGGCGGCCGGGCAGCTCGGTCCGGCGGCGCCGACGCTGATCTCGGCGGCCAACGACGCCTTCGTCACCGCCATGCACTGGGCGGCGGCCCTGTCCGCGGTGGTCGCGGCGCTCGGGATGCTGGTGGTGCTGCGGTGGATGCCGGGTCGCGAGGCCCTGGCTCCGGCTTCGGCGGCACCCGCCACCGAGCCCGAGTTGGCCGGCACGGCCTAGGTTCGGCGACAATGTCGGACATGACGTCCACTGCCGACGCTCCGCGGTCGCCCGGGCGACCGCGGAGCGTCCGCGCCGATGAGGCGATCATCGAGGCCACCCTCGACCTGCTCGCCGAGGGCAGCACCATCGAGGCGCTCTCGATCGAGGCGATCGCCGCCCGCGCCGGAGTCGGCAAGGCCACCATCTACCGCCGCTGGGCCGGTAAGGAAGCACTACTGCTGGACGCGCTGCGCCGGCTCAAGGGCATCATGGCGCAGCCCGAGGGGCACTCGGTCCGCGACGACCTGATCCTGCTGGTCGGCGCGGTCGGCAAGAACGTCGACCCGCGCGCATCCAAGATCATGCCGTGTCTGGTGCCCGAGGTGAACCGCAGTCCGGACCACTTCCGGCTCTACCAGAACATCATCTCCCCGCGTCGGCAGCTGATGCGCGAGGTGCTGCGGCGTGGCGTCGACGAGGGCCTGCTCCGGCCCGACATCGACGTGGAGGTCACCATGGCGCTGCTCACCGGCCCGATGCTGATCCAACGGGTGCTGCAGTGGAACCCGGAGCTGGACGCGAAGACCCTGCCGGCGCAGGTCGTCGACGCCGTCCTGGACGGCATCCGCGCCCGCTGACCGGCCCGCGCCGCCCCGGTGGGTCAGCCCGCCGGGGCGCGCAGGCGGTGCAGGCGCAGCGCCAACTGCACCTCCAGCGCCCGCTCCGGCCGCTGCCAGTCCGCGCCGAGCAGCTGCCCGACCCGCTCCAACCGCTGGGTCACCGTGTTGACGTGCACGTGCAGCTGCTCGGCGGCCCGGGCCAGGCTGCCGCCCACCCCGAAATACGCCTCCAGGGTCTTGACCAGCGCCGTCCCGCGCCGGGCGTCGTAGTCGACCACCGGCCCCACCGTGGCGGTGAGGAACTGGGTCACGTCCTTCTCACCCCGGTCACCCACCGTGCCCAGCAGCAACCCGACGAAGCCCAGCTCCGCGGTGCTCGCCCCCTGACCGGCCCGCCCCAGCGCCCCGAGCGCGGTGAGGCACCGGTCCGCCTCGTGGAACGTGCCGGCCAGCGCCGTCGGCCCGGTGGCCGGTCCGCTCGCACCGGCGGTCACCGGGCGGCCGGTCACCCGGGACAGGTCCCGGGCCACTGCCCGGGCGCTGCCACCGGCGTCCTGGCCGGGCAGCATCAGGACGACCCGACCGTCGCGCGCCGCCGCCAGCCCACCCCGCGCCGAGGCGTACGTGGTGGCCCACGACAGCACCCGCTGCCGGGCCGAGCCCGTCGCCGCGATCGCGTCGTCGTCCACCGCCACCAGCACGTGCGGTGCGTCCAGGTCCACCCCGAGCCGGCGCGCCCGGCTGCGCAACGCGTCGGTGTCGCGCAACGGCCGGGCGATCAGGTCGTCCAACAGCTCGCCGCGGACCCGACCCTCCGCCTCCGCCACGGTCCGCCGGAACAGCAGCAGCAGCGCGGTCACCAGCGCCGCCCGCTCCAGGATCCGCTGGTCGGCGTCGACCAACTCGTCGTCCGGGCGCAGCACCAGGGCACCCAGGTTCTCCGCGCCCGCCACCACCGCCGCGTACCACAGTGGACCGCGGCGCACGCTGCGCCCCTCGGTACGCGAGGCGGCCACCGCCTCGACGATGTCCGTCCGATCCGGCTCGTTGATCTCACCCACCCGGGCCAGCAGCCGCCCCTCGGCGTCCAACGCCAGCAGCGCCCCGCCCAGCACCTCGGTCACCGCGGCGGCCACGTCCTCCACCCCGCCGCCCCGCAGCACCAGCGCGGTCATCCGGTCGTGGGCCGCCGCGGCCCGCTCCACCGAGCTGCTGTGCGCCCGGATGGTGGTGTTCGCCGCCGACAGCTCGGCCAGCGCCGAACGCGTCTCGGCCAGCAACCGGGCGGTGTCGATCGCCACCGCGGCGTGCGCGGCGAGGGACACCAGCAGCGCCACCTCCTCCCGGGCGAACGGTCGGGCGGAGCGGTTGGCCGCGTAGAGCACTCCGATCGAGGTGGACCCGAGCCGCAGCGGCACCCCGAGGATCGCCACCAGGCCCTCCTCGCCGACCCCGGCGTCGATCTCCCCGGTGTGGTGGAAGCGCTCGTCCTCGCCGTAGTTCGCCGTGACGTACGGGGCGCCGGACTGCGCCACCAGACCACCCAGGCCCGCGCCCATCGGCAGCCGCAGCCGCTGGAAGCGGGCCGAGACCGACCCGTCGGTCACCCGCATGTAGGTGTCGCCACGCTCGTCGTCGTTGAGCGTCATGTAGGCCACGTCGGCGCTGAGCAGGTTGCGGGCCCGGTGCACGATCGCCCGCAACACGTCGTCCAGGTCGCGCAGCCCGGCCAGATCGCTGACCGTGTCGTACAGGCCGGACAGCTCGGTCTCCCGGCGGCGGCGGCGCTCCAGCAGCGCGCGGACCCGCAGCGCCACGGCCTTGGCCTGCTCCAGCTCGGCCAGCCGGTCGGCGGACACCCCGGCGGCCCGCGCGGCCACCAACGGTCCCTCGAACTCGACCGGAGCGGCCTCACGGGCGAGCAGCTCCAGGAACTCCACCGGCGACGACATGGTCGACATTGTGCTCGGGCGCACTAGTTGGCCGTCCAGCCCCCGTCGAGGGCGATCGACGCGCCGGTGATGAAGGCCGCCGGCGGCGAACAGAGGTACGCCAGAAGCTCCGCCACCTCGTCCGGCTCGATCAGCCGCTTGATCGCGGCCCGGGCCAGCATGATCTTCTCGACCACCTCGGCCTCGTCGATGCCGTGGCTGGCCGCCTGATCGGCGATCTGGCTCTCCACCAGCGCCGTCCGCACGTACGCCGGGTTGATGCAGTTCGCGGTCACCCCGTGCGCGGCGCCCTCCAACGCCACCACCTTCGACAGCCCCTCCAGGGCGTGCTTGGCCGACACGTACGCCGCCTTGTACGGCGAGGCGCGCAGCCCGTGCACCGAGGAGATGTTGACGATCCGGCCCCAGCCGCGGGCGTACATGTGCGGCAGCGCGCGACGGATCAGCAGGAACGGCGCCTCGACCATCACCCGCTGGATGTACTCGAAGCGTTCGACGGGGAAGTCCTGCAGCGGGGCGACGTGCTGGAGCCCGGCGTTGTTGACCACGATGTCCACGTCCACGTCGAGTCGGTCCACCGCGGCGGGGTCCGCCAGATCCACCCCCTCGGCCCGACCGCCGGCCTCGGCGGCCACCGCCTTGGCCGCATCCAGGTTGCGGTCCACCACGAGCACCTTGGCGCCGGCCGCGCCCAGCCGCAGCGCGCACGCCCGCCCGATGCCGCTGCCGCCCCCGGTGACCAGGGCGGTGCGACCGGCGAGGTCGACCTGTACGACGTGGGGGACCGCCACGGGTTCTGCCGTCATGGCGCAAGAAGTTACGAGCTGTGTGCTCTCCGGCACATGGGCCGGCGACACATACTCCGTACCA
>NZ_WBKR01000013.1 GCF_008868155.1 Micromonospora sp. ALFpr18c
CCCCCGACCCCCGCCTCGACCTGGACACCGCCAGCATGGCGATCGTCAAGACCATCCGGGACGACTTCGCCGACACGAGTTCGACCTACCGGGTCGAACCGAAGGAGTCCTTCCACGCGGTCGCCGACCACTACGCGCACCTCGGCTTCCAGGCGGCCCGCCGCTGACCCTCCCGGCCGACCGGGACACCGTCCGGCCCGACAACCCACCGTCACCGCAGCCCGCGCGTCCGCGTCGGCACCCGGCCGGGGGACCTCGATGGTCCCCCGGCCGACCGGCGTCCCACCGTCGGCGCCGGGCCCGACCCCTCAGGGAGCACCATGCGAACCGCGCACCGGACCTGCCCGATCTGCGACGCCGTCTGCGGCCTGCGGCTTACCCTCGACGACCACGACCACGTCACCGCCGTCCGGGGTGACCCCGACGACCCGTTCAGCGGCGGGTACGTCTGCCCGAAGGGTGCCAGCCTCGGCCGGCTCGACGAGGACCCGGACCGGCTGCGCACGCCGATGGTGCGCGACGGGGACCAGTGGCGGGAGGTGACCTGGGAGGAGGCGTTCCGCCGGGTCGACGAGGGCCTGAGCGGGGTGATCGCCGAGCACGGCCGCGAGGCGCTCGCCGTGTACTTCGGCAACCCGACCTACCACACCATGGCGGGCTTCATGTACCGCGAGCCGCTGACCCAGGCGTTGGGCAGCCGCAACATCTTCTCCGCCAGCACCATCGACCAGATTCCGAAGCACGTCTCGACCGGCTACATGTTCGGCGACCCCTTCGCCATCGCCGTGCCCGACGTGGACCGGACCGACCACCTGCTGATCATCGGGGCGAATCCGTTGGAGTCGCACGGTTCGCTCTGCGCCGCACCGGACTTCGCCGGCCGGTTGCGGGCGCTGCGGGCACGGGGTGGCCGGGTCGTCGTGGTCGACCCGCGCCGGACCCGGACCGCGGCGTTCGCCGACGAGCACCTGCCGGTCCGACCCGGCACCGACGCGTTCCTGCTCCTCGGGATCGTCCACACGCTGTTCGCCGAAGGGCTGACCCGGGTCGACATCGAGGTGGAGGGGCTCGACGAGATGCGCGCGCTGGCCGCCGAGTTCAGCCCGGAGGCGGTCTCCCCGGTCTGCGGGGTCGGCGCCGCCGACGTCCGGCGGTTCGCCCGGGACCTGGCCGCGGCCCCCACCGCCGCCGTCTACACCAGGGTGGGTACGTCCACCGTGGAGTTCGGCACGGTGGCCCAGTGGTTGGTCGACGTGGTGAACATCCTGACCGGCAACTTCGACCGCCCCGGCGGGGTGATGTTCACCCGGACGGCGGCGCTGGAGATCTTCCGCACCGGGCAGCCGTTCGCCACGGGCCGCTGGCACAGCCGGGTCCGCAAGCTGCCGGAGGTGCTCGGGGAGATCCCGGTGGCGACCCTCGCCGACGAGATCGACAGCCTGGGCGAGGGGCGGATCCGCGGGTTCGTCTGCATCGCCGGCAACCTGGTGCTCTCGGCGCCGAACGGGCCACGGCTCGACCGGTCGCTGCCCGACCTGGACTTCATGGTCGCGATCGACCCGTACCTCAACGAGACCACCCGGCACGCGGACGTCATCCTGCCGCCGCCGCGGATCCTCCAGATGCCGCACTACGACTTCCTGCTGCTGATCGTGACGGTCCGCAACTACACCCGGTTCTCGCCGCAGATCCTGCCGCTGGCACCGGGCCAGCCGTCCGAGGCCGAGATCATGGCCCGGCTGCTGCTGATCATCTCCGGTCAGGGCGCCGACGCCGACCCGGCGCTGGCCGACGAGGCGATCCTCGACGCGGTGCTGCGCGGCGGCACCTCCGTACCGGGCTCACCGTTGGCCGGCGCGGACGTGGCGCAGCTGCGCGCCGAGCTGACCGGTGACAGCGGCCCGGAGTTGATGCTCGACGCGATGCTGCGGCTCGGCCCGTACGACCTGTCGCTGGAGAAGCTGCGGGCCAACCCGCACGGCATCGACCTGGGTCCGCTGGAGCCGCGCCTGCCGGAGCTGCTGCGCACCGCCTCGGGGCGGGTCGAGCTGGCCCCGCCGCAGCTGACGGCGGACGTGGCGCGCCTGCGGGCCCGCTTCGCCGGGCCGCAGCCGGAGTTCCTGCTCGTGGGCCGCCGTCAACTGCGCTCGAACAACAGCTGGCTGCACAACACCTCCACCCTGGTGGGCGGCAGCAACCGCTGCACCCTGCACGTCAACCCGGCCGACGTGGCCCGGCTCGGGCTCGACGGGCATGCCGTCGTCCGGTCCGCCGCCGGCGAGGTGGTCGTCGCGGTCGAGGCGAACGACACGGTCATGGCCGGCGTGGTGAGCCTGCCGCACGGCTGGGGGCACCGCCGGACCGGACAACGGCTGGCGGCCCTGGACCCCGGGGTGAACGCCAACGCGCTCACCGACGAGACGGTCGTGGACGTGCTGTCCGGCAACGCCGTGTTCAGCGGGGTGCCGGTGACCGTCGCGCCGGCGCTGGCGCCGGCCGACTGACCCGCACAGCGCGGCGCCCCCGCCCGATCCGGCGGGGGCGCGTCGACGGGCGGATCCCCGGCGGGTTGGCGACGCTGCCACCCACCGGGGATCGTCCACCGGCCGGCCGGGGCCGGCGGCGGGGTCAACGGGGTACGGCCGGAGCACGCTCGCCGCGTCGGGGGTACGCCCAGAGCCGCATCGCGGGCCGTTCGACGAGGGTGTAGAGCACCCAGGAGACGAGGATGCAGACCAGGTAGACGCCCACCAGGAACGCGATGCCGGTGACCGTGTCGAACTGGTACGGCTGATACGCCGCCCGCACGCCGAGCTGACCGTTCACCGCGGCGTGCAGCAGGAACAGGACGTGCACGTGGACCAGGAAGAAGGCGTAGGAGATCTCGCCGAGCCACACCATCGGCCGGTTGTTCAGCAGTGATCCGCGCCCGGCCACGTCGCCCGCCGCGGCGGCGGTGATCAGCAGGGCCATCGGCACGAGCAGCACCGACTGGTAGCCGTCCATCAGGCTCAGCGGCACGGTCGCCGCGTAGACCACCACCAGCAGCAGCGCCGGCAGCAGGGGACGCAACCCGATCCAGCGACCCGAGATCAGGATCCGGGCCATCACCATGCCGACCAGGAACTCGAACAGTCGCGCCGGCGGGAAGAAGTAGACGAACCACTGTTCGGTCCAGCTCAGCGTGGTCGACATCGGGCTCAGCGGCGAGTCCGGCAGCGCCGCTCGGGCGATCACCGGCAGCAGCATCGCGCCGGCGGTGAACAGCCCGGCGGTGAGCCAGAGCCGCTGCGGCCGGATCCGGTTCACCAGCGGCAGCAGTGCCGGGAAGAGCGCGTAGAACAGCAGCTCGACCGAGAGCGACCAGGTGACGCCGTTGACGGCGAACAGGTGGTAGTTCGGGTCCGGGAGGAAGCCCTGGATGAGCGGGAGGCTGGCCAGGGTCGGCCCGAGCATGACCGGCAGACCGGCGACCAGCATCAGCGCCAGCACGCCGAGATAGACCACCACGTGATTGGGAAAGATCTTGAAGAAGCGTCGGCGGTAGAACGATCCGGTGGTGTCGGTCGACCGGGCCGACCAGGTGAGGACGAAACCACTGAGGACGAAGAAGAAGGCGACGCCGACCGAGCCGGTGTTGTGGGCGAGGATGCCGTACACCTCGTTGACGTCGTCGTTGCGGAACATCGGGTAGATCAGCCCGTGCCCGATGAACACCAGACTCGCGGCGATGATGCGCAGTGCGGTCAGGGATGGGAGTCTCGTCGGAACGGACTCCTTTGCCTGCGTCGCCGCCTCGTCTATCGCTGTCATATTCGCGGCCGTCCTTTCCAGGCGCCAGGCTTGTCTACACGGCTAACGCGACTGGCATTTGCGTTGCCGGCAATCTAGCAACGTGGATCCCTCGCCAGTTCTCTCGAATTGCGGAATTGCGGGTGGGTGCGGCCGGCCGGACCGGGCACCCGCACCGCCCATCGCAATCCGGAGGATGCGCAGGCCAGCCGAGGGACGAGACGGTTGACAGCGTCGTGTCAGCAGCAGACCGCGCCGTCCGCGGGACGAGGAGTTCCGCCTTTCCTCACGAGGGGTGGCCATGGCCGTGCCAACGAAGACCACATCGGAGCCGGGCTCGGCGGAGCTGCCGAGCTACCCGATTCCCCGGGAGTGCCCGTACCGGCCGTCGCCGGAGACCGCCCGGCTCCGTGAGCCTGGACCGATCTCGAAGGTCCGGCTGTACGACGGCAAGGTCGCCTGGTTCATCACCGGGCCGACCGAGGCCCGCGCCCTGCTCGCCGACCGCCGGGTCTGCAACCGCTCGGACTTCCCCAACTACCCGGTGATGGACGAACGCCACACCCGGATGCGGGCGACCCGCGAGATGGCCAAGGAGGAGGAGGGCGGCTTCGCCGGTGCCCTGTTCGGGGTGGACCCCCCGGAGCACACCCGGCAGCGGCAGATGCTCGTGCCACGGTTCACGGTGCGGCGGGTGGCGGTGCTCCGCCCCGAGATCGAGCGCATCGTCGAGGAGTGCCTGGACGCCCTCATCGACGAGGGATCGCCCGGCGACCTGGTGTCCACCTTCTCCACCCCGGTGCCGACCCGGGTGGTCTGCGCCTACCTCGGCGTGCCGTACGCCGACCGGGCCATCTTCGAGCCGCTGACCCGCGACCTGTTCGAGCCGGAACGGGCCGACGAGGCGATGGAGTGGCTGACCGCGTACCTGACCGGCCTGGTCGAGGCGCGGCAGGCGCAACCGGCCACCGGCCTCATCGACGACCTCATCGCCGGGCAGGTCTCCCAGGGCACCCTGACCCCGAAGGAGCTGGTCTCCTTCGCGATGGCGATCCTGGTCGCCGGCACCATCACCACCTCGAGCATCATCGGGCTGGGCACCCTGGCCCTGTTGGAGAACCCGGACCAGTACCAGCGCCTGGTGGCCGACCCCGACCTGGTGCCCGGCGCCGTCGAGGAGATGCTGCGCCACATCTCGCTGGTCGAACAGCTCGCCCGGGTGGCCGTGGAGGACATCGAGATCGGCGGACACGTGATCCGGGCCGGAGACGGCATTCTGGTCAGCTTCGCCGGCGCCAACCTCGACCCGACCGTCACCAGTCACCCGGACACCCTGGACGTCACCCGGCCGCCGTCCAACCACCTCGCCTTCAGCTACGGCATCCACCACTGCCTGGGGCACAACCTGGCCCGGCTGGAGCTGGACATCGCGTTCCGCGCCCTGGTGCGGCGGCTGCCCGACCTCCGGCTCGCGGTGCCGGCCGCGCAGATCCCCACCTTCCAGAGCGGGGACGTCCAGCGCCTGGCCTGCCTGCCCATCGTCTGGTGAGCCGCCCTCCGACCGCCACACCGGGCGCCCCGCCCGACGACCTGCCCACCCGCCGCAGTCCACGAGGAGTCCGATGCACAACCCAGACGGCGCGGTCGCGCTGAGCACCGAGGTGTTCGCCAACCCGTTGGCGCTGCTCACCGAGTTGGGCGAGCGACGCCCGGTTCACCGGGTGACCCTGCCGGACGGCATGCCCTCCGTCCTGGTCACCGGCAACCGCGAGGCGCGGGAGGCGTTGTCCGACCCCAGGTTGGTCCGCAGTGTCGAGGCCGCCGATCCGGAGCTGCACAAGTACCACCCGCTGGCCAGCGACGACTACCCGCTCTCCCGGCACATGCTCTTCGCGGACCCGCCGGACCACGCGCGGCTGCGGCGGCTGGTGTCCAAGGCGTTCACCCGCCGCCGGGTCGAGCAGATGAAGCCACGGATCCAGGAGATCACCGACCGGCTGCTCGACGCCGTGCTCGCGCAGGGGCAGGCGGACCTCGTCCGGGACCTGGCGCTGCCACTGCCGATCGCGGTGATCAGCGAGATGCTCGGCGTCCCGTTCGAGGACCGCGCCGAGTTCGAGCACCATGCCGAGACCCTCACCGGGATCAACGCCTCCGCCAGCTTCGACTCCATCATCGCCGCCGGCACCTGGTTCGACCAGTACCTCGGCGACCTGGTCGAGCTACGCCGCCAGGATCCCCGCGACGACCTGATCTCCGCCATGATCGCCGCGCAGGAGAAGGACGACCGGCTCAGCGACCTGGAGCTGCGCTCCAACGCGCTGCTGCTGCTCAGCGCCGGCTTCGAGACAACCGTCAACCTGGTGGCCAACGGGCTGCTGGCGCTGCTGCGTCACCCCGACGCCGCCGAGCTGCTGCGGTCCACCCCGACGCTGATGCCGAACGCGGTCGACGAGCTGCTGCGCTACGACAGCCCGGTCTCCTGCGTGACCTACCACTTCGCCCGGGAGCCGCTGGAGATCGGCGGCTTCGAGATCCGTGCCGGCGAGCACGTGGTGATCGCCGCCGCGGTGGCGAACCACGACCCGTCGGTCTTCACCGACCCGGGCCGGCTCGACGTGCGCCGCGAGAACAAGGGGCAGATCCTCAGCTTCAGCCACGGCATCCACTTCTGCCTCGGGGCGCCGCTGGCCAAGCTGGAGGGCGAGGTGGCGTTCGAGACGGTCCTGCGCCGGTTGGAGGGCCTCGCGCTCGCCGTACCGGCCGACGACCTGACGTGGAAGGCGAGCTTCGTCCTGCACCGTCTGGAGCGGCTGCCGGTGACGTTCACGCCGCGCCCCTGAGCGGGGCTCCTCGACGGCCGTCGTCGTGTCGGCCCAGGTACGCCAGGAGGCGGGCCTGCGCGTCGGCGTCGTCCGGGGGCGGGACCGCCGGCCCGAAACCGAACCGGACCTCCTCCTCGCCGACCAGCTCGATGGTGTGCCAGAGGTGATCCACGTCGGCCGGGTCGATGCGGGCCCGCCAGCCGAGGGCGCGAGCCAGGTCCCACTGGTGCACCACCAGTTCCATGCCGATCGCCCGGTCGACGACCTGCGTGTACGTCCAGTCGCCGAGCCGTCCGCCGACCCGTGCGCCGGCGACGTCGACGTCGGCGAGCGCGGCCTGGACCTGCTCCCGGATCGCGTGCCACGCCCCGGACGGGTCCTCGGCCAGCGACGGCACCGGCCGTGGTGTCACCCCGACCCGGCCGAAGTGGATGAGGTTCATCTCGGCGACGTGGGCCACCAGGTCCCGTACCGTCCAGTCCCCGCAGGGCGTCGGAGCGCCCCAGCCGGTGTCCGGCACCGTCGCGGCGGCGCGGGCGAAGGTCTCCACGCGCCGCACGTACCGGTCCGCGACCTCGTCCATCCCGGCACTATAGGACGCGTCCGGTGTCGGGACGGTCCACACGCGCCGGTGCCCGGCATCGGCGGGGACAGCCGTTACCGGGCACCGGGGATCGGGATCGGTCAACTGGGGTTGACCTTGCCGGCCTTGACGTCCAGCCGGGACAGCACGTCCACGATCGCCGAGGACGCCCGCTTGGCCTGCTGGTCGTCGAGGACCAGCGGCGGGGAGAGCACCAGCGTCGGGCCGTAGTTGCGGGTGATGACCCGGTGGTTCTCGTAGAGCTCGTCGGCGACGGCGAGGGCGAGGTCCGGCGCGACCGGCTCCCGCGTCTCGGGGTTGCTGACCAGCTCGATGCCGACGGTGGCGCCCTCGACCCGGACCTCGCCGACGGCCGGCAGCGCCGCGGCCGGCGCCAGCCCTGCGCGCAGCCAGTCGCCGATCTCCAGGGACCGCTTCAGCAGCCCCTCGTTCTCCAGCAGGTCCAGGTTGGCCAGGGCGACCGCGCAGGCGGTCGGGTGACCGGAGTAGGTGTGGCCGTGGAAGAAGCTGGCCTCCCCGGCGGCCATCACGTCGGCCACCCGGTCGCGCATCAGCACCGCGCCCAGCGGCAGGTAGCCGCTGGTCAGGCCCTTCGCGGTGACGATGATGTCGGCGTCCATGCCGCGCTCGGCGGAGTCGAACCAGGCGCCGGTACGCCCGAACGCCGTGATCACCTCGTCGGCGATCAGCAGGATGCCGTAGCCGGTGAGCAGCTCGCGCACCCGCGGCCAGTAGTCGGAGGGCGGCGCGATCACGCCGCCGCCGCCGAGGATCGACTCACCGATCATCGCGGCGACGTTCTCCGGCCCCAGTCGCTCGATCGTCGCCTCCAGCTCCCGCAGGAGGAAGTCGGTCGGGTCCGCGCCGCCGTACATCTCGCTGTGGTACGGGTACGGCGGGGTGACCTTCTCCACGTGCGGCAGGTTCGGGCCGACGCCGACCTGCATGTCCGGGATGCCGGTCGCGGTGCCGCCGCCCAGCGTGGCGCCGTGGTACCCGAAGTGCCGGGCGATGATCCAGTTGCGCTCGGTCTGCCCGCGCCGGTGGTGGAACAGCCGGGCCAGCTTGATGGCGGTGTCCACACCCTCGGAGCCACCCGAGGTGTAGAAGACGCGGTTGACGTCGCCCGGCGCGAGGTTGGCCAGGCGCTGGGCGAGCAGCGCCGACTTGTCGTTGCCGAACTCGAAGAAGCTGGTGAAGTGGGCCAGCTCGGTGATCTGCGCGGCGGCCGCCTCGGCCAGCTCCCGGCGGCCGTGGCCGACCTGGGCGACCCAGATGCCGCCGCCGAGCATGTCGAGCAGCTCCCGCCCCTCGGCGTCCCAGACGGTGGAGCCGACGCCGCGCACGATCATGCGGCGGAACGGCCGCTGGTCGCGCTGGTGCGAGTGCAGGACGTAGCGCTTGTCCAACTCCCCCAGCTCGGCACCGGACACGGCGCGCCCGGCTCTGGACGTAGAAATCGTCACGTGACTACTCCCTCGTTGCAGACGATGCGGGCTTCCCGGAACGTGGTGGCGACGACCGCGCGGGCAGGGTCCACTGTGGGCGCTACCGCACCGGCCGGCCGGGCGGTGGACTCCCCGAAACAATGGCAGCCGGTCGGGGCCCGAACATCTTCCGGCGTGCGCAGCGCCGGTCACGGTCGCGGCGGCGACCGGGCCGGGGAAATAAGCATTCTGGAAGATGCAAGCCGGCGGGGCCGCTGATTACCGTACGCGTTCGAGATGACGGTGCCGACACAGAGCGGAATGGACACCGCATTTACCAGGATGGGGGGAAAGATGCCTGTACGGGGCGGAAAGATAACCACGGCGGTGGCCGCGGTGTTGCTGGTGCTCACCGCCGGCTGCGCCGACGGCGGCTCGGGCGGCAGCGACGCCAAGGCCGAGGCGCCGGCCCCGGCGACACCGAAGGCGCCGGCCGACCTCAAGGACCTGCTGACCAACCCGCACGAGGACCAGAGCAAGGACGAGGTGCTGACCTTCGACTTCAAGCAGGTGGCGGAGAAGTCGCTGCTGGCGCCTCCGAAGGGGATGGCCTTCACTCCGGACTCGTGCGTGAACTACGTGACCATCGGCGACGCCGCCAGCACCCCGCTGCAGACCGCGCCGGCGGCCAGCATCGCCGGCCTGAACGGGTACATGCAGTTCAACACCGCGAGCCCGGTGGGCAAGGACCACAACCTGGGCCACGACAACTTCTTCGCGCAGTTCGTGGTCGAGCTGCCGGAGGGTCCGAAGCTGGAGGCGATGCACAAGGCCGCGACGGCGTGCGCCAAGGGCGACATCACGCTGGACGGCAAGGTCCCCGGCACGTTGAGCAACGTCGACTTCCAGACGCCACCCCTGGCCGGCGCCGAGACCAAGGGCCTGATCCAGCGGATCACCTTCCCGCCGCAGAAGGACAAGGCCGGCACCGACGTGCTCAAGACGTTCTACGGTGCGGTCGGCCCGGACGGGGGGATCGACCGCTTCAAGCACATCGTCATGGTGGTGATGGGCAACGTGCTGTACTACGGCATCGTCACCGACCCGGCCACGGCCAACAAGATGGCCGCGAACTTCCACCGGCTGGCCACCGCACGCGGTCTCTCCTGAACCCACCCCTTCCGTGCCCACGCCCGCTGCGGGCGTGGGCACGGTCGTGTCCGCGGTCGGGCCGCTCTCGGCCGCGGACGCACCGACCGGGGCAACACAGAAGATGCCCGCCCTGCCGTTGAATGCCACCATTACCTCGTGGCCGATAAGGCGAAAAACAGTCGGCACGCCATTCTCGGAGATTGCTGACCAGCGGTTCACCACCATTTCCCCGATTGAGGCGCAGTGCCTCACCCGGCCAGATTCCTCGTCCTCTTTCGACGAATGAGGAAATGGCATTGGCGGGGAGGCCGCGCAGAACCGTTGACAGCTTCCCCGGTTTCGCTCGACAGGTAGGAGATGGTAGCCGTGGGTTCCGAAGTTGGAAATCGCGTGGTGGTGCTCGGCGGGAGCATCACCGCGCTGTTCGCCGCCAGCGCGCTCAGCGAAGGCTACCGGGAGGTCGTCCTGGTCGACCGCGACGAGCTGATCGACGTCTGGGACGCGCGGCGGGGCGCGCCGCAGGGCCGGCACATCAACGGCCTCATCGCCCGGGGCTCCCGGGCGATGGAAGACCTGTTCCCCGAGATCACCGCCCAGATGGTCACCGCCGGTTGCCCGCTGACCGACCTGGCCGGCACGGTCAAGTGGTACATGAACGGCAGGCCGCTGGCCCAGACCCGGGCCGGCCTGACCTGCGTCGCCGCCCGGCGACCGGTCATGGAGGCGCACGTGCGGCGGCGGATCGCCGCCTTGAAGAACGTCACCTTCATGGAGCGCACCGACATCACCGGCCTGGTGTTCAGCACGGACAAGTCCCGGGTCATCGGCGCGCGGGTGCAGCGTCAGGGCGAGGGCAACCGCGAGGAGACACTCACCGCCGACCTCGTCGTCGACGCCACCGGGCGGGGCTCGCGTACCCCGGTCTGGCTGGAGGCGCAGGGCTACCAGCGCGTGCCGGAGGAGGGCACGAAGATCGGGCTCGGCTACGTCACCCGGCACTACAAGCTGCGCCACGACCCGTTCGGCACCAGCCACTCGATCATCTCGGTGGCGTCGCCGGACAACCCCCGCGGCGCCATCTTCACCAAGTCCGACGGCGGCAGGGTCGAGCTGACCACCTACGGCATCATGGGCGACCACCCGCCCACCGACCCGGAGGGCTTCAACCAGTTCGTCAAGTCGCTGTCCGCCCCGGAGATCTACGAGGGCATCTCCGACGCCGAGCCGCTCGACGACCCGGTGCTGTTCAAGTTCCCCACCACGCTGCGCCGGCGCTACGAGCTGATGTCCCGTTTCCCCGACGGCCTGCTGGTGCTCGGCGACGCGGTCTGCACCCCGAATCCGGTGTTCGCGCAGGCCCAGACGCTCGCCGCCCTGGAGGCGCTGGCGCTGCGGGACCTGCTGCGCACGGGCCAGGCCCCCCGGTCCAAGGAGTTCATGCGCACGGTAGGACGGATCATCGACCCGGCCTGGGAGATGACCGAGGCGATCAACCTGACGTTCCCCGACGTCGAGGGCCGGCGTACCCGCAAGGTGCAGCTGCTGCACGCCTACATGAAGCGGCTGCACCTGGCCGCCACCAAGGACGCCAGCCTCACCGAGGCGTTCATGCGCTCCGCCGGTCTGGTCGACCCGCTGGAGGCGCTGCTGCGCCCGAGCGTGGTCTGGCGGGTGATGCGTCACTCGCGGGCCGAGATGCCGCTGCTCGGCGGGCGGATCTGACCCGCCGGTCACCCGGGGCCTGGTCGCTTCCCGGTGTGACCGACACCGCCGGTACGCCGGCCCGCCGGACCCCGTCCCACCAGGGACGGGGTCCGTTCGTCGTGGTGGTCGGCGCGTGTCGAACCGCCCCCGACGCCCGCCGGGAGCACGTATCCTCCGACGAGGCGTCGACCGGGCGCGCCGGGCGCCGGCGGATCCGGGGCGCCCGGCGGCGTACCCGGCCGCCCCGTCGGCCACCAGCGACAGCTCGCCCGAGGGGGGACCATGACCACCCGCAAGCCCAGCGAAGCCCGGATCCGCACCCGGATGGCCCGGACCGGCGAGAGTTACGCGACCGCGCGTGCCGGCCTGTCCGGCGCCCGGACGTCGCCGAAGCCGGTCACCGACGCCGGCTGGGCGCTACGGGGCGGGTTGCACGCCGAGACCTCCAACGTGACCAACGTGCTGACCCATCTCGGCGGCGACGCCACCGGGGCGCACCTGAGCGAGGCGATGCTGCTCGGCGTCGGCGGCGGCCTCGGAGCCGGCTACATGCTCTGGGAGATCAAGGGGCAGACGCCGAACCTGTTCCTGGGATTCCGGTACCGGTGGACGTTTCACGACTGGGCCGAGCGCACCATGGACCGGCTCGGCGTCGGCTACCAGGTGAAGACGACCGGCAGCAGCAAGGCCGCCGCCACCACGCTGCACGAGCAGCTCACCGACGGCAACCCGGTCCTCATCGCACCGGACCGGCAGCTGGTCGGGTACTGGCACCTGCCCGCGGCACCAGCCCTGGCCGGCCGCGGCCGTCCGGTCTTCGCCGGCGCCCGGCGCAGCCCCCTGGTGGCGTACGCGCTCACCGACGACGGCATCCGGGTCGACGACCGCAACCTCGCCCCGCTCACCGTCGACGCGGACATCCTCGCCGAGGCCCGGGCCCGGGTCAGCTCCACCAAGAACCGCATGATCGTGGTGCACACGGTGCCCGAGACGTACGCCCTGGCCGACGCCGTACGGGCCGGCATCGCCGACTGCGTCGCGCACCTGGACGCCAAGGCGGCCACGGTGGCGTTGCCGGCGTGGAGCAAGTGGAGCCGCCTGGTCACCGACGAGCGCAACGCCAAGGGCTGGCCCACGTTGTACGGCAAGGCCGGGATGGCCACCACGCTGCTGTCGGTCTGGGAGCACGTCGAGCCGGCCGGGCTCACCGGCGGCAACCTGCGCGACCTCTACGCGGACTTCCTGGACGAGGCGGCGCCCCTGCTCGGCGACTCCGCCGACGCGGCGGCGGACGCGGCGCAGCTGTTCCGCCAGTCCGCCCGGCTGTGGCACGAGATCGCCGAGACGGCGCTGCCCTGGGACGTCCCCGAGTACGCCCGGCTGCGGGAGCTGGTCGCCACCATCTCCGCCGGTGTCGCGGCCGGCGACCCGGCCGTCGCCGACCGCGCCGAGGCCGCCGACACGCTGTGGGACCTGATCGCCGAGTACGACCGCAAGCCGCCCGCCGAGCCGGACCTGCCCCGGTTGTCCGAGCAGATCCAGGCGGTCTACGACACCGAGCGGGAGGCCGTCGGGGCGCTGCGCCACGTGGTGGGCTGAGCCCTACCGGTCGCGCAGCACGTCGCGCAGCCCGCGCAGGTCCTGGAACGAGTCGAGGTCGTCGACCAGCCAGCCGTCGAGGTCGTACTCGCCCAGACACCTGTCGACGAACGCCTTGTAGCTGTCCAGTTCGCCACCGAGGATCTGGGCGTTGAGCAGCTCGACCCGTGTGTTCTCGTGGTTGCCGGCGTAGTTGCGCTCGTACAGCTCGTGCCGGCCACCGAACTCGGAGCCGACCGCGTCCCAGAGCAGCTTCATCAGCTTGACCCGCTCGACCGCGTCGACGCCGCCCGACCCGCGGACGTACTTGTCGAGGTAGCGACGCAGGTCCGGGTTGGCGAAGTCCTCCGCGCTGGAGTTGACGTAGATGAGGCCGCTGGCCACGTCCTGCAGGACGATCTCCCGTACCCGGGCGTAGCCGACCTGCATGAACCAGCGGTACGCCATGCCGTAGGCCGGGTTGGGCAGGACCGCGCCGTTGTGCCACGGCACCGGGTTGCGGGCGGCCGCGTCGGAGAGCCCCCAGAACAGGTTGCGCCAGGCGAGCACCTCCCCGAGCCGGCTCTGCACGCCCCGGAAGTCGGACGTCCCGGTGGTGTCCAGGGCCTTGGCCAGCAGGCCGGCGATGAATTCGAGTTTCACGGCGAGGCGGGTGCAGCCGTGGAAGGTGAAGCGTTCGGTGAAGCCGGACCGGCCGGCGAACATCTGCACCTTGCCGAGGTCCCCGTAGATGAACACGTTCTCCCACGGGATGAGGACCTTGTCCAGCACCAGGATCGTGTCGTTCTCGTCCAGTCGGGACGACAGCGGGTAGTCGAACGGGCTGCCCATGACGGCGGCGCTGGCCGAGTAGGACGGTCGACAGATCAGCTTCATCCCCGGCGCGTCCATCGGCACGGTCGCGACCAGGGCGAACTCCCGCTTGCGGACCGGAAGGCCGTAGTGGGCCAGGAAGTTGTGGTGGGTCAGCGCCGAGGCGGTGGCGACGACCTTCGCGCCGCTGACGATCACCCCGGCGTCGGTCTCGCGCTCCACGTGGACGAAGACGTCGGAGACCTCGTCCGGCGGCCGGGACCGGTCCACCGGCGGGTGCACGATGGCGTGGTTCCAGTACAGGACCTTCTCCTGCGCCTCGCGGTACCAGCGGCGGGCGTTGTCGGCGAACGGATCGTAGAAGTCGGCGTTGGCGCCGAGCGTGCCGAGGAACGCGGCCTTGTAGTCCGGGCTGCGTCCCATCCAGCCGTAGCTCAACCGGGCCCACGCC
The DNA here is from genome assembly GCF_008868155.1 of Micromonospora sp. ALFpr18c. Taxonomy (GTDB): domain Bacteria; phylum Actinomycetota; class Actinomycetes; order Mycobacteriales; family Micromonosporaceae; genus Micromonospora. Next base: position 14,368 of record NZ_WBKR01000013.1, read on the forward strand.
GCGATGGCCTGCTGGTCGGCGACGAGATCCTCGGCGGAGTGGGGGGTGGTGAAGAACCGGTGCGTCCAGCCCTCGCTGCCGGTGTCCGTGGGCGTGGTCAGCACCGGACGGGACCGCGGGTCGTGCAGCGCGTCGTAGAGCCGGGCGGTCATCCGTACCGGGTTGCGGAAGGCGGGGTGCCGGGTGACGTCGCGGACCCGGTCGCCGTAGAGGTAGATCTCCCGTCCGTCGCGCAGGGACTCGACGTACTCGTCACCGGTCATCGGGCGGGTCCGGCGGACGCCGGTCGTCGGACGGTCAACCAACTCGGTCATGGAACGCCTTTCGCCGGGCCGGGCAGGCCGCCGGGCGGGACGGACCGGGCAGCCGTCGCGCCTTGTCTGGTCCGCATTCAGCATGGTGAGCGCCGGAGAGCGGGACAAGGTGGTACGCCGCAGAGCGCAACCGGGAAGACGCCGGTGGTCGCGTCGGACGATCCGGGACACCGGAGTCGCGGGGAGCGATGACTTTTGCCCGGGCCTGCCGTCTCAACAGTGAGCCGCAGGACAGCGCGGCCGATATCGAGAGGACCAAGACCATGACTACAGTCGACGGGCAGGCGGGCGCAGCCGCCGCCCCGGCCGTGGCTCCTCGGGCCACCTGGCGGGAGTGGCTCGGCCTGGCCGTTATGTGCCTGCCCACCATGTTGACGACGGTGGATCTCAACGTCATGTTCCTGGCGTTGCCACACGTGACCGCTGATCTGGGGCCGAGCAGCACCGAGCAGTTGTGGATCTCCGACATCTACGGGTTCCTGATCGCCGGTTTCCTGGTCACGATGGGGACGCTCGGTGACCGGGTCGGCCGCAAGAAGGTCCTGCTGTTCGGTGGCGCGGCGTTCCTCGCGGCGTCGCTGCTGGCCGCGTTCGCGACCTCCACGATCGTGCTGATCATCGCCCGCGCCCTGCTCGGCGTGGCCGGCGCGACGCTGATCCCGTCGATCCTCGCGCTGCTCCGGACGATGTTCAAGGACCCGAAGCAGATGGGCGCCGCGATGGGCCTCTGGGGTACGTCCCTGATGGCCGGTGTGGTGCTCGGCCCGGTGATCGGCGGCCTGATGCTGGGCGCGTTCTGGTGGGGCTCGGTGTTCCTGCTCGCCGTCCCGATCATGGGTCTGCTGCTGATCGCCGGCCCGGTGCTGATCCCCGAGTCGAAGGACCCGACCGCGGGCCGACTGGACCTGTTCAGCGTGGCGCTGTCCCTGCTGGCCATCCTGCCGTTCGTCTACGGTCTCAAGGAGCTGGCGCGCAACGGCTGGGAGCCGGTGCCGCTGATCGCCCTCGTCGCGGGGCTGGTCTTCCTCGTCGTCTTCCTGCGCCGGCAGGCCCAGCTGGCCCACCCGCTGCTGGACCTGAGCCTGTTCAGGATCCGCGCGCTCTCGACGGCGCTGACGATGGCCCTGATGATCGCCTTCGTCATGGGCGGCGCCGGTCTGATGGGCAGCCTCTACATGCAGATGGTCGAGGGGCTCACCCCGGTGCGGGTCGGCACCCTGCTGCTGATCCCGTCCCTCGTGATGATCGTCGTCGGCAACCTGGCGCCGGCGATCGCCCGCAAGGTCCGTCCGGCGTACGTGCTCACCGGCGGCTCCCTGATCGCGGCGGTCGGCATGGTGGTGCTGACGCAGGTGGGCAGCACCGCCGGGTTGACCACCCTGCTGGTCGGTCTGGCGATCGTCTACGTCGGTGGCGCGTCCGTCGGCCCGATGACCCCGTTCCTGGTGATGTCCTCCACGCCTCCGGAGAAGGCCGGCGCCGCCGGGTCGCTCTCCTCGGCCGTCGGCGAGCTGGGTGTCGCCCTGGGTGTGGCCATCCTCGGCCTCATCGGCACCGCCACGTACCGGGGTCAGGTCACCGTCCCGGGCGAACTGCCGGCGGACGCCGCGGCCACCGCCAAGGAGAGCATCGCGGGTGCGACCGTGGTGGCCGAGCAGGTCGGTGGCCCGTCCGCGGGTTCGCTGCTCGACTCGGCCCGGGAGGCGTTCACCAGCGGCCTGAACACCGTCGCGCTGGTCTGCGTCTTCGTCTTCGTCGCCCTGGCCGTGGTGGCGTTCCTCGGGTTGCGGCACGTGCCGTCGCTCGGTGACATGCCGATGCCGGGCATGCCCCCGAAGGAGGCCAAGCCGGCACCGGAGACCGCCGACTCGGCGCAGCCGGTGCACTGACGCACCGGCCCCTCGTATCGCGGCCGCTCCGGTCACCCGCTCGGGTGCCCGGGGCGGCCGGCGTACGTGCTCGACGTCCCCATGCCGCGCGGCGGGCGAGCCGCGCCCGACGGGACATGCGACACCGCCGGGACATGCCGGGGCCGGCGGGACATGCGACACCGGCGGGACATGCCGGGGCCGGCGGGACACGTCGCGCCCCGGGCCGGTGCTCCGGCCCGGGGCGGTGTCCGGCGGTGGACGGGGATCAGGCAGCCGGTGGCGCCGCCGTGTCGGCCGTGGGCGTGGCCAGTGCCGGGGTGGCGGGCGGGGCGGCCGGTCGCAGCGGCGCGTGTCGCAGCACCCGCAGCACCATCGACGGCCGCATCAGCGCCTGTGGTGGGTCGATCAGGCCGGCCACGCGCATGAAGCCGTCAGTCACCCGGGCGTCCCTGGTGGCCGCGTACTGCACTCGGGCCATGTAGGCGTTACCGACCCGCACCTGCAGCGTGCGCCGGCCCTGCACGCCCGGGAAGTCCAGGTCGCCGCCGGCGGAGATGTCCCACGGCGTGTCGATCACGCGGGACATGTCGGCCATGAACGCGCCCGTCTGCGGCGGTCGTCCCAACCGCAGGTGCTCGCGCAGCTTCAGCGCCTCAATGGACGCGACGCTCATCCCCTGCCCGTAGACCGGGTTGAAGCTGCACACCGCGTCGCCCATGACGAGGAGCCGGTCGGGCATCCGGGTCAGCCGCTCGTAGCGCCGCCGGACGCTCGCCGGGAAGGTGAACGACACCGGGTCGTCGAGCGCCTCGGCGTCACGCACCGCGTCGTAGACGTCCGGCACCGGCAGCGAACGGACGAAGGCGAGGAAGCCTTGGGGGTCGGTCGGCGGGTGGTCGCCGAGCACCCCGGTCAGCGACAGGATGCAGACGTCCCGGCCGACCTGCCCGAAGAAGGCGCCACGGGGGTGCGCGGGCGACGCGACCGGGTTGATCGACTGGACGCCGTCGAACATCTCCGGACGCAGCCGGTAGTGCCGGGTGGTGTAGGCCAGCCCAACCTTGACCCGGTCCTCCTCCGGCCGCTGGTAACCGAGTTCCGCCAGCCAGGCCGGGGTACGCGAGCCGCGCCCGGTGGCGTCGACCACCAGGTCGGCGTCCAGTTCCTGCGGTTGGGCGTCGGTGGCGCGCGAGCGGACCCGGACACCGACGACGCGTTCCCGGTCGTCGGTGGTGGTCAGGCCGAGGACGTCGTGCTGCTCCAGGAACCGCACGTTGGGCAGGGCCGCCACCCGGCTGCGGACGTGGTGTTCCAGCACCGGCCGGGGGGCGGTCACCGAGACCAGGCCGGTGCGGGCGGGAAGGATTTTGCGGGCGTTGAAGAACCAGCGCATCTCGCCGAGGTCACCGGTCGGCACGCCATCGGCGGTCAGCTCGTCGGTGATGCCGGGGAAGAGTTCCTCCATGTTCAGGTGACCGCGGGCGTGCAGGCCGTGCGCGTGCACCGTGTGCGGTGCGCCGCGGCGGGGCTCGCGTACGCCCAGCAGCGTGTCCCGGTCGACGACCAGGACCTCGCCGTAGGACTCGGCCAGCACCCGGGCGGCGAGGACGCCGGCCATGCTGCCGCCCAGCACGACGGCGCGTCTACCGATCTCACTCACTGCCGCAACCTCCCTGACGACGACCGGTTCGATCGGCCGGCGGCGACGGGGCCGGGGACGCCGCGGCGGTCGCCGCACGGGCCGCACGGCCAGCGTCACGGTCACCCGGTGCCGGTCGCATCCTTTGACGTGCGGTACGGGTGACGGACGTTCCCGACGTGACCGAAGGTGAGCTGACCGACACCGTGGCCGTGTTACGGTTCTGGCCGACCGTCATCGAGCAGTTGCTGTCGGGAGCGGGGCACGATCCGTGAGCCTTGTCAAGGTCAACTCCACCCAGTTCGAGGCAGGCCCGTCGATGCCCCTCGACGAGGTCACCTTCGGCCGCCTGGTCGAGACCCACCGCCGCGAACTGCAGGTCCACTGCTACCGGATGCTCGGGTCCTTCGAGGACGCCGAGGACCAGGTCCAGGAGACGTTTCTGCGGGCCTGGCGCAAACGGGACACGTTCGAGGCCCGGTCCACGTTCCGCGCCTGGCTCTACCGCATCGCGACGAACGCCTGCCTGGACTTCCTCAGCCGCCACCCCCGCCAGCCCCGGGCCGGCCGCGGCCCACTGCTGTCGGAGGGCGGCGCCCGTTCCACCACACCCGACGAGGTGTACTGGCTGCAGCCCTATCCGGACCGGCTGCTCGAGCCGGCCGCGCCGGCCGACGCCCAGCCGGACGCGGCGGTGGTCGCCAAGGAGACCATCGAGTTGGCGTTCCTGGTCGCGATCCAGCACCTGCCACCGCGCCAGCGGGCCGTGCTGATCCTGCGCGACGTCCTCGGCTGGCCCGCCGCCGACGCGGCCGAGCTGCTGGAGGTCAGCGTCGCGTCGGCCAACAGCGCCCTGCAGCGGGCCCGGGCCAACCTCAAGGACCACCTGCCGCCACACCGGATCGAGTGGGCGCCCGCGGAGGACCCGACCGACGAGGAACGAGCGCTCCTGCAGCGCTACATGGGGGTGCTGGAGCGCGCCGACGCGGGTGCGATGGCCCAACTGCTGCGCGAGGACATCCGGATCACCATGCCGATGTCGGTGCCCTGCGTGCCGGGGATGCCCGATCCGGCCTGGTGGGGGCGGTCCGCCTTCCTGGCCAGCCTGCGTGACGTGCTCGACCCGGGTTCGCCGGCCTACCTCGGCCAATGGCGCAGTGTGCCGACCCGGGCCAACCGGCAGCCGGCGGCGGCCCACTACGTACGCCGTCCGGGTGACACCGCGTTCCGCCCGCAGGTGCTGGAGGTGCTCCGGATCTCCGACGGCAAGATCGTCGAGATCACGGCCTTCGAGCCGGACCTGTTCCCGGCGTTCGGCCTGCCGACGACCCTGTGACCGATCGCCCCCGCGCAGGGGCGACACCCACCCGCCGCGCCGGGTCGGGCGACCACGCTGACGTGCGGCCGAGCACCGCCGGCCGCAACGCATTCGGGGAGATGCGGGGCACATCCCGCCTCTGTGATCCTCGGGGTTGACCGGCCGCGCCGACCGGCGCCCGTCCCCGGTGGAGCAGCAGCCCCGCACCGCACACGCCCGCCGTGGCGACCGGGGACGCCCGCACCGCCCAGCCGACATGTCCAAGGAGGGTGCTTTGCTCACCACCGATGTCCCGATGGCCGAGGACCTCGTCCGACGCGCCTGCGACCTCGTACCCGTGCTGCGCGGGCACGCGGCCTGGTCCGACGAGAACCGCCGCGTCCACGACGAGGCTATCGACGCGCTGGCCGACGCCGGCGTCTTCAGGTTGCGCCGGCCGGTCCGGTACGGCGGCTACGAGGTGGACACCCGGACGCTGGTCGAGGTCGCCTCGGAACTGGGCCGGGGAGACGGCTCCGCCGCCTGGGTCGCCTCGGTGTACTGGATCCCCACCTGGATGGTGGGCCTCTTTCCGGACCACGTGCAGGACGAGGTCTTCTCGACCCCCGACGTACGGGTCTGCGGCACGCTGAGCCCCACCGCCACGGCCGCCCCGGCCGACGGCGGTGTCGTGGTCAACGGCAAGTGGGGTTTCATCAGCGGCGCGCTGCACGCGCACTGGCAGGAGATCGTCGCCGTGCAGTTCAGCCCGCAGGGCGAGCCGATGCCGATCGTGGCGCTGGTGCCGATGTCGGACCTGCAGATCATCGACGACTGGCACACCGGTGGCCTGCGCGGCACCGGCAGCGTCAGCACTGTCGCACAGGACCTGTTCGTCCCGGCGGACCGGGTGCTGCCGCTGGGTGCCATCGTGCAGGGGCAGAGCGCGTCGACGGCCAACGCGGCGTCGCCGATGTACCGGTCTCCCCTGCTGCCGGTCGCCTCGGCCTCCTCGGTCGGCAGTGTCGTCGGGCTGACCCGGGCGGCCCGCGAGGTCTTCTTCGAGCGGCTGCCCGAGCGCAAGATCACCTACACCGACTACGACCGTCAGCAGGACGCGCCGATCACCCACCACCAGGTGGCCGACGCGGTGCAGAGAAGCGACGAGGCGGAGTTCCACGCGCAGCGACTGGCCGCCCTGGTCGACGGCAGGGCCCTGGACGGCTCGCCGTGGACGATCGAGGAGCGGGCCCGGGCCCGCGCCCAGCTCGGCGCGGTGTGCCGGCGTGGGAAGGAGGCGGTGGACGTCTTCGCCCTCGCCAGCGGCGGCTCGTCGGTCTACAACGACGTACCCATCCAGCGGATCGCCCGCGACGTGCAGGCGATCAACCTGCACGCGCTGATGAACCCCACCACCAACGCGGAGTTGTACGGGCGGATCCTCTGCGGACTCGCCCCGAACACCCTCTACCTCTGAGCACGTGCCCTACGACGGAAGGATCCCTCCCGTGACCACGAACAGTCTCGCACCGGACGTGTCCGCCGACGACCAGGCCGCCGTCGCCGCGGTACCCGGACGCATCGTGCAGGCGTGGGCGGCGAACGACGCCGACGCCTTCGCCGACGTGTTCACCGCCGACGGCACGATGATCCTGCCCGGCCTGACCCAGAAGGGCCGCGACGACATCCGCGCCTTCATGGCCAAGGGCTTCGCCGGCCCGTACAAGGGCACCCAGGTGACCGGTCAGCCCTTCGACGTGCGTTTCCTCGGCGCCGACGTGGCCCTCCTGCTCACCGAGGGCGGCGTCCTCGGCCCGGGTGAGACGGAGGTGCCCGCCGAACGCGCCATCCGCGCCTCGTGGCTGCTGGTGCGCACCGACGAGGGCTGGCGACTCGCCGCCTACCAGAACAGCCCGCGCGACGCCGGCTGACCCGACACGACGGCGGCGCCGGTCGGAATCCCCCTCCGACCGGCGCCGTCGCCCTGTCGACCCGCCCACCAGCGAACGCGAGGAGAGCGAACGTGCGGATACTGGTCACCGGTGGCACCGGCTTCATCGGGTCGCACACGGTTGCGGCCCTGCACCGCGCCGGGCACACGGTGCGGCTGCTGGTCCGTGACCCCGACGCGGTGGACCGCGCGCTCGGCCCGCTCGGGCTGACCGGACGGGACGTGCAGACCGTGGTCGGGGACGTGACCGACGCGGAGTCGGTGCGCCGGGCGGTCGACGACTGCGGCGCGGTGCTGCACGCCGCGTCGGTCTACTCCTTCGACACCCGCCGGCACGCGCGGATGCGGGAGGTCAACGTCGGGGGCACCGAGGTGGTCCTCGACGCGGCCGTCAAGGCGGGTGCCGACCCGGTGGTGCACGTGTCGTCGTTCGTCGCCCTGGCACCGACCGGGGGACGCCCACTCGACACCGACCTGCCGGTGGGCCGGCCACGCGAGCGGTACATGGCCACCAAGGCCGCGGCCGAGGAGGTGGCTCGCCGGCACCAGGAGTCGGGCGCGCCGGTCGTCGTCACGTACCCGATGGCCACCCTCGGGCCCCACGACCCGCACCTGGGCGACCAGCTCGACCGGCTGCGGACGCTGCTGCGCGGGCAGCTGCCCATCTGGCCGCGGGGCGGATTCCCGGTCGGCGACGTCCGCGACGTCGCCGACCTGCACGTCGCCGCCCTGCGCCCCGGGCTGGGACCGCGCCGCCTACTGGCGCCCGGCCGGTACCTGTCCACCGCCGAGTTCGTCGCGACGGTACGCGCGGTCACCGGCCGCCGGTTGCCGGTGGCCTACCTGCCCTCGGCGGCGGTGCTGCCGGTGGGAGCCGCCACGTCGGCGCTGCAACGCGTCTGGCCCTGGCACATCCCGGTGGAGTACGGCGCGGTCTACACCTGCCACTGCGACGTGCGGACCGACCGCGACGCGCCGGCGCCGACCCGTGCGGTCGCCGAGACGATCCGGGACGCCACGCGGTGGCTGCACCGCACCCGCCGGATCACCCGCCGGCAGGCCGGGAAGGCCGCGCAGCCGGACTGACCCACCACGCCGGACGACGCCGGCGGTGACCTCCACGGTCACCGCCGGCGTCGTCTCTGCCAGCTCAGGCGCGTCCCGGCCCGTCCAGCACGTCGACGAGGGTCTGCCGGAAGGTGGTGACCATCGACCGGACGGTGCTCTCGACGAACAGGTTGGTGGTGAAGCCGACGCTGCCGACCAGGCCGCCCTCGGAGGACGCCTCCAGCCCGAACAGCACCCCGTCGGGGATCTGCGAACCGACCGAGGCCGACACGATCCGCCGGCGCATCGCGGCGAAGTGCAGGTCGCCGTGCTGCTGACCGAACATCATGTCCGGCGACTGGGTCACCTGGAGCACGCACGCCGCGGCGTTCGGGCCGATGGCGTCGTTCATGATGTCCGGCGCCTCCTCGAGGATCTGGATGAACGGCAGCTCGTGCGCGTACGCCGCGAGGCAGGCCGCCCGGCTCCGGGCGATCACCTCCAGGAAACCGTCGGCGCCGGCCAGGTCGACCCGGATGGGCAGGAAGTTGTAGAACGAGCCGACGGTGTTCTGCACCCAGGCTGGGTGCCGCCCGGGGGTGAAGGTCGGCACGACCAGGTCGGTCCGCCCGGTCTGCGCCCGCAGCTGGGTCAGGTACGCGGCCAGCAGCACCATGAACGGGGTGCTGCGGGTGCGCGCCGCCAGATCGGCGGTGGCCCGGCGGAACTCCTCGTCGAGCAGGAAGCGGTACCAGGACGTCACGAACGGTTCCTCGGACCGGGTGCGATCGGTCGGGACGGCCACCACCTGCGCGCCGCGCAGGTTGTCCCGCCAGAACTCCCGCGCCCGGCGCACCTTGTCGCTGGCCTGGCTCTCCTGCTGCCACCGCACGTACTCCCGGTACTGCCGCACCGACGGCAGCTCCGGCGCGCGGCCCTCCCGGCGGGCGGCGTAGAACTCGGCCACGTCGCGCAACACCAGGTGCACCGACCAGCCGTCCACCGCGGTGTGGTGGGCGGCGAGGACCAGCACGCCGTCGTGGGCGTCGAAGCGGCCGAGCACCGCCCGCAGCAGGGGCATCTCGTCGATGCCGAACACCCCGGCCTCGATCTCGTTGGCGAAGTCCTCGGCGACCAGGTCCCGGTTGCGCTGCGGTCCCGCCCGCAGGTCGCGTACCTCCAGCGGCACCGGGGCCGGGGGGCGCACCTGCTGGTACGCCTCGGCGCCGTCGCGGACGATCGAGGTACGCAGCGTCTCGTGCCGGACCACCACGTCGTCGAGAGCGTGGCGCAGCGTGTCGATGTCCAGCTCGCCGGTGACCCGCCAACCGCCGACGATGGTGTACCGCGGGCCGAACGGCCCGGTCTGGTCACCGTGGTCGATGTGGTGCAGGAACTCCTGTTGCAGGGACAGCGGGACGCGGATCGGTGCCTCCGCCGCCGGATCACCGGCCGGTGTCGGCGGGGGCAGCAGCGTGTCGGTCATCGGGCTCCCTTCCATCAGCCGGCCGGCCGCGGTGGCGGCGACGACCAGTGCAGGCCGTCGGTGGAGGGCACCAGCCCTCCTTCGCGTACCGGGACGTTCTCGTCGGTGCTCTCGCCGAGCTCGGCCTGCACCTGGATCCGGGTGCCCTCCTTGGACACCGACCGGGCCAGGGTGGAACGCAGCAGGTCGCGGTCCTCCCCGGCCGTGCCCACCGGCTGCGCCACCAGCTCGGCGAGTTCCTGGTACGCGGCGCCCCGCTGCCCGGTGTACGCGCCGGACGAGACGAGCGCGGCCTCGTTGGAGGAGCCGCCGCCGACCAACTCCACGAACGACTCCATCTCGGAGGCGGTGGTGTTGTTGGTGACCTTCTTCGCCTTCCAGAAGTACGAGTTCTCGTCCTGGTGCATGTCGTAGAAGGCGACCAGGAAGTCGTGGAACCGCGCGTACTCGCGGCGGTAGCGCACCTCGAACTCCTCGAAACAGGTCGACTCGTCGACCCCGCCGGCCAGCGCCGTGTTGATCGACCGGGCGGCCAGCAGGGCACTGTAGGTGGCCAGGTGCACGCCGGAGGAGAAGACCGGGTCGATGAAGCCCGCGGCGTCGCCGACCAGGACCAGCCCGGGCCGCCAGAACTTCTCCTGGATGTACGAGTAGTCCTTGCGGACCCGGATCTCGCCGTACGGCCCCTCGGTGACCCGGCGGGCGTCGGAGAGGTAGTCGGCGATCATCGGGCACTGCTGGATCAGATCGAGCAGGGCATTCTCCCGGTCGCCCTGGGCGCGGTCCAACGCCTCGGGCATCAGCACCACGCCGACGCTGGTCAGCTCCTCGGTCAGCGGGATGTACCAGAACCAGCCGGCGTCGAAGGCGACGGCGAGGATGTTGCCCCGGTTCGGGGCCGGCATCCGCTTGCCCCCCTCGAAGTAGCCGAACAGGGCCAGGTTGCGGAAGAACTCGGAGTACCGCCGCTGGCCGCCGACGCGGGTGTGGATCCGGCTCTTGTTGCCGGAGGCGTCGACGACGTACCGGCTGCGGACCTCGCGGCGGACGCCGTCCGGGCCGGCGTAGAGCACACCGTCGACCCGGTCGGTGTCGGCGTCGGTGAGCACGTCGACCACCGAGGTCTCCTCCCGGACCTCGACGCCCTTGCGCCGGGCGTTGTCCAGCAGGATCTGGTCGAAGCGCATCCGCTCCACCTGGTAGGCGGTGGCCGCGTCGCCGGCGAACTTCGAGGAGAGGCCGAAGGAGAACGTCCACGGCTCGGGGTTGGCGCCCCACCGGAACGTGCCGCCCCGCTTGGGCATGAAGTTGGCCCGGCGCAGGTCCTCCTCGACGCCGAGGATGCGGCAGATGCCGTGCACCGTGGACGGCAGCAGCGACTCCCCGATCTGGTAGCGCGGGAACCGCTCCTTCTCCAGCAGCAGCACACGGTGACCCTGCATGGCCACCAGGGTGGAGATGGTGGAGCCGCACGGGCCACCACCGACCACCACCACGTCGTAGTCGTACTCTCGGTCGGTCATCGGATCTCCCTCGTCCGCCGTGTTCCGGCGCTCACCGCAGCTCGATGTCGCTCTGAGCGACGGCGGCGACCAGGCCGCCCCGGCTCAGCGCGACGGCGACCTGCTCGATCTCGTCGGACATGAAGCGGTCCCGGTCCAGGGTCGGCGCGATGCCGCGGACGAACTCGTACGCCGCCGCGGACGCGGGACTGAGCCCGGCGCGCCGCTTCGAGATGTCCACCGCCTGGGCCGCGGCGAGCAACTCCACGGCCAGGATGTGCTGGTTGTTCGCGAGCACCCGGCGAGCGTTGCGGGCGGCGATCAGCCCCATGCTCACCACGTCCTGGTTGTCGCCGTTGGACGGCACGCTCTGGGTGCTCGCCGCGCCGATCGTGCGGTTCTCGGCGACCAGAGCCGTGGCCGGGTACTGCGCGCCGGCGAAGCCGCTGTTGAGACCCGGGTCGCCGGTGACCAGGAACTCGGGCAGGCCGTAGCTGAGGTGCCGGTTGAGCAGCCGGTTGGTCCGGCGCTCGGAGAGGACACCGAGCTGGGTGAGCGCGATCGTCACGAAGTCCATCGCGAACGCGATCGGCTGACCGTGGAAGTTCGCCCCGTGGAAGACCTCGTGGCCCTCGAAGAAGAGCGGATTGTCGTTCGCCGAGTTGAGCTCGATGTTCAACTTGTTGGTGGCGTGGTACAGGGTGTCGCGTACCGCGCCGAGGACCTGCGGGATGGCCCGCAGGGAGTACGCCTTCTGCATGTAGACGTCGGTGCGCTGGACGTCCACACCGGACTGCTTGCCCTCCTGGAGCTGGCTGCGCAGCTGCCGGTGCTCGACGGTGAGCGCGCTACCGCGCATCAGGGAACGCATGTTCGCCGCGGTGTCGATCTGGCCCTGGTGCGGTCGGGCCACGTCGTGCCCCTCGGCCAGGAACGGGCTGGTGGATCCCTGCAGCGTCTCGATCACCAGGGCGGTGACGATCTCGGCCTGCCGGACCTGGTCCATCGACCGGCCCACGACGAGCGCGCCGAGGCCGGTCATCGCCGAGGTGCCGTTGATCAGCGCCAGCCCCTCCTTGAAGCGCAGCTGCATCGGCTCGATGCCGTGCTCGCGCAGCACCTCGCCGGTGGGCACCCGCTGCCCGTCGCGCAGCAGATAGCCCTCACCGATCACGGTGCAGGCGATGTGCGCCAGCGGGGCCAGGTCACCGCTCGCGCCCAGCGAGCCGATCTCCGGGATGGCCGGGGTCAGGCCGAGGTTCAGGTAGAGCGCCAGCCGTTCCAGCAGCTCCGGGCGGACCGCGGAGTGCCCCTTGGACAGCGCGTTGAGCCGGGCGGTCACCACCGCCCGCGCCTCGTCCTGGGCGAACAACGGACCCACCCCGGCGGCGTGGCTGCGGACCAGGTTGGTTTGCAGCTCCACCTCCTTGGCCGTGTCGACCAGCATGTAGATCATCTCGCCGTAGCCGGTGGTGACCCCGTACACCGGCACGTCCTGGCGCACGATGTCCTCGAACAGCATCCGGCTCTTGCCCGCCCGGGCCAGCGACGACGACGCCACCTCGATGGGTGCGCCCTCCTCTGCCACCCGTCGTACCCCGGAGATGTCCAGGTCCTCGCCCGTGATTGCCACTGCCTGCGCGGTCTTGGCCAACGTCAATGCACTCACTCCATCGCGTCCGTGACAGCCCTCAGGTCTGCCGAATCCGCTGGTATCGAACGGTCGTGTGCCGTGCGGGTCGCCTCGATCAGGGCGGCCATGCCGGCCAACGTGTGGTGGGTGAAGCAGTCCCGCAGCGTCACCGTGACGCCGAAGCGACGCCGGATCCGTGCCACGAGCGGTGGGACGAGCAGCGAGTGCCCGCCGGCGGCGAAGAACGTCGACTCGGCGTCGACGGGTCCCCCACCGAGCAGGGCCGACCAGACCTCGGCCAGCGCCTGCTCCACCGGGCCGGTCGGGGCGCGGCGGGCCGACGCCGATCGGGGTGCCGGCAGCCGGCGGCGGTCCACCTTGCCCGCCGCCGTGCGGGGCAACCGGCCGGGCATCGACTCGAAGGAGACGAGCACCATCGCCGTGCCGAACCGCCGGCGCAGGTGCGTCCGCCACTCACCCGCCCCGGAGAGCGGGCCGCCGTCGGGACCGCGACGCGGTACGACGTACGCGGCGAGCCGGACCACCAGGCCGTCCCGGTCGGTCACCGGCACCACGACGCACTCCGCCACCCCGTCGTGCGCGACCAGCGCCGCCTCGACGTCGGTCAGCTCGACCCGGGTTCCGAGGAGTTTGACCTGCTGGTCGCGGCGCCCGCGGAACTCCAGCAGGCCGTCCCACCGCCGCCGCGCGAGGTCACCGGTGTGATACCACCGCAGGCCCGTCCCGTCGTCCGGGTGGCCGGCGGGGGCCCGGAAGGCGGACCCGGTGCCGCCACCGCCGACGTAGCCGTCGCAGACGTGCCGGCTGCGCACCACGATCTCGCCGGTGACCCCGGTCGGGCAGGGCCGGCCCGCCTCGTCGAGGACCAGGACCTGCCGTCCGGGGATGGGACGTCCGATCGGCACGGTCGCCGGCACCGGGCCGGTGATGTCGTGCCAGGTGGCCGCGATCGTCTCGGTCGGGCCGTAGATGTTGGCCAGCCGGGTGTCCGGCAGTGCCCGGCGGAACCCGTCGACGAGCGGACCCGACAGCGCCTCGCCCATGAGCACCAGCCGGGACAGGCCGGTGGGCCGGTCGGCCGGCTCCCGGGCCGCGATGACGGCCAGCAGCTCCCGGGCGAAGCTCGGAACGGTCTGCAGGAAGGTGATCCGCTCCCGCACCAGCCAGTCGGCCAGCTTCTCGGGGTGCACGCGGATCCGGTCCGGCACCGGGTGCAGGGTGCCGCCGCCGACCAGCGTGGCGAACACCTCGCAGATGCTCGGGTCGTGCTCGGGGGTGACCCACTGGGCCACGCGGGCGCCGGGGGCCAACTCCAGCGCCTCGGCCATCCACCCGACGAACTGGGCGAGCGCGCGGTGGGGTTGGGCGATGCCCTTGGGCCGTCCGGTCGAGCCCGAGGTGTAGGCGATGTAGGCGGTCCGGGAGCCCGGGTCGTGCACCGCCGGCACGCTCGCCCCGCCCGGTGCCGGCCCGGGCGCGGTCACGTCGATCACCCGGCCGTCGAGGTCGTCGCGGAACCAGCGGGTCAGTTCGTCAGCCGGGTCCTCGCCGACCCGTAGCAGGCAGGCCGGGCGCAGCTCGGCGAGCACCGCCCGGCCCCGCTCGCCCGCGTCGCCGGCGCCGAACCACACCAGGTGGCCGCCGGCGCGCAGGACGCCCAGCGACGCGGCGAGCTGCCACGGACCGGGCTCCATCCGGACCGCGACCGGTGCGCCGTCGACGGGCAACCTGCTCAGGTACGCGGCCAGGGCCGCCGACCGGCGCTCCAGCTCGTCGTACGTCCAGCGGTCGTTTCCCCCGGCCACCGCGATCGCCTGCGGCATCCGACCGGCGTGCCGGGTGACGCTCTCGTACACCGGTGGGGGTTCGGCGTCCCGGGTCTGCGGCACCGGGTCGAGCGCCGCCGGCTCGTCCAGCGGCAGCCGGTCCACCCGCGTGTCCGGGGCCGCCAGCGCGGCCGACAGCAGGGTGCGGACCTGCCCGAGCACACCCACCGCCGAGACCGCCTCGAACCGGTCCCCCCGGTAGGTCAGGGTGCCGGACACCGTCGGCCAGGTACGGCGGACGGTGACCACCAGATCCGCGACGGTCGGCCCGCCGTCGAGGACGTCCGCCAGGTGTGTCCCGGCACCGGCCAGCCGCAGGTCGGCCTCCGGCCCGGGAACGGCCAGCACGACGTCGCAGAACGGCACCCGGCCCCGGTCCCGCTCAACGGGCAGCTCCCCGACCAGCCGCGCGAACGGCAGGTCGCGGTGTGCGGTGGCGGCCCGGACCACGGCCGCGGCGCGGCCCACCGCCTCGGTGAAGGTGGGGGCGCCGCCGAGGTCGGTGCAGAGCACCACCAGGTTGTCACAGGGGCCGACGAGACCGGTGAACCCCGGCGGGAGCACCGGAACGGGCAGCACCACGCTGATCCGGTCGTCGTCGCCGTACCGGTGCAGGACGGCCTGGAGCGCGGCCAGCAGGACCACCGTCGGGCTGGTCCGTCGGGCCCGGCAGAACGCGGCGAGTCGGCCGGCCAACCCGGTGCCCCAGTCGAACGGGTGCACGCCGGCGGTGGCCGACGGCCGGGTGCCGGGGTCGTGGTCGACGGGCAGCGGCACCGGCGGGGGCGCGGGGGTGAGGGCGTCGGTCCACCAGTCCAGCAACTGCCGGCCGGCCGGCCCGGCGACCAGGTCGCGCTGCCACCGGATGTAGTCGGCGTAGCGGGGCGCCGGTGGCAGCGCCGCCGGACCGGCGACGGCGGGCCGCACGACGGCGGCGTAGCAGACCGACAACTCGTCGACGAGGATGGAGACCGACTGGTCGTCGGCCACGGCGCGGTGCAACGCCAGCACCAGCCGGTACGCGGCCGCGCCGGTCCGTACCAGGGTCAGACGGGCCAGTGGACCATCGGTGGCGTGCTCCGGGGCGGCGGCCGCGGCGGCGCAGACCCGGTCGGCCGCGCGCTCGTTCCCGACGTCGGCCAGGTGGGTCAGGTCGACGTGGACGAAGGCGCGCTCGGGATCGACGGCGACCACCGGCACCGGACGGCCGTCCACCTCGGCCAGTCGGGTCCGCAGCACCTCGTGCCGATCCAACACCGCGCGCCACGCGATGCGCAGCGCCGGCACGTCGACCGGTCCGTCGATCTGCCAGCTGCGCACGATCCGGTGCACCCCCCGGTACGGGGCGAGGCGTTCCAGCAGCCACACGCCGTCCTGCGCCCAGGACGTGCCGACGAGGTCGGCACCCGTCTCGGACGTACCGGCCAGCGCAGTGTCTCTGCTCATTGCCACGGTCGAATCGTGGCACGCGGCAATGGGCGGGTCTTCTCAACAATTGCGATCCCGAAAATCGAGCACATCCGATTGCGGGACGGGATTCCGCCGCGTCGACCGACCGGGGTGACGCCGCCACGGGCCGCGTGCGCAGCCGCGCAATCGCAAGGATGCGCGCGCCCACCGGCCGCACCGATCATGGGATGCGCGGTACGCCGTGCCTGCTGCAGCCCGGCGTGTGGCCAGCCGGCCACGCGTACCGCACCTCGCCACGAAGGGAGCATTGCGAATGACGGATATCGATCAGGACGGCGTGCGTCAGTCAGCGGTCGAAAAGCGTGTCGAGGCGATCTGGCGCGAGGTTCTGCACATGCCGCAGGATCGACCCGACGCGACATTCTTCGAATTGCAGGGACAGTCCATCTCGGCGGTTCGCATCATCACGCGCATCGAGGACGAGCTCGGCGCGGTGGTGGACGTCGGGCTGCTCTTCGAGGACCCGGACCTGGCGACCTTCACGGCGGCGGTCGTGGCCGCCGTCGGGCAGACGGCGGACGCGCAGGCGGCCAACCCGGCCTGACCGGCACGAGATCGGACCTCGCGGACCCACCTCCGGGTGGGTCCGCTTCGTCGTGCCCGGTCCCGCCCTCCCGGGCGATCATCCGGCGCCGCCGGCGGGCGCCCCACGACGCGACCCCGGGCCCACCGGCCCGGGGTCGCGTACGGAGGGTTCAGCGGCGCTGGGCGATGGTGAGCCCGTCCGCGATCGGCAGCATGACCGTCTCGAAGCGGTCGTCGGCGGCCAGCGTCGCGTTGAACGCGCGCAACGTCTGCGCGGCGCGGCGAGGCAGGCCGGGCTCGGCCAGCTCCGGATCCAGGACGTACCCGTCGAGCAGGACGTTGTCCGCCAGCAGCAGGCCGCCGGGGCGCAGCAGCGGCACCACGGCCTCGTAGTAGGTGGGGTAGTTCATCTTGTCGGCGTCGATGAAGACCAGGTCGACGACCGTGTCGGCGGCCATCGACCGCAGCGTGCGGGCCGCCGAGCCGAGCCGGAACTCGATCCGGTCGGCCACCCCGGCCCGCTCCCAGGAGGCGCGGGCGATGTCGATCCACCGGTCCGTGACGTCGCAGGTCACCACCCGCGCGCCCGGGGCGAGCCCGCGGGCGATGGCCAGCGCCGACAGCCCGGTGAACGTCCCGATGTCCACCGCCGTACGCGCCCCGACAAGGCGGGTGAGGATGGTCAGCAGCGCGGCCTGCTCGACCGGCACCATCATCCCCGCCGCCTCGCCCACCCCGCGGGTCGAGTCGACCAGCCCGCTCAACGCGGGGTCCGGCGGCGAGCTGGACCGGACCAGATAGTCCCGGACCGCCTGGTTGACCGGCACGTGCTTGACCTCAGCGAACCCGGCGCCGGTCACACGTACCTCCTCGACGGGCCGTCCGCGGTGACCCGCATCGGCAGGCCGCCCCGGATCCGCAGCGACAGCATCGGCTCCGGGACGATCCGGTGCGCGGGATCGGCGGTGAGCCGCAGCTCCCGGATGACCATGGCGACCACGAAGGTGGCCTCCATCAGCCCCAGGTTGTTGCCGACGCAGAACCGGGGGCCCGCGCCGAACGGCACGTACGCGTACCGGGGCCGGCCCCCGGAGCGGGACGGGTCGAACCGGTCCGGGTCGAAGCGTTCCGGGTCGTCCCAGAAATCCGGATGGCGGTGCAGGGTGTACGGGCAGATCAGCACGTCCGCGCCGGCCGGCACGTGGTACCCGCCGATCTCGTCCGGCCCCTGCGCGATGCGCGAGAGCATCCACACCGGCGGGTACAGCCGCATCGCCTCGTTGACCACCTGGGCGATGAACCGCAGCCCGGCGAGATCGTCGTACACGGGCAGCCGGTCGCCGAGCACCTCCACCGCCTCGGCGTGGACCCGTTCCCGTACCTGCGGGTGCTGGTCGAGCAGATGGAAGGTCCAGCCCAGCGTGCTGGCCGTCGTCTCGTGCCCGGCCAGCAGCAGGGTGACCAACTCGTCGCGCATCCGCAGCCGGCCGACCTGTGGGTCGGCCTCCTGCCGGGTCGAGACGATCAACCTGGTCAGCGCGTCGTCACCCTCCTCGCCGCGGGCCCGCCGCTCGGCCACGAGGGCGTCGACGATCCGCTGCAACTCCCGGCGGGCGCGCCGGAAGCGCAACTGGTGCGGCAGCGGCAGCCAGGTCGGCACCGAACCCATCGTGACCATCTCGAACATGGCCTGGTCCTGCATGATCTCGAAGTTGTGCCCCACCGAGCTGTGCCCGCTGAGGTCGCTGTCGAGCAGGGTGCGGCCCAGCACCCCGAGGGTGAGCCCGGTCATCTCCCGGACGATGTCGACGGGGGCGCCGTCGCGGTGCTCGCGCAGCCGGTCGACCAACCGGGCGGCCTCCTCGACCACCACGCCGGCCTGCGCGGCGATCCGCTTGGCCTGGAACGCCGGCTGGATCACCCGGCGCTGCTTGCGCCACAGCTCACCCTCGCTGGTGAGCAGGCCGTCGCCGAGGGCCCGACGGGCCTGGGCCAGCCCGACCCCCTTGTGGAAGTTCTGGCTGTTGTCGGCCAGTACGTGCTTCGCGTGGTCGGGGTGGTTGAAGAAGTAGAGCGTCTTGAAGCTGGGCCCGAGCCGGACGGCGTCACCATAGCTCGCCGCCGTGCGCATGAGGCCCAGCCGGTCCCGGCCGAGCTGCCAGAGCGTCCGGAGCATCGCCGGCCCGGTCGGACCCACCGGCACCTGACGGATCTCCGTGGTGGTCATCCCGTCACCCCGCCCCGGGCCGTGGCGTGCCACGCCGGCACACCGTCGGCGAGGTCGACCCCGTCCGGGTTGAGCTGCCGGAACCGGCCGTGCACGAACAGCACCCCGTCGGTCTGCGGCTCACGGCGCACCGACAGGAGGCTCCCGACGAAGATGGTGTGGTCGCCACCCTCGTAGGACCGCCACAGTTGGCACTCGAAGTGCGCCAGCGCCCCGGTGATCAGTGGTGCGCCGGTGAGCCGGCCGGCGACCCAGTCGACCGCGTCGAACTGGGCGGCCCCCAGCGGGCGGCGCCGGTTCGCGAAGTGCCGGGCCACCGGCTCCTGATGCGCGGCCAGTACGGAGACCCCGAACTGGCCGCGCTCCAGGAGACTGCCGTGCATGATCGCCTGCTGGTCGACGCAGACCAGCACCAGGGGCGGGTCGAGGGACACCGACGTGAACGAGTTCGCCGTCATCCCGTGTGGACAATCGCCGCCCACCGTCACCACGGTCACGCCCGTGGCGAACGAGCCGAACGCTCGGCGCAGCTGGACGGGGTCGGACGGCTCGACGGCGGACTCTGACTGGACGTTCACGTGTACCTCCCGTGTGTCGCTACGCCACCCGTGCCCGGTAGGGCCCCAGGGCCCGGGCCAACGACTCCGGGACCCGGGCAGGGCTGGTGCGGTTGTTCGGCCCGCGCATACAGGCCACCCGTTGACGGCCACGGGCGACCAGCACCTCGTCGTCAGGGTGCAGCCGGACGTAGTCGAAGCCGAATTCGATCTGCGTCTGCGTCAGCTCGACCAACCGCATCCGGATGGCCAGCTGGTCGAAGGCGGTGATCTCCGCGAAGAACTCGCAGTCCACCCTCAACGTGAACAGCTTCAGGTCGCCGCGCAGGTCGGCGAGGATGTCGTTCGCCTTGTCGTGCAGGAACATCTCCCGGCACCGCCCCTGCCAGCGCAGGTAGTTGACGTAGTAGACGTTCCCGACGAGGTTGGTCTCCTCGAACCCCACGGTGTGCCGGTACTCGTAGTAGTCCTCCATCTCACGACCAGCCGTCGGTGAGGACGCCCAGGATGACCGGCACGGCGTCGTCTCCCACGGTGGTGGCGAGGGTGGCCACCCGCACCGGACCGGAGGCGAAGACCAGCCACCCGTCGCGTCGTACCGGGGTCAGCGCCACCGGCGCGTGCTCCGGCAGGCCGATCTGACCCAGGCAGGCCAGGACCGCCTCGATCCGGGCGCCGGCGCTGTCGCGGTCCTCGCCGGGACCGTCGACCAACTGGTCGAGCAGCGTCGCGTGCCGGCCCAGGACCGCCGACCACTCGTCCGCGGCCCGCGACGGCACCGGCCGCACGTCGGCACCGACCTGGGCGAAGGCCGCCACGGCGAGGCGGAGGCCGGCACCGTGGCTGACCGCCACCGACCGCTCACCGACCTTCTCCGGACGCCCGTCGCCGTCGTGGCGCAGCGACACGGCGTGCCCGAGGGCGCGACCGACCGCCAGGGCGTCCGGGTCGTCGGCGGTTCCGTCCGGTTCGACGGCGACCGCCACGGTGGCGCCGATCAGGTCGCCCAGGGTCCGCTCCAGGTAGGAGCCGAGCAGCGGCGCCACCCACGGACCCCGGCCGTCCTTCTTGCGGACGGCCCGCAGGTGCAGACCCTCCCACCGCTCGACGACCTCGCCGGTGCCGTTTCGCAACGCGATGTCGTAGACGTAGGTGTCACCGTCGCGCTCCCGCTCGGTGGCGCAGTAGCGCAGCGGCCCGTCGGTGCCCAGCCGTGGCCCGGCCGGGTACAGCCGCTCGATGGCCACCGGCAGCAGCGTGGCGTCCGGAACGCAGACCTGGTTGCCGTGCATCAGCGCGTCCCGGACCCCCGGGTCGCCGAGCAGCAGGGTGCCCGGCAGGTACGCGCTGAACCAGTCCGTGTCGGGCACGGCCGCCACGTCGGCGTCGACGTCGCGGGCCGCGGCCCGGTGGAAGCCGCGCAGCCGCTGGAAGCGCGCCCCCTGGAAGAGGGTGCCGCCGTACAGGTCCCGGGCCGGGTCGAGCGGCACCGGCGGCAGGTCGTCGGCGACCTGCTCCGGCGGGCCGGCCGGCGCCGGTGCCTCGACGAAGCGCAGCACCGCCTCGAAGTGGTCGGCGGCGAACCCGGTGTCCGCGGCGCGGATCACCGCCCGTACGGTGTCGTCGCTGGTGACCAGTGCCGCGATCCGGATGGTGGTGCTGCTCAGCGGCGGCACCACGATCGGTCGGGCGAAGCGGGCCTGCTCGATGACGGGTGTCTCGTCGCGACCGGTGACGGCCATGGCCGCCTGCGCCATCGCCTCCATGCCGAAGACCGCCGGGAACAGCAGGTTGCCGTCGAGGAGGTGGTCGGGCAGGTAGAGGTCGCTACCGGCGGTCAGTTCGACGTCGGTGACCAGCTCCACACCGTGGTAGCGGACCTGGGGCCGGTCGACGAAGCGCAGCAGGGGCAGCTCCGGCTCCTCGAAGCGCAGCGTGTCGAGACCGTCGGCCCGGCCGCTGGCCACCACCACCGGTGGGGTGTCCGGGTCGGTGACCAGTCGACGCAGCATCGCCACGCCCTCGTCGGGGGTGATCGGCGTGATGCCGTCGCGGGTCAACGACTCGACGACGGACAGCCGCTCCCCCATGCCGACGCCCGACCAGACCGACCACTCCAGACAGATGGACCGGCAGTTCGGGTGGGCGTCGGCGAAACGGCGGGTCTGCTCGGCGAGCCGGTCGTTGGCCGTGGCGTAGTGCGCCTCGCCCCGCAACCCGGCCCGGCCGATGATGCTGCCGAAGGTGACCAGCAGCTTCAGCCTCTCCGGCTCGATGGCGTCCAGGACGGCGGCGAGCCCGCCGACCTTGGGTGCCAGCGCACCGTGGAAGGCGTCCATGGTCAGCGAGGTGAGCGCCGCCGGCTCGTTGCGCCCGGCGCCGTGCAGCACACCGGTGACCGGGCCGAGCTGACGCTGGGCCTCGTCCACGGCGGCCTGGACCGCGAGCGGATCGGTCACGTCGGCCTGGAAGTACGCGGCCTCGACGCCGGCGGCGGCGAAGCGTTCCAGGTTGGCCGACAGCTCCGCGTCGCCGGCGAGGTCGGAGCGGCCCAGGACCGCCAGCTTGGCTCCGGCGTCGACGGCGAGGGCGAGCGCGCACTCGGCGGTGATGCCCTTGCCGCCGCCGGTGACCAGCAGCACGTCACCCTCGGTGAGCGGGGCGTCGGTACGGGCCGGAGCGATCGGCAGGGCCCGCAGGACCTGCTCCCGACGTACGCCCGAAGGGTCGTAGTGGACCTCTCGGTAGCCCTCGGTCGCCGCGACCTCGGCCAGCACCCGCTCGGCGGCGTCGAGCCCCGCCGGCAGCTGCACCACCGTGGTCCGGATCCGGGGTGCCTCCAGCCGCAGGGTGCGAGCCAGGCCGCTGGCACCGAGGCCGTGCTGCACCACGACGAAGCGGTCGCCCGCCCCGTCGGCCAGGATCACCTGTGCCCCCTGCAGAGCCGTGTTGAGCTGCTCCGCGGTGCAGTCGGCCGGCAGCCACACCAGGACGCCACCGCCCACGCCGCCGGTGGCCAGCGCCTGGCGGACCTGCTCGGCGCGCGGGTCGGTGTGCCCGCCGAACAGCTGCCACGTCCCGGCCGGCTCGGCCGGACCGGGGGTCGGCGCGGGTGTCTCGGCCAGGTCGACCGCGAAGGCCCGGATGAAGGTGTCCACGCCGGCCACGGACACCGGCTGCGCCAGGTCCTCCATCAGGCCGGTGCCGATCAGGGTGTCCAGCGCCTCGGCGACCTCCCGCACGGTCGCGGTGGCGACGTTGGTGGGCAGCCGGGATGGGGGCACGCCGAGGCGTTCCGCGGCCTGGTTGACCACCTGACTGACCGTGATCGAGCTGAGGTGCAGGTCGTCGAGGAGTCGGCTGTCCTCGCGTACCATGTCCAGCGGCAGCTCGGCCCGCTCGGCCACGAGCTGGCGCAGCGTCATCGCCGCCGACTCACCGGTGGGCGCGTCACCGGCCGCCGGGGCGGCCTCGACGGCCCGCTGCTGCGACTCGGGCAGCGTCACCTCGGGCACCGTCTCGCAGGGGCTGGTGAAGAAGGTGAACTCGTCGGTGTCCTTCAACGGTCGGATCAGCCGGCCGTCG
The DNA here is from genome assembly GCF_008868155.1 of Micromonospora sp. ALFpr18c. Taxonomy (GTDB): domain Bacteria; phylum Actinomycetota; class Actinomycetes; order Mycobacteriales; family Micromonosporaceae; genus Micromonospora. The sequence goes on from NZ_WBKR01000013.1 coordinate 37,319, forward strand.
AAGAGCTGCGGGTGCACCCGAGCGGCCCCGACGACGTACGTCGCCGCGGCCACCCGCAGCACGCTGGCGACCGTCTCGTCGTCGGTGTCGAACGCCACCGTCGGCACCGACACGTCGCCGCGGGCCAGGTCGGACAGGATGCGTCCGGGCCCGACCTCGACGAGCAGATCCACCTCCTTCGCCGCCAGCGCGACGGCCTGCGTGAACAGCACCGGATCGGTGATCTGGTCACGCAGCAGGGCGGCGACGTCGGTGTCCGGCGGCAGTTCGGCGCCGGTCACGGTGGAGATCACCTGCCGGTTCGGCGGGTTGAAGCGCTCACCGGCGAGGTACCCGCCGAACGCCTCGGCCGCCTCGGCGACCAGCGGCGAGTGGAAGGCGTGCGAGACCCGCAGTCGCTTTCCGGCGACACCGGCCGCCTCGGCGCGCTCCAGCACCCGCTCGACCGCGTCGACCGGACCGGAGACGACGGTCTGCCGCTGGCTGTTGTAGCCGCCGATGACCACCGGGTCCTCGCCGAGAAGTCGGCGTACGGTCTCCGGGTCGGCCGGAATCCCGGCCATCGTCCCGTCGGGCCGGCCGTGCTCGGCCATGGTCCGGCCCCGCGTGGCGGCCATCCGCAGCACCGACGCCAGGTCCATCACCCCGGCCCAGTGCAGAGCGGTGAGTTCACCGAGGCTGTGCCCGACCGCCACGTCGGCCTCGATGCCGAGCGCGGAGAGCACGCTGAGCCCGGCCACCGACCCGGTGACGATGCGGGGCTGGGCGACCTCGGTGGCCACCACGTCACCGGTGGGCAGCGCCGCCTCGGTGACGATCCGGTCGGCCTGGGTGAACCGGCGCCGCAGCGCCTGCGCCGGCCGTCCACGACCGGTGCCCTGCCCGGGAAAGAGGAAGCCGACCCGGGCGGTGCCCCGGGCATGGCCGAGGAAGGCCCGTCCGTCCACGGCGTACAGCCGGGTCTCCCCGGCCTGCAGGGCGGCGTGCACCCTGAGCAGCTGGCGTTCGGCGTCCTCCGGCGAGCGGGCCACCACGGCGGCCCGGTACGGCCGGTCGCCCAGCTCCCGGTAGAGGCCGGCGGCCAGGTCACCGAGTTGCGCGTAGGAGAGCCTGATCACCTGCGCGGCGAGGGTGCCGATCCGCTCGGCCAGCTCGGCCGGGGTGTCGGCGTCCAGCGCGAGCAGTTCCACGTTCTGCGTCCGGGATGCCATCGTGCGGGTCCGGGCGTCCGGGGAGCGGCGGGCGTTGTCCTCGCCCTGCAGGACCAGGTGGGTGTTGATCCCACCGAACCCCATGGCGGTGATCCCGGCGCGCAGCGGCGCGTCGGCCGGCCACGGCTCGGCGGCGGGGAGCACCCGCAGCGTCGCGTCGGCCGAGGTGAGCACGTCATGTGGGTCCTCGCACCCGACGGCCGGCGGCAGCACCTGGTGATGCACCGCGAGGACGGCCTTCAGCAGGCCGGCGACGCCGGCGGCGGCCTTGGTGTGCCCGATCATCGCCTTGATCGAGCTGATCGCGGCCGGTGTGCCGTTGGCGCCGGCGGCCCGGCGGGCTGCCGTCAACGCCCGCAGTTCCGTGGCGTCGCCCACCTCGGTGCCGGTGCCGTGCCCCTCGAACAGGGCGACGGTCTCGATGCCGAAGCCGGCACGCTCGTACGCCCGGCGCAACGCCAGCCGGTAGCCGTCCTCCTCCGGGCGGGTGATGCCGCCCTTGCCGTCGGAGGACACGCCCCAGCCGGCGATCGACGCGTAGATCCGTCGGCCCTGCGCCACCGCGTCCTCGTGTCGCATCAGGACGACCATGCCGCAGCCCTCGCCCGGCCAGAAGCCGTTCGAGCCCCGGTCGTAGACCTTCATCTCGCCGCGGGCCAGCGCGCCGGTCTTGGCGAAGCCGATGATCTCGAACGGGTCGATCGACAGGTCGACCCCGCCCGCGACGGCGACGTCCAGTTCGCCGTCGGCCAGGCCTCGGCAGGCGGTCAGCACCGACAGCAGCGAGGAGGAGCAGGCGCCGTCGACGGTGTAGCCGCCGCCCTTGAGGTCGAAGTAGTTGCAGATCCGACCGGCGATGGTGTTGGACAGGCCGCCGGCCAGGGTGTCCTCGTCGATCTCCGGGAACGGCGCCTTGTAGCGGCCCTCCAGGGTGCCGAGGAAGTCGGCGAGCTGGTCGTCGTCCCAGCCCTGCTCGCGCAGGGCCGCGCCGACGGTCCGCCGGACGTACGGCCAGCGCAGCCGCAGCACGTTGGCGCGGGCGAACTCACCGGTGAGGGTGTTGCCCACCACCACGCCGGTCCGCTCGCGGGGCAGGTTCTCCCCCATCGGGAAGCCGGCGTCACCGAGGGCGGAGGCGGCCACGTCGAGGGCCAGCCAGTGGGTGAGGTCGGTGGACCGGTACGTGCTGCCGGCGATGCGGAACTTCACCCGGTCGAACTCGTACCCTTCGATGACGGCGGCGTTGCGGGCGTAGAACCGGTCCGGGGCGCTGCGGTCGGCGTCCCAGTAGTCGGCCAGTCGCATCCGCTCGTCCGGCAGGCGGCGGAAGGCCCGCCGTCCGGTGACCGCGTTCTCCCACAGTTCCCCGGGGGACGCGGCGTCGGGATATCGGCACGCCAGGCCGACGACGGCGATCCTGCTCATGCCGGTACCGCCTCCTTGTGCGAGTTCGGCTCCGCGGCGACGAGGGGCCCGGTGCCGGTGGAGATCGAGGCGGGCAGGCCGCCCGCGGTGCCCCCGCCGTCGGCGGCCTCCCGCTGCAAGCGGACCTTGTTGGAGATGTGCAGGGCCCACAGGTACAGGCCGCGGATGAGGCAGACCGTGGCGGTGGCGAAGAAGAGCCCGTACGCGATGCCCGCGCCCGTGATCAGCCCGTAGACGGTGGCCACGCCGGCGCCGAAGGCGACCTGCGAGGCGGGGCTGGACGGGCTGGTGCCCGGGTCGGTGATCATGTAGTTCGTGAACAGCACGAACGCCACGCTGGTCATCATGCCCAGGGCACCCAGGATGGCGGTGTCGAGGATGAGCCCGCGTACCACGGCCTGCAGTGCGAACGCGGACAGCCAGCCGAGGATCAGCCACATCCGGTTGGTGAGCTTCGCGTTGAGCATGGTCCCGGCGGTGATGATGATCGCCGGGATCAGCCAGTCGCCGATCGCGGTGGTGTGCTCGGTGAAGTGGTACGGCGGGGCGATGCTGGCCCAGGGGAACAGGATCAGGATGACCGCGATACCGAAGTTGGACGGGTTCATGTAGTGCCGCAGCCGGCCCCGGACGGGTGCCCGCAGGATCCACTTCGCGGCGATCGCGACGGTGACCCCGAACATCATCACCCAGACCCGGTCGTTGACGTAGGTCAGCATGTTCACGGCCAGCGAGGTGATGTGCGCGGGGAGGAGGAACTCCATGAACCCGCGCTTGCCGCCGCCGAGGAAGCGCGGGGCGCGACCCTCGGCCCGGGCGCCGATGGCCTCGAGCACGATCTCGACGGTGTACCCGGTGGCGAGTGCGATGAAGGGCCACAGCCAGGGCTGCTCGAAGCCGAGATAGGTGTAACCGACGATGTTGAAGATCGTGATCGACATGGCGAAACGCCGTAGAGCAGTCGTGATCTTGGCGTCGTGCCGGATGGGGTTGGTCGTGGTCTCGGCCATGTCCGTTACCTCTCGTTGGCCTGCGAGCCGAGCTGCACGTCGTGCCAACCCGGGGTCAGCTGAAGGTCCTGCTTGCGAATCTGTCCGGTGCGGTCGCGCCAACAGAGGCTGACCTTCACCGGGCCGGTGACGTTGGCGCCCAGCCCGATGTGCACCTCGTTGCTGCGCTTGCCGGAGTGCCCGCCGCCACCGTCCACCTTGGAGACCAGCGTGCGGCCGTCGGGCGTGGTGACGGCGACCTGGGCGCCGACGGCGGGCGAGCCGCGGCCGGCCGGGTCGGCGGACTGGTGGGTCAGACGCAGGCCGAGGAAGGCCCCCGCGGTCGGACTGGTGTTGCGGTAGAAGATCGGCTCCGCCCACTGTCGGGCGACGGCGAGGTCGAGCCGGCCGTCACCGTCGGAGTCGCCGGTGGCCAGCCCCCGGGTGGGTACGGGGATGTCCAGCCCGATCTCGGGCGCGATGTTGACGTACCGGCCGTCCTCACCCCGGACGAACAGGTGCAGCCGCTGGTTGCCGCCAACGTCGTCGCCGGCGCGCACGTTCGGCCACCAGGCCGGGTTGTGGACCAGGGTGTCGTTGGTGGTGGCCAGCTCCTGGAGCTGGGGCCAACGGTTGACCTCACCCCGGACGAAGCCGGTGGCCTGGGCGATGGCGAGCCGGCCGCCGTTGTCGAAGTCGGCCATCTTGACGTCCCAACCCCAGCCCGACCAGGCCAGGCCCAGATCCGCGCTGCGGTCGTCGAACGGAGCGTCACCGCCGCTGAAACTGGTCTTGACCTCACCCTGGTTCTTCGCGGCGTTGATGAACGCGTAGTTGCTCTCGTGGATGCCGAACGGGGTGGTGATGTTGCTGACGAACAGGTCGTACAGCCCGTCGCCGTCGATGTCACCGAAGTCGGCGCCCATCCCCTTGAAGGAGTCCTTGCCGAGCACCTTGGACTTCGGGACGGTCGGGCCGCGAACCCCGTCGACCAGGACGAACTCGATGTTGCCGGGGGTGGAGCGGTTGTAGAGCAGCCGGTCCGGGCCGAAGTCGTGGGCCAGGTACAGCTCGGGCAGCAGGTCGCCGTCGATGTCGGCGGCCGACGCGCCGAGGGCCCAGCCCTTGGAGACGTCCCGGGGGATCACGTTGTTGACCCGCTGGAAGGTGGCGGTCGGCTCGGCGCCGGCGGCGCCGCCGGTCCACCGGAAGACGTAGTCCTCGCCACCGTTGATGCCGTTGGACATCGAGTCGTTCATCTCCACCCCGCCGTCGACCGTGTCGTCGAGGACCGGGCTGTGCGGGAAGTAGTTGCCGATGTAGATGTCGACGTGGCCGTCCCCGTCGAAGTCGTCGACCGCGACCGCGTTGGTGTTCCACAGTGGTCCGCTGTACTCGCCGGCACCGACGCCGGGCACCAACTCGACGGCACGGAAGGCGGTGTTGCCGAGGGCGAGGGCCCCGCCCCGGGCGAGGAAGAGGATCGGCGTACGGCCCCAGTAGTAGACCAGCAGGTCCATCCGGCCGTCCTCGTTGAAGTCACCCGGTGCGCAGCCCATCGGCGCGGTGATCCGACTGATCGGCAGTGGCGTGGGGTCCAGCGCGAACGGCTGGTACCGCTGCTCACCCCTGCCCGGTGTCGGCGTGACGATGCTCTGGTCGGTGCGGGGATCGGTGACGCAGAGGTCGTTGGCCAGGCCGTCGCCGTCCAGGTCGTTCATGGCGATGCCGGCACCTACGGAGGAGATCCAGGCGTCGATGTTGGTGTAGGCCTTGTTGACCTTCCGGACGGACTGCTGGACAGCCCCGGAGGGCAGGGCGATTCCCATGGGCTCGAACGCGTACCGGGACGCCAGCCCTGTCCGCTCCGCCGCGGAGGCGCTGGGCAACCGGACGGCGAAGAACATCCCGACCACGAGTGCGAGGCCGATGAACCCGGCGAGCTGCCGGCGCAGCAAGCCAAACGTCGCTGACATGAACTCAAGACCTCCCGTTTGTGACGGACTCGTCGGAGCGACCCACCGCGCGTCGCGGTGGCGTACCGGCCCGGGCCGGTCGGATCGCGGGCCGCGCCCGGCACCTGCGGTGTCGCCGGCCGGCCCGGCCCCGACCGGAGGCGGTCGACAGGCGACCGGTCCGGCGGCCGGGACGACCCGGACGAGGTTCGGTGCTGCCGCCCGCCCTGCGGGGGACGTGTCAGCAGATCCTCACAGGACGCCCGAACCCGGGCTACTCGAAAATTGCTGAGCATTGTCGTACATCGAATTGATGACACATCTAGATAATGCGTCCCAGGGACGGGACTCAGTTTTCGATAAAGACTCGCCAGATCACCGCGACGACTATGTGGAATTACTCCACAACAGCCCTGTCGAAATGCCGACGGATGTTCGTGCGCCAAATCTCGTACGGCGGGACCGGCCCCCCGGAGTCGGCCCCCGGAGCGGTGCCGTCGGCCAGCGCGACGGCAGCCGACACGGACAGGTCGGTCAGCGCGGCGGCGGCCACCGCCGAGTGCGGGGGCACGAAGCCCGCGTGCACCCGAGCCCGCATGGCGAACACACTGCCCAGCGCCAGCTCCGGCGCGTGCCGGCCGGCTCGGCGGCGCAGGGCCGCGAGGTCGTCCGCACCGCACCCACCGGCGAAGGTGGCGGCCAAACCGACACCGCTGAACAGGTCCGCCTGCCGTTGCGGGGCGAAGCGACGCACGGCGGCGTCCACGTCCTCCACCCGGGCGCCGTGGATGAACCACAGTGCCCGGCCGATCCCCTGGTCCACCGCACGGCCGAAGTAGTCCGGCCTCCCCTGCCAGGCGTACGGCGCGGGCACCCGCTGCTGGTCGACCCACGTGCCGACGTCGAAGTAGGCCAGGTCGAAGCCGTAGCCGTCCACCGCCAACCAGGTCATCGTCGGATGGAACGGGCCCGGCTCCAGGTCGGGCACCACCTTGCGCCACAACGGTCGGGGCAGCCGCGCCATCGCGAAGCCGATCCCGATGTAGGCCAGGAAGAGGTGTGGCGCACCCGGGCCGAGCAGCAGCTCACGGGTGCGTCGTCGGCGACCGGCGCCCATCGCGTCCAGCACGGTGAAGGCCATCGTGACGCCCTCGTACGCGAAGCCACGCATGCCGTCGTCGACCAGCTCGACCCGGTCGCGCACCTCGGTGAGGTCGCGGGCGTCGATGCCCCACTCGAAGCCGCACACGACGGCCCGGGGAATCGCCTCCAGCCGCGCGGTGGCGGGCGACGCCGGCCCGGGGAAGCCTCGGCGGGCGAAGCTGACCTCACTCAACGCCGGTGCCAGCGCGAGCCTGCGCAACGAGCCCAGAACGGTGGACATGTTTTCCTCCCGGACAGCGACGGACAGGACGGACGCCCGCCGCCGGCGGGCTGCCGACGGCGGGCACGGGTCACGACGGGCGCGGTGGCACGACCGGATCGAGCGGCACCCAGGCCGCCGCCCGGCGTGCCGCCGCCATGCTGGCCCAGGCCGTCAACTCGATCAGGGCACGATCGTCCGCCCCGCCGGCACGCACGGCGGCCACCACCTCGTCGTCGACCTGGTAGGCCGCGAACGCGGTGAGCAGCGCCAGCCGGCCGGCGGGGCGGTCGGCGGCGGGCAGGTCACCCACCGCGTCGCCGACCCAGGCCCGGCTGAGCCCCGTCGGGCGGCCATCCCAGGCGTCGAGCCGGGAGGCGACCAGGTCCCGTACCGACTCCGGCACCGAGCGGCGCCCGGCGGCGTCGACGGCCGCGGCGCCACGGGCGAGCGCGTCGGCCAGGATCGGGTTGCCGGCGGCCCAGGCGAGGTCCGGCGCGGGCGGCGCGGACGGCAGCAGCTCCAGCGCGGCGCCCGCCGGCCGGTCGCCCCGCGCCCCTCGGGCCATCAACCGACCGAAGGTCCGGCGTACGCCGCCACGGATCGGCTCGGGCACGCCGGCGGGAATCGGCGAGGGTTCGAGGAAGATGTTCACCATCCGGTTGAGGTACTGGAAGACCAGTGCGACGCCGAGAAGTTCGACGGCCTCGTCGCGGGCGACCGGGGGCACGGCGTGCCGGGCCGACGTCCGGTCCGTCGCGGCCCGGGCCCAGTCGGCGACCCGCGCCAACCGGGTGTCGGCGGGCGCGTCGCTCGCCGGCCGGACCAGGCCGGCGAGCGTCGCCGAGTGCACCTCCACGCAGTACGGGCAGGAGTTGGCCGCCGAGACCGCGGCCGCCACCGTCTCCCGGGTGGCGCGGTCCAACCGCCCGGCGGCGACCAGCGTCTCGCGCAGCGTCACCCAGCATGCGGCCAGCACCTGCGGCGCGGGCGAGTGCAGGCTGACCGGCGGCGCGAGCATGCCGAAGTCGCGCTCCACCTGCTGGTAGACGGCGGCCACCAGGCCGTCGGCCCGCTCGACCCGCACCGGGGTGACCCGCCGCACGTGCCCCCGCGAGGGCCGCCGGGCGACCCGTGCGTACAGACCGGTCACCGCCGCCGCGCTCCGCTCACCAGCGGCAGCACGGCGTCGCGGCTGCTGGTGGCCCCGTCCGGCGCGGGCGCGCCGTAGCGGACGTCCACGCCACGCGCGCGGGCGGCCTCGACGATGCCCGGCACGGCCCGCTCGGCCAGCGCCGCGATCGTCATCGCCGGGTTCACCGTCAGTCCGCCCGGCACGGCGGAGCCGTCGGTGACGAAGATGCCGGGATGGTCCCGCAACTCGTGCCGGTCGTCGAGGGCCGAGGTCGCCGGGTCGTCGCCGATCCGGCAGGAGGCCAGCGGGTGCACGGTGTACGCACCGACCACGTCGTTGGTCCACGGCATCACCCGCGCCAGGCCGTCACGCTCCAGGATGTCGCGCACCTCGGCGTCGGACAGCGCCCACCCGCGCAGGGTGTTCTCGGTCGGCTCGTAGCGCAACGAACCCCGGCCCAGCATCTGCTGCGACAGTCGCATCGAGTTGCCGCTGGACGGCGGCGGACCGAAGACACCCTCGTTGTCGTCCTCGCTCATCGTGAAGATGGTCAGCCACGACTGCCAGCGCCGCAGCAGCTCCTTCTTCTCGACGCCGAACCAGCTCGGGCCGACGGCGTCGGGCACCTGGGTGAGGATCGTGCCGAACCCCGGCGGGAAGTAGAGCTGCTCCAGCGAGTACCGCTCGTACTCGGGCAGGGATCCGTCGAGCCGGTCCCAGGTGGCCACACAGGGGCCCTTGCCGATCTGGTACGCCTCGTACGGCACGCCGTCGGGCCGGCTCAGGCCGAGCACGTCACGGATGCGGTCCTCGTCGAAGATCGCGGTGTTGAGCCGTTCGCCGTTGCCGGAGAAGTACCGGCCGACGGCGTGCGGCATGGCGCCGAGGGTCGGTTCCGAGCGCTGGAGGATGACCGGGGTGGCGCCGGCACCGGCGGCCAGTACGACGATCTTCGCGTCGATCGTGCCGCCGCCCACCTCGACCCGGTAGTCGACGTCGTCGAGCACCGTGTAGTGCACCCGGTAGCCGCCGTCGTCGGTACGGGACAGGTGCTGCACCTCGTGCAGCGGACGGATCTGCGCGCCGTGTGCCAGCGCGGCCGGCAGGTAGTTGAGCAACAGCGACCGCTTGGCGTCGAACCGGCAGCCGGACATCATCCAGTTGCAGTTCGTGCATCGGGACGTGTCGACCGCCGCCGGCACCGCGTTCGCGGTCCGTCCGGCGTGGTCGCAGGCCGCACCGAACAGCCCGCCGGAGAACGGCACGGTGTCCCAGGCGGTCTGGGTGACGGGCAGCGCCTCGGCCACCCGGTCGTACCACGGTTCGAGCGTGTCCCGGGACACCGCCGCCGGCCACATCCGCCGGTTGAAGCGTCCCTTGCGGTCGAAGACGAACCGGGGCGCGCGGGGCATCGCGGCGAAGTAGACCACGCTGCCACCGCCGACGCAGTTGCCGCTGAGCACGCTCATCCCGTCGCCGATGACGAAGTCGAAGATCCGGGTCGACGACGAGCCGAACTTGAAGTCGTGCTGGAAGTCCTCGCCGGTCAGCCACGGCCCGCGCTCCAGCACGACGACCCGCGCGCCGCCCGCGGCGAGGTGGTACGCGGTGATCGCGCCGCCGAAGCCGCTGCCGATCACGAGGACGTCGGTGCTCTCGGAACTCGTCATGAAGGGCTCCCGGAGGGGGTCGTGTCGGGGTGCGGTCGGGCCAGCTGCCGGCCGTAGCTGTAGGTGTCGAACCGCCACAGCCCGTCGCTGTCCGGCGCTCGGAAGCCCATCGTGGTCAGGCCGACGTGTCCGGCGGCGAGCGCCTCGACGGTGCTGGTGTGCGACCCCGCGTCGAAGGCGATGGTGCAGAACATGGCGAGGCTGATCCACGCGTCGCACTCCGGGTTCGCACGGTCGGTCAGCCGCTGCACCAGCAGCACCCGGTCCGGGTAGTGCAGCGAGACGAACGGCGGGACGTCGGCGTCCAGCTCGATACCGCTCTCGGCGGCGTAGGCGCGGGCGTGCTCGTTGAGGCCGTCGGCCAGCATGTCCAACGCCGGGGCCATGCCACCCTCGGCGGAGCGGAGGACCTCCAGCGCGCCGGAGGCGACGGCGCCGCCGCCGCGTGAGACACCGGCGACGGCCCGGTCTCCCGGCCAGCGCCGCTCGCCGGGCAGAATCGTGTCGGCATACGCTTCCAGCGACATCGTCCGCGCCTGCTCTGTTTCGATTTCCCTGGGCACGGGCATCACCTCCGACGATCTCTCGAATTGACAGAAAACGCGTTGCACGGCTGTGGCCGCGCAATGTCCGGGTCGCCGGAAACCGTCCGCGACATTCCTCCGTCGTGACGCAATCCAATGGTGGCCGGGCACCGGCACGGACACATCTCGCGGTTTGCTGTCCGCGTCCACAAAGAACGCAAGCGAGAGGACGTGGCGGGCGACCGGCTCGGGACGCGACGGGGCCGCCGCGCACCGCGCGGCCACCGGGGGCGAGGATCAGCCGGCCGACGCCACCGCGACGGACAGTTCCGCCGGCGCGCCGCGCAGCGCCACCACGCAGGTGGCGACCCGCCACCGGCCGGCGGTGAGCAACACCCACCGGTCCGGGGTGTGCCGGGCGTAGGTGAGCGGGGTGACCGCCGTGACACCGACCTTGTGCAGCGACTCCAGTGCCGACCAGACCCGGGTCGCCGCCGTGGACAGCGGCTCCCCGGTCTCGGCGGCTATCAGGTCGGCCAGGGCGAGGTGCCCACCGAGCAGCCGCCGCCACTCGGCGTGTTCGCGTCGCGCGACGGGTTCGAGGTCGCAGCCGACCGGCGTGCCCGAGACGACCGCCATTGTGTACGCCCCGCCGTGCGCCGCCGACACGCACCGGCCGCCGCCCAGCTCGGGCCGCCCGTCGGGGCGGTAGCGCACGGTCGTGCGGGCGCCGAGCAGTCGGGACACGGCCAGCGCGGTGTGCTCGCGGCGCCGTTCACGGCGCAGGCCCGGCTCGAGCACCGCGGCGGCGTCGAAGCCGGCCAGTTCGCGGAGTCTGCGGTGCAGGTACGGCCCGAACACCTGCGCCGGCCACGGGCCGGGCGGGCGACCTGCGGGCACCAGCCGCAGCCGCAGCCCGGTCCAGCGCTCGACGACCCGCCCACCGGCCACCGCTTCCAGGTCGAACCGGTGCACGTCGCCGTCGCGCTCCCGGCGGAGGGCGTACAGCGTCACCTGCTCGTACGGGCCGGCGCCGGCGAGCCAGATCCGGTCCACCCCCAGCGGTTGCAGCACCGCGTCGGGTGCCCAGGCCTGCACGGCGTGCAGCAGCGCGTCGCGCAGGCCGGGGTCGCCGAGGATCAGTGGTTCCGGCGGGGCGGCTCCGAACCACCACATCGCGCTGGCCCCGGCGAGTTCGGCGACGCAGCCGGACGTGGTGATCTCGCGGTACCGCAGCAGGCGGTGCAGCCTCCGGTCGCGGCGGACCAGCGTGTCGTACACCTCGCGGGCCGTGTTGATCGCCAGCGGTGGCTGTTCGGGGTGCCGCGCGGGAGGCACCGGCAGCGCGGTCGGGACGGGCACCGTGGCCGCCGGGTGCCACACGACCGGCATCCGGTCACGCACCCCGCCGGCGCCGCGGTGCCGCAACCGGGCGCGGACGCGCTCCACCTCGTCTCCGAGGTACGCGCTGCGCAGCGTTACCGTCGCCGTGCTGGGGTGCGCGCCGGCCACCGCGGTCAGCCGCAGCTCGACGACGCGGTCGCGGGGCACCACGAGCGGCTGACCGAACTCGACCGCCTCGATCACCGGAGGCCCGTCGTGCCCGGTCAGCGCCGCCCATCCCTGCGCGACGGCCTCGAGGGCGCACGCGGGCGGGAACACCGGCGCCGCGTCACCCCCGGGGTCGTCGAGGTACGGGTCCTCCCCCGGGCCCAGGGTCGTCGTCGTGACCAGCAGCCGACCCGGTTCGTGGACGAGCACCGAGGCGGTGAAGCGCGCGGCGGGGGCACCGCCGGGCAGCGTGCGGGGCCCCGTCGTGATCCGCTCCACGGTGTCCACCCTCCCGATGTGGTTGTGCGGTCAGGCGAAGTGGGCCTGGATCCGCTGACGCCAGACCTCGTACGCGGGCTCGGGCCCGTCCGGCCCGAGGGTGTCGCGCTCGGCGTCGGTGATCGCGGCCGCCTCCTGCGGGGTGCAACCGCAGAAGATCTCGGTGGCCAGGGGCGTGTGATCGGTGACCAGGCCGGCTCGCAGCCGCGCCTGCGCGGCGAAGGCGGAGCCCTGGGCGAGCTGCGGGCGGTACTGGGCGGCGTGGACGTACAGCTTCTTGAGGTCGTCGGAGTCGGCGCCGCCGGCGTAGGTGGCGGCCAGGCCCATGCCGCTCCACAGGTCGCCGTGGCGGGACTCGTCGAAGCGGCCGATCAGGTCGGCGGCGACGTCGGGGTCGGCGCCGGCGACGAACCAGCTGGCCCGCCCGATGCCCTGATCGATGGCGCGCCGCGCGTAGTCGCCGGGCACGTCCGGTGGCCACGCCACCGGCGCGACCTGCTGACGGCGCACGAAACGGTCGGTCTCGAAGTAGGCGCGGTAGAAGCCGAGTCCGTCGAGCACCAGCCAGCGCAGCAGCGGGTCCGGCGCGACGACGGCCCGCCAGCGCCACCTGGGCAGCTTGGCGTACGCCCAGCCGATCCCGACGTACGCCATGTAGACGTGCGGCGCTCCGGCGCCGGTCAGGAAACGGCCGGTGCGGCCGCCGCCCGGCGCGACACCGTCCAGGATGGCGTACCCCATGGCGGCGCCCTCGTAGGCGAACCCGCGGAACTGCCGCTCGATCAGGTCCAGGCGGTTGATGTCGGCGTCCTCGCGGGCCTCGACGGCCGCGCGGAAGCCGGTGAGGAAGCTGGCGCCCACCGACTCCAGCCTGCGGCGGGTGGGTTCGTCCTTGACGTGGAATCCCCGCCGGCTCATCGTCGTCTCGACGATGTCCGGCGTCATCAGTCGTGCACGGAGGGTGCGCCACAGGCCTGCCATCGGCTCTCCCCATGGAAGACGGACGCCCGTGGCGTCCGTGTCCTTGTCCCGGTGGATCCGGATGAGCCGAGGCTAGGGGCAGCCCGAGGTGATCGCCTACTTCACGGTTGCTCTGCGTGATCACATGATCACGCCCATTTTCCCGCCGGCGCCTGCGAACGTGATCGACACCCACCGTAATTACTGGTCGAGGGCCGGTCGAGTGACGGCACGAACAGAGAAGAACTACGGTCGCCAACTGAGGCACACTCGGAAAGTCTATTCGACACAGATCACTACCTGAGCGGGAGTGGCGAGGTATTACACGGAAGTTTATTGACCTTAAGGAACGGTCACCGCAGTTTCCCAATCCAATGTACCGCGCAGCTTCATCCAAAATTGGATTCGGTGCACCGTGAAGGATCAGACGGTCGAGCAGACAACTCGTTCGTGACGACTATCAGGAAGAGGGCACCGACGTGACCCAGGCACCCGACGTGATCGCCGATCTCACCGCGGAGAGCGAGGCCCTCGACGCCCTCGTGGCGAAGCTGGACGCCGAGCAGTGGGACACCCCGACCCCGGCGCACGGCTGGGCGATCCGGCACCAGATCGCCCACCTGGCCGCGACCTTCCGGCTCGCCGGACTGGCCGCCGCGCAGCCGGCCGCGTTCCAGCAGGTGGTCAGCCGACTCAGCGACGACTTCGACGCCAACGTGGCGGCCGCCATGGCCGACTTCGTCGTCGAGCCACCTGCGGTCCTGCTGTCCCGCTGGCGCACCGAGCGCGCCACGGCCGAGAAGGCACTCGCCGCGGTGCCGGCCGGCCAGCCGGTGCCGTGGCTGGTGCGCCCCCTGCCGGCACCGGTGCTTGCCGCGGCCGGGATGATGGAGGTCTTCGGGCACGGTCAGGACGTCGCGGACGCCCTGGGCGAGCGCCGGACGCCCACCGACCGACTCGGTCACCTGGTCGGCTTCGCCGTCCGGACCTGGGACTTCGGGTATCTGGCGCGCGGGCTGACGCCGCCGGACGTCGAGTTCCGCTTCGAGATCACCGCACCTTCCGGCGCGGTGTGGGCGTTCGGCCCGGAGGACGCCGAGCAGCGGATCACCGGCCCGGCCGAGGACTTCTGCCTGCTCGTGACCCGGCGCCGGCACCGGGACGACCTGACCATGACGGCGGTCGGCGACGAGGCCGACCACTGGCTGGACATCGCCCAGGCGTACCGGGGGCCGGCCGGGACCGGGCGCTCCCCGGGCCAGTTCAGCCGGAGTCCGCAACCGCAGTCCCGTTGACGAGATCGCACGCACGACGGCGTCGGATATCCGTCCGGCACCGTTGTGCCCGCCGGCCGGGGCGACGGACCGCACCTTTCCGCCATACCGGCCGGCGGGCACCCGACAAACCGGATCGAACAGCCAGAGATTGCCCGGCGACAGCGGCTAATGTCTTCACATTCGGGGCAAGCGTCCATTTTAGGCAGCCCTGACCAGTCTGCAGGAAACCGTATCTCCACCCGGGAAAATGGGTGTGTTGATTGCGGGTCCAGCGGCCGCTAGCATGGGCGCACCGTCGCCAACCATTGCTCTGCATCTATTCCCTTAGGTGCTTAACAAGTAATTGCCGCCCGGTGAACGAACCGGGGGCGCAAGCGGGACCGGCGTATCGCCACGCGCCACATCTGAGGTGCCCGGCCACCGGCACCAAATCCTGCGTCACACGTGTACCAACCATCGGATTGGGGGATGCGATGGAAGACAGTATCCAGAGAGCCGTCGGTCGCGTCATCAAGGCTATCCGGGATGATCTCGCTGAACAACACACCGTGGACGGCATGGCCAGGACCGCGATGTTCAGCAAGTTCCACTTCACCCGGATCTTCCAGCGAACGACCGGCATCTCTCCGGGACGCTTCCTCATGGTCATGCGGCTGCACCGCGCCAAACAGCTCCTGCTGTCCACCTCGTTGAGCGTCACCGAGATCACCCATGAGGTCGGTTACGCCAGTGTGGGCACCTTCAGCTCCCGGTTCAGCAGCAGCGTCGGCGTCTCGCCGAGCACCTTCCGCAGGCTGGGTGGGGTGACGCCGCAGGTTCCCGTCGACCGCCGGCCGGCCCCCCAGCCGCCGGTCACGACGATCATGGGCACGGTGCACGCGCCCGAGTTCGACCAGGACGGCGATCGCACCGTCTTCATCGGGCTCTTCCGCGACCCGGTACCACTCGGGCGCCCGGCGAGCTGCACCGTCCTCGAACGCCCCGGCCCCTACCGGCTGGAGAACCCACCGCCCGGGCAGTGGTACGTCCTCGCGTACTCCAGCCTCCGGGAGGGCCCGAGCTACTGGCGCGCCAACCCCGAGGACCAGGACGTGCTGATCGGCGCGTCCGGCCCACTCACCATCTGTCGGCGTCCGGGCGCGACGGAGGCGGACCTCCACCTGCGACGGATGACTCCCCTCGATCCGCCGATCCTGCTGGCCCTTCCCGTCCACTGAGCCGTACCCCTCCGAGCACCGCGCCCACGTCCCGCCCAGCGCCGCGTCACACGACGCCCACACGGACGGGACGGGGGGCGGATCGGCGCGGAGGGCCGGGACCGCCATCGACACCGCCGGACCGTGGCCCGAGGTCGGGCCACCGCGGCACACGTCGGCGTGGCCGTCGCTCCAGCCGGTCCACAGCAGGGTCAGGGTTCGGGGCCGTACCCCCGATCGACGCTGTGTCGCGCCCCGCGACGGCCGGTCGTCGGCCCGCCGGTGCGGCCCGCCCCGCACCGGATCCAGGGCCGGCGGGGGGCCGCGGACCGCGGCGACCTGCACGTCGGACAGCCGCGCCGTCCACCCCTGCGGCGTGGTCTTGTCGGGATGTGCGGCGCTGCCCCGCGACTGTGCTCCGAAGGGTCGTGCGAGCGAGTCTCTGCTGCTATCTTCATTGCGCGACGTCAGTTTCAAATCCGCACTGAGTGGTTGTCGATGACGTCGCATGAGCGACAGCCGGGGCCCGCCCAGCACACCCGGGCCGTCGCACCTCCGGTCTGTCGCACCCATGGCCGCCGTGGGCCGGATGACAGCCCGCGGCGCGCCTGACGCCTGTCGATGCGGCTAGCTCCCGCACCACCGGGAAACCAAGGGGCTGGGATGGTGGACAACTTCAGCGCACCGGCGCCGATGGCACCGCGACTCGGCAAACGCCAACGGCTGGCCCTCGGCGCGCTCGGTGCCTCGTTCCTGATGGTGGCGGTGGACAGCACCATCGTCTACGTCGCCATTCCGAGCATCCAACGTGGACTCGGGTTGTCCACGGTGACCGTCCAGTGGCTCATGTCGGCCTTCCTGCTCAGCTTCGGTGGCATGCTGTTGCTCAGCACCCGGCTGGCCGACCTGTTCGGGCGCCGCCGGTTGTTCACCACCGGCCTCGCTGTGGTGGCCGCCGCCTCGCTGCTGTCGGCCGTGGCCTGGTCGGGTGGTGCGCTGATCGCGGCCCGGGCCCTGCAGGGGGTCGGCGCGGCACTGGTCGCGACGACCGCGCTGCCGCTGCTCGCGTTGTCCCTCGGCAACGGCCCGGCCCGGTCCCGCGCGCTCGGCCTGTGGACCCTGATCGGCGCCTTCGGCGGCACGGCGGGGCTGCTGCTGGGCGGCATCCTCACCGACGGTCCCGGCTGGCGCTGGGTGTTCCTGCTGAACGTGCCGGTGGGCATCGCCGCCGCACTGCTCGCGCCGGTCCTGCCCGCCGACCGGTGCGCCCTTCCCGGCCGTCCGCTGGACGTGGCCGGCGCGGCGAGCCTGGTCGGCGCCCTGGTCCTGTTCGGGTGGACGATCGTCGGGGCGTTCGCCACCGAGGGCTCGGCCGTCAACGCCCTGCTGCGGTTGGCCGGCGCCGTCGTGCTGTTGCTGCTCTTCCTGGCGGTCGAGTCCCGTGCCGCCCGTCCCCTGGTCCGCCCCGGGCTGCTGCGCTCCCGGACCCGACTCGCCGGGCTCATCGTGCTGTTCACCGCCGGCACGATCGTCGACGGCGTGCTCCTGCTGATCACCCTCTACGGTCAGGAGTCGCTGGGGCTCTCCGCCACCGGCTTCGGCGTCCTGATGGTCGCGCTGACCCTGCCATCGGTGATCGGCTCGTACGCCGGCCAGGCCGTGGTGCTGCGGCACGGGCTGCGGACGGTCGCCATGGCCGGCATGGCGCTGGTCGGCGCCGGCCTGCTCGCGCTGACCATGGTGCGTGGCCCGCTGGCCGCCGGGTACATCGTCAGTGTGCTGCCGGTCATCGGGGTGGGCGCGGGAGCCGCCTTCGTGGCCGCGCAGATCGCCGTCACCCTCGGGGCCACCGACGCCGACTCGTCCGCCACGACGGGCCTCACCGACGCCTCGTTCAGCATGGGTGGAGCCATCGGGCTCGCCATCGTCTCGGCCGCCCTCGTCGCACACCAGGCGGCACCCGGCGCGCCCGCGGCGCCCGGACAGGTCGCCGCCGGCCTGCAGACCGCGTTCGCGGTCGCCGCCGGCCTCGCCGTGATCGGGCTTCTCGCGGCGCTCGTGCTGCTCCGGCGTGGCGGCAACCACCTGCCGATACGTCGATTCGACCCGTGAGGTGCGCAATTTTCTCGGGGTTGCCCGGTCGTACGGGCACTAGGATGACGCTGTGTCTCGACGTGGGTACGGACAGGACTGCTCGATCGCACGCGCTCTCGAGGTCGTCGGCGAGCGCTGGACGCTCCTCATCGTCCGCAACGCGCTGGTGGGTGACTGCCGCTTCGACTCGTTCCTCAGCGACCTCGGGATGGCCCGCAACGTCCTCGCCCAACGCCTGAACACCCTGGTCGAGGCCGGCATCTTCGAGCGGGTCCCCTACAAGTACCGCCCCCTGCGACACGAGTACCGGCTCACCGCGCGCGGACGGGACCTGGCGCCGGTGCTGATGGCGTTGATGCGGTGGGGTGACAAACACAGCACCGGTGCCGGCCAACCGGAACGGGCCAGCGTCCACACCACCTGCGAGCACCCGGTCGAGCTGGTGGTGATGTGCACCTCGTGCGGCGGGCCGGTCCCGGTGGACGAGGTGGCCACCCGTCCGACCACGTCGTCCTCTCCGGTGCCGGAGCAGGGCTCCATGATGGACAGTCGGTCGACGGTCCAATCGGTCACGTCCTGACCGTCCCGGCACGACCATCGGCCCGACGGGAAGGGCACGCCGGGAGACGCCTCGCGCTCGCACCGACCAGAGAATAAGGGGACGCATCCGGCAAGGAGGTCGTCCCGTGGTCCTGTCCGCCGCCCCGGCACCGATGGCCCACCATCAGCTCCTGGTCTTCCTCAGCGCCCTCACTGTCCTGCTGCTCCTCGCGCGTCTGCTCGGCGGGCTCGCCGAACGGCTCGGCATGCCCGCCGTGGTCGGCGAACTGCTCACCGGGGTCATCCTCGGCCCGTCGCTGCTCGGGCACCTCACGCCGGGGATCACCGGATGGCTGCTGCCCGACGACCCGGGACAGATGCATCTGCTGGACGCGGTCGCCCAACTCGGCCTCCTGCTGCTCGTCGGCATCACCGGCACCCACGTCGACGTGACGGTGCTGCGCCGTCACCGCCGGGCGGCCACCGCCGTCAGCGCGTGCGGGCTGCTGATCCCGCTCGCTCTGGGCATCGGCCTGGGCCTGCTGATCCCGGCCTCGGTCTCGGCGACACCCGCCGCGCAGCGGTGGACGTTCGCACTCCTCATCGGGGTGGCGATCTGCGTCTCCGCGGTGCCGGTCATCGCCAAGACCCTCTCGGACATGCGTCTGCTGCACCGGGACATCGGTCAGCTCACCCTCGCCGTCAGTGTCATCGACGACGTGGCCGGCTGGCTCCTGCTCTCGCTGGTCGCCACCGCCGCGACCGTCGGCCTGACCGTCGGCGCCGTCAGTCTCTCCGTCGCATACCTGCTGGGGTTCGTGGCGTTCGCCGCCACGGTGGGGCGGTTCCTGGTCCGCCGCGTGATGAAGCGCGTGGCGCGGTCGGGCGAGCCCGGACCGGCGGTGGCCGCCGCGGTCGTCATCGTGCTGGTCGGCGCGGTGATCACGCATTCGCTACGCATGGAGGCGCTCTTCGGCGCGCTGGTCGCGGGGGTCCTCATCGCCACCACCCGCTCGGCCCAGGTGCTCCTCGCGCCCTTGCGGGCGATCGTGCTGTCGGTCCTCGCCCCGATCTTCCTGGCCACCGCCGGCCTGCGGATGGACCTCACCGCGCTGGCGGAGCCGGCCGTGACGCTCACCGGGCTCGCCGTGCTGGCGGTGGCGATCGTCGGCAAGTTCACCGGCGCCTTCGTCGGCGCGTGGCTCGGCCGGCTCGACCGGTGGTCGGCGATGGCCCTCGGCGCCGGCATGAACGCCCGCGGCGTCATCCAGGTGATCGTCGCGCTGACCGGTCTGCGCCTGGGCGTACTGAACACGGCCATGTACACCGTCGTGGTGCTGGTCGCGATCGTCACCTCGCTGATGACACCGCCACTGCTGCGGTACGCCACGAACCGGATGGCCGAGGGCGAGACGGAACGGCTGCGCCGGCTCGAACACGACACGTGGCAGGGCCGCAGCCCGGCGACGGCGGTGACACCGACGGCGACCCCCGACCCCTGAGGCCCGACGAGCCCCGGTCGGTCGACCGGGGCTCGTCGGGCACAGCGGATCAGTTGAGGTCGAACCGGTCCAGTTCCATGACCTTCGTCCAGGCCTGGACGAAGTCGGTCACGAACTTGTCGCGCGCGTCCTGGCTGGCGTAGACCTCTGCCAGGGCCCGCAGCTGCGAGTTGGAGCCGAAGATGAGGTCGACCGCCGTGGCGGTCCACTTCACCTCGTCGGTGGACAGGTCACGGATCTCGTACACGTGCTCGTCGGACTTCGACGCGCTCCACCGGGTGCCCGGCGAGAGCAGGTTGGCGAAGAAGTCGTTGGTGAGCACACCCGGCCGGTCGGTGAGGACACCGTGCTGCACGCCGCCGGAGTTGGCGCCGAGGGACCGCAGGCCGCCGATGAGGACGGTCATCTCGGGTGCGGTCAGGTTCAGCATGTAGGCGCGGTCGATGAGCAGCACCTCCGGCTGGGTCTTCTCGCCCTCGCGCAGGTAGTTGCGGAAACCGTCGGCGCGCGGCTCGAGGACCCGGAAGGACTCGGCGTCGGTCTGCTCCTGGGTGGCGTCGGTGCGGCCCGGCCGGAACGGCACGGTCACCTCGACGCCGGCGTCGCGCGCCGCCTTCTCGACGGCGGCCGAACCGGCCAGCACGATCAGGTCGGCGAGCGAGATGCTCGCCCCACCGGCGGAGTTGAACTCCTGCTGGATGCCCTCGAGGGTGGTCAGGACGGTCGACAGCTGCTCGGGCTGGTTGACCTCCCAGCTGCGCTGCGGCTCGAGACGGATCCGCGCACCGTTGGCGCCACCACGCTTGTCGGTGTGCCGGAAGCTCGCGGCCGACGCCCAGGCGGTGGAGACCAGCTGGGCGGTCGTGAGACCGGACTCGAGGACCTTCGCCTTGAGTGCGGCGATGTCGGCGTCACCCACGAGGTCACCACTGGCGGCCGGCACCGGGTCCTGCCAGAGCTGCGGCTCGGCGACCCACGGACCCAGGAAACGGCTGACCGGGCCCATGTCGCGGTGCAGCAGCTTGTACCACGCCTTGGCGAAGGCCAACGCGAACTGGTCGGGGTTCTCCAGGAAGCGGCGCGAGATCTTCTCGTACGCCGGGTCGACGCGCAGCGACAGGTCGGTCGTGAGCATCGTCGGCTTGTGCTTCTTCGACGGGTCGTGGGCGTCCGGGATGATCGCCTCGGCGTCCTTGGCGACCCACTGCTTCGCGCCACCGGGGCTCGTGGTCAGCTCCCACTCGTAGCCGAACAGGATCTCGAAGTAGCGGTTGCTCCACTGCGTCGGCACGTCGGTCCACGTCACCTCGAGCCCACTGGTGATCGTGTCACCGCCCTTGCCGCTGCCGTAGGTGCTCAGCCAACCCAGGCCCTGCGCCTCCAGCGGGGCACCCTCGGGCTCCGCGCCCACGTGGCTGTCGGCGGCGCTGGCGCCGTGGGTCTTGCCGAAGGTGTGGCCACCGGCGATGAGAGCGACGGTCTCCTCGTCGTTCATCGCCATCCGGCGGAAGGTCTCGCGGATGAAGTGGGCCGCGGCGGCCGGGTCCGCGTTACCGCGGGGGCCCTCCGGGTTGACGTAGATGAGACCCATCTCGGTCGCGCCGACACCGGCCGCCATCTCCTTCTCGGAGGCGTACCGCTCGTCACCGAGCCAGGTGTCCTCCGGGCCCCAGAAGATCTCCTCGGGCTCCCAGACGTCCTCACGGCCGAAGCCGAAGCCGAAGGTCTTGAACCCCATCGACTCCAGGGCGACGTTGCCGGCGAGCACGAGCAGGTCAGCCCAGGAGATCTTCTGGCCGTACTTCTGCTTGACCGGCCAGAGCAGCCGGCGGGCCTTGTCGAGGTTGGCGTTGTCCGGCCAGCTGTTCAGCGGAGCGAAACGCTGACCACCCTCGCCGGCCCCGCCCCGACCGTCCTCGATGCGGTACGTGCCGGCGGCGTGCCAGCTCATCCGGATCATCAGGCCGCCGTAGTTGCCGAAGTCCGCCGGCCACCAGTCCTGCGAGGTGGTGAGCACGTCGACGATGTCCCGCTTGAGGGCCTCGACGTCGAGCTTGGCGAACTCCTTGGCGTAGCTGAAGTCCGCTCCCAGGGGGTTGCCCTTGGACGAGTGGGCGTGCAGCACCGAGAGGTCGAGCTGGTTGGGCCACCAGTCCCGGTTGCTGCGCGGACGGCCGCCGGCCTTCGGGGCCGGCGAGTCGATCGCCGGGTTCTCGCTCTCGCTGCCGCGCGCGGTCACCGAGTCGTGCGCGACCGGGCAGCCGGCCGCGGCCTTCTCGTCGATGCCCTGCGCACTGATGGGGCGGTTGTCCTGGGTGTCACTCATGTGCTTCCTTCCGAGCTTGCGGATCTCTGGGGCGTGCGGTCGGTCGCGCAGTCGGGACAGGTGCCCCAGTAGACGACCTCCGCCTCGTCGACCACGAAACCGTGGTCGCCCGAGGCGGTGAGACAGGGAGCGTGGCCGACGGCGCAGTCGACGTCGGCGATCGTGCCGCAGGAGCGGCACACGACATGGTGGTGGTTGTCCGCGACCCGCGACTCGTAGCGGGCGGTCGCGCCGGCGGGCTGGATTCGACGCACCAGACCGGCGTCGGTGAGCGCGCGCAGCACGTCGTACACCGCCTGGTGGGAGACCGTGGGATGGCCCGCGCGTACCAGTGCGATCATCGTGTCGGTGTCGACGTGCGGGTGGTCGCGCAGCGCCGCGAGCACCGCCAACCGGGGCCGGGTCACGCGCAACGAGGCCGCCCGCAGCTGCGCCTCGAAGTCGGACGTCACGCGGACGAACATATCCCAGTCTTCTGGAACAATTCAAGTTTGGTGCGAACTGGCGGCGACGTGTCGGCTCGGTCACTTCCGGGCGGGGCACGATCCGGGCCCGGGTCGCGGCCGCACGACTCACGAGACGAGGCCCCGACCAGCGCCAAGCGGGCGGTTTCTGGGGGTCCTCGCAACACCTGATGGCTTAGTACGGCAGCCGCCATTTGCTAGTACGGCAGCCGCCATTTGCTAGTTGGCCAGGGCATAGTCTCGGTTGAGTCGGGTGCGTTGGTGGAACCAGCGTGCTCGGGCTTGGTGGCGGCGTCGCCAGTTGCGCCAGTGGGTGTCGTGGTGGGTGGGTTTCGGTCGGTGCCA
>NZ_WBKR01000014.1 GCF_008868155.1 Micromonospora sp. ALFpr18c
AGACCGTGTTGGCGGACTGGCCGCCGGTCAGGGGGTTGGCGAACGGGACCACGTGGGCATGCGCCGTCGTGAACACCTGGCTGAGGGTCGCGGTGAACTCGGCGTCCGGCGGGTCGTCCGACCACAGCGCGAAGACGCCCTCCGGGCGCAGGAGCGCGGCCAGCCGGCGCAGCCCGACCGGCGTGTAGAAGGAGGCGTGGCTGGGGTGCAATACGTTGCGCGGGGAGTGGTCGACGTCGAGCAGTACGGCGTCGAACCGCCGGCCGGGTGCGTCGGCGTCGAAGCCGGTGTCGCCGGCGACCGCCGCGAAGAAGTCGGCCCGGACGAACCGGGTCCGCGGATCCTCCGCGAGCCCAGCGGTGAACGGCAACAGCCCTCGCCGGTGCCAGTCGATGACATCCTCGATCGCCTCGACCACCAGCAACGACCGTACCCTCGGGTCGTCCAGCGCGGCCTTGGCCGTGTAGCCCAGGCCGAGGCCGCCGACCACCACGTCCACGGCGTCGCCGGCCAGCTCGGCGAGGCCCAGCCGGGCCAGCTCGATCTCCGCGACCGGGAAGAGGCTGGACATCAGGTACTCGTCGTCGAGCTTGACCTCGTACACCTCGACCTGGAGCGCCGGGTCGAGACGCCGGCGCAGGCTGATCCCGCCGATCGGAGTTTCCCGCCAGGCCAGCTCTTCGAAACGCGCGCCCACGGTGCCCTCTCGCCGCCGGATTCGTCCCCGGATGGTACCCGTCGGGATCGGCCCGGCCACGCAGGGTCCACGGGACATCGACGCAACGCATATCCTGTGCCCGGCCGATCCAGCGGGAAGGGACCTCATGCCGTCGCGGCAGGACCAGCTGCACTCCTACCAGTTCAGCGTCCAGCGGGCGGTCGCCGCCCTGGTCATGCGCGAGACCGACCCCGCGCAGTCGCCGTTTCGGCGGCTGGCGGGCGCCGGCCTGGCCAGCGTCCTGGTCGCGGCGATCGGGTTGGGTGGCTTCGCGCTCTACGGCCTGTTCGCCGGCGGCGGCAAGGGGTGGCGTGACCCGGGCGCGGTGATCGTGGAGAAGGAGTCCGGCGCCCGGTTCGTCTACCGCGAGGAGAAGCTACACCCGGTGCTCAACTACGCCTCGGCGCTGCTGATCGTCGGCGCGGACTCCGCGAAGACCGTGCTCGTCTCCCGACGCTCGATCGACGGCGTGCCGCGCGGTCTGCCGCTGGGCATCGCCGACGCCCCGGACTCGCTGCCGGCTCCGGGCCGCCTCGCGACCACGGCGTGGACGGTGTGCTCGGCGGTCCCGGCCGGCGCGGGCGGTGCGGAGCCCCACTCCGCGTTGTTGATCGGCGCCGAACCCGGCGGCGGGCAGCCGCTGGGCGAGGACGCGCTGCTGCTGCGTCATCCCGACGGTGGGCTGCACCTGGTCTGGCACCAGCGGCGCTATCTGATCCGCGATCCCAACCGGGTGCTGGCGGCCCTGGCCACCACCCGCACGCGCGCGGTGCCGGTGGCGCCCGCGCTGCTCAACTCGTTGCCCGCGGGCGTCGACCTGGCCCCGCTCGCCCTGCCCGATCTGGGCAGACCCAGCACCGGGGTGCCGGGTGCCACGGTCGGTCAGGTCTACCTCGTGCGCAACTCCGGCGGCGGCCGGCAGTACGCGGTGGTGCTCGACGCCGGGCTGGCCGGGATCACCGAGTTGCAGGCCGGGCTGTTGCTGGCCAGCACCGCGCAGGGCGAGCCCGCGCCCATGACACTCGGTCAGTTCGCCGCGCTTCCCACGGTGCCCGACCTGGCTCCGAGCGGGCCGACGGCCCCACCGACGGCCCCGCCCCGCCTCGCGGCGGCCGATGGCGCGGGCCTGTGCACGCGCGTCGGCGACGACGGCGGGGTGGGCGAGGTGCGGTGGGGCGTACCGCTGCCGGACCTGGCGGCCGTGCCACGGACCGCGCCGGCCGGCGGCGCGGTCCTGGCCGACCACGTGGTGGTGGAGCCGGGTCGCGGCGCGGTGGTCGAGGCCGCCGCGGCGCCGGGTGCGTCCGGCGGCGCGGTGTCCGTGGTGACCGACCTGGGCCGGCGGTACGTGCTGGCCGACCGCGGTGTGCTCACCATGCTCGGCTACCGCGGTGTGCGTCCGGTGCGGCTGCCGGCCGGCCTGGTGAGCCTCGTGCCGGCCGGTGCGACCCTGGATCCGGCCGCCGCGCGGGCCGTCGCCGCCCCCGGGTGAGGACGTGGCGGGTCAGTCGGCCGGGCGGCGCAGGACGCTGACCGCGAAGGCCGCGTCGTCCCGCCACGGACGCAGGTCCCAGGTGGCGAAGCGGTGTTCCAGGCGCAGGCCGGCGGCGACCGCGTCGGCGTCGAACGCGGTCAGCGGGTACCCGCGCTCGGTGCCGAAGCCGACCGCCAGGACGCCGTCCGGGCGCAGGTGCCCGGCCAGCCGGCGCAGCACCTCCGGCTCGGTGCCGGCCGCGACGAACGCGAGGACGTTGCCGGCGAGCACGGCGGCGTCGAACGGCTCCGCCTCGCCCATCGCCGGCAGGTCCAACTCGGCCAGGTCGGCGACCAGCCAGCGCGGGCCGGGATGATCGGCGCGGGCGGCCTCCACCAGCGCGGGGTCGGCGTCCACCCCGATCACGGTGTGCCCGCGCTGGGCCAGCGCGGCGCCGACCCGGCCGGTGCCGCTGCCGGCGTCGAGGATCCGCGACCCCGGCGCGACCAGGGTGTCCACCAGACGGGCCTCGCCGGCCAGGTCCGCACCCTCGGCGGCGAGCTTGCGGAACCGGTCGATGTACCACTGCGAGTGCTCCGGACCGGTGTCGGTCGCCCAGCGGGTCGGGTTGGCCATACGGCCACGGTAACCGCGCCGGACGGGGCGCGACGGGTGAGGCCGGTCGGGCGCACCGATCGGTGGCGGCTCAGCGGGGCGGTGCCCGGCGTGTCGAGTCGCTCAGCTGCCACCGATCAAGGAACGGTGGGGCGCTGGGCGGCGGCCCGCCGCCCAGCGCCCGTACGCCGTCGCTCAGCCCTTCTCCGCGCCGCTGGTCAGCCCCTCGGTGAGCAGCCGTTCACTGGCGAAGAAGAGGATCACGATGGGCAGGGTGAGGACGACCGACCCGGCCATCAGCACCGTCTTGGGCACCTCCACCCCGTCGGCGAGCAGGGACAACCCCAGCGACACCGTCCACCGGTCGGGTTTGTCGACCAGGAACAGCAGCGCGAAGAGGAACTCGTTCCAGGCGATCATGAAGTCGTAGAGCGCGACCGCCATGATCGACGGCATGGCCAGGGGCAGGCTGACGCGGCGGATGATGCCGAGCCGTCCGGCGCCGTCGATGGCGGCGGACTCTTCCAGACTGACCGGGATGGTCTCGAAGTAGTTCTTCAGCATGTAGACCGAGACCGGCAACGTCTGCGAGATGTAGACCAGCACCAGACCGAACAGGGAGCCGCGCAGCCCGGCCCGGGTGAAGACCACGAACAGCGGGATCGCGATGACGATCGACGGGAACAGGTAGACCGCCAGGAACAGGAAGTCCACCTGCCGACGGCCGAAGAACCGCAGCCGGGCCACCGCGTACGCGCCGGGGATCGCCACCACCAGGGTGAGCACGGTCGCCGCGACGGCCACCAGCCCGCTGTTGCGGATGAAGGTGAGGAAACCCTGGCCGCCGTCGTCGGTGGCCTTCAGCACCTCGGCGTACGTGGCGACGGTGAGCTCGCCGAAGCCCACCACGAGCGCGCCGGGGTCGAGCAGCAGCCGCTCGATGGGGCGCACCGAGAGCATCAGCATGTAGTAGAAGGGAAAGACGGTGACCACCAGGAACGCGGCGATCACCAGGCGGCGCAGCCAACGCAGGCTCACCGTCTCGACGACGTCCCGATCCATCAGCCGACCCTCCGTCCGAAGAAGCGCAGATAGATCAGCACGAACACGATGAGGACGACGGCCAGCACGACCGCCTGCGCGGCCGCCGCGCCGATGTCGGTACGCGCGGTGAGGAAGTCGTACACCCGCACGCTGACCACCTCGGTGCCGGCCGCGCCACCGGTGAGCAGGTAGACGTCGTCGAACTTGTTGAAGGTCATGATGAAGCGCAGCACGCCCAGCAGGGCGATGACCGGCAGCAGTTGCGGCAGCAGGATGTGCCGGAACCGTTGGGTCGGGGTCGCGCCGTCGACCCGGGCGGCCTCCTCCAACTCGCCGGGCACCGCCTGGAGCCGGGCCAGCAGGAACAGGAACGCGAACGGGAAGTACCGCCACGCCTCGAACACGATGACCGTGGCCAGCGCGGTGGACTCCTGGGTGAGGAACGGCACCGGGGCGTCCCAGCCCAGCAGGCGTTGGCCCCACTCGTTGACGATGCCGAGCTGCGGGTCGAGCATCACCTGCCAGACGAAGGTCACCGCGACCACCGGTGCCACGTACGGCAGCAGCATGGACGCCCGGACCAGGGTGCGGCCCCGGAACGGCCGGCGGACGACCAGGGCGGCGACCAGGCCGAGCAGGATCGACCCGACCGTGCCGCCGATGCTGTAGATCAACGTGACCCACAGCGTCTCGGCGAAGCCGGGGGTGTGCAGCACCCGGTCGATGTTGTCCATGGTGAACTCGCCGAACAGGCCGGTCTTGCGCAGCGTGGCGAGCCGGACCCGCTGAAAGGCGAGCAGCACGGTCCACACGATCGGGATGCCGATGACCGCGATGGTGACGAGCAGGGTCGGTGCGACCAGCGCGAGCCCGGCACGGGACTCACGGCGGCGCAGGGTCAGTGGTCGGCGCCGTGGCGGCGCCGGCCGCTCCCGGGTGGGGGAGCGGCCGGGGCCGGGCGCGGTGGTGGTCAATTGACGCCCTGCTTGATGGCGTCGACGTCCTTCTCGGCCCGACCGGCGGCGGCTGCCGCGTCGGACTTGCCGGCGATGAGGTCGGCCAGCACCTTGGGCACCGGCAGTTCGCCGAGCATCGCGCCGACCAGCTTGCCCTGCCCCTGGCTGAGCCCCCAGCGTTGGAAGGTGTCCGGGCTGCGGCGCAGCGTGGCCAGCACCTCGTCGCCGTACACGTCGGCGAGAGGCTTCTTGGCGTCGACGCCGGCCTGGCTGGTGTTCCAGGCGTTGAGGTACGCCTCGGGCTCGGCCGGGGTGCCCTTGCGTACCGGGAAGCGGCCCTCCGGGGACATCCCGAACCAGCGCGGGTAGCCGTCGCCGAGCATGTACTCCACGAAGGACTTCGCCGGGTCGGCCGCCGCGCCGTCCAGCACGGCCCACGAGCTGATCTCGCCGTACTGCGCCGGTTCGGTGCCGTTCGGGCCCTTGATCGCGGTGACGAACCCGCTGTTCTTCGCGAGGAACGACGGGTCGGCCTGGCACTGCGGGCAGGTCGGCTTGGCGTCGTTGCGCAGCCCGGCCAGCTCGTCGAGGATGAACGGCGACCAGATCACCATGGCCGCCTTGCCGGCGAAGTAGGTGGCCCGGGTGGTGTCGACGTCCTGTGCGCCCTTCACCGAACTGGTGCGGATCAGATCGCCGTAGAAGCGGAACGCCTCGACGCACTGCGGTGAGTCGAGGGTGACCGCCCCGTCGTCGCCGGTGAGCTGGCAGCCGTTGGCCAGCGCCAGATGCTCGAAGGTCTGCTGGGTGAACACGTCGCTCGGGCTGGTCGCCGCGGTGATCCCGGCGACGCCGCCGGTGTTCAGCTTCGCCGCGGCGTCGGTGATCCGTTCGTACGTGTCGGGGACCGGCAGGCCGGCTGCGGCGAACAGGTCCTTGCGGTAGACGAGCAGCTGCCCCCACCCGTCGCTGGGCACGGAGAGCTGTTTGCCGTCGTCGGAGGTCAGCTCCAGCGCGCGGGGGGAGAACGTCTGCTTGCCCAGCTTGTCGACGACCTCCGCGTTCGCCGAGGCGTGCAGCAGCTCGTTGCCGGCGAGCGTACGGATGCCGGCCAGGGAGACCGAGCCGACCACGTCGGGCAGCTCGCCGGCGGCGGCGTTGGCGGCGATCAGCGAGGGGAACTGGTCCTCGTTGACGGTCACGAGGTCGACCTGGATCCCGGTCTTGGCGGTGAAGTCGGCGATGATCGCCTTGGTGGCGGTGACGCGGTCGGCGACGTCCTCCAGACTCCAAACGGTGATCTTTTTGCTGTTGCTGTCGGATCCGTCATCTCCGCAGGCCAGCAGGGTGGACGCTGCCAGTGTCATGATCAGGGTGGTGGCGAGTATCCGCCTCGGAGGTGCTGACATCGGTGGCACTCCTCTCGAAGGGTACATACCGGATTCAACACCTTCGATAGATCAATAACAAGACATATTGCGATTTTGTGTCTATCCTGGAGCCCAGCGCTACCGGGATGTGACACATGGGCAACTGGGTGGTCTCTCTCGCCGGGCCTCGACGGATCAGCCTCGAGCCCTGCCCGCCGGATCCGCTCGGCCCCGGCCAGGTCCGGGTCCGCACCTGCTACTCGGGCATCTCCGCCGGCACCGAGCTGACCCTCTACCGGGGCAGCAACCCCCGACTCAGCAAGGACTGGGACGACGCCGCCCGGATGTTCGTCCCCCGCCAGACGCCGGTGCCCTACCCGCTGATCGGCTTCGGCTACGAGGAGGTCGGCGAGGTCATCGAGGTCGCGCCCGACGTGGCCGACCGGCATCCGGGGCAGCTCGTCTGGGGCATCTGGGGTCACCGGGCCGAGGCGGTGCTCGCCGCCGACACGGTCCGTCCGCTGCCCGCCGGGCTGGACCCGCTCGTCGCGGTCTTCGCCCGGCCCGGCGCCATCGCCCTGACCGCCGTGCTCGCCGGTGACCTGCACCTCGGCGACTGGGTCGGCGTCTTCGGGCAGGGCGTCATCGGGCTGCTCGCCACCCGGCTCGCGGTGCTCTCCGGTGCCCGGGTGGTGGCCGTCGACCGGATGCCCGGCCGGCTGGAGCACGCCGCCCGCTACGGCGCCCGATCCACCGTGGACGTGTCCGCCGAGTCGGCCGCCGCCGTGCTGCGCGGTGCCACCGGTGGCCGGGGCGCGGACGTCTGCCTGGAGCTGTCCGGGGCGTACCCGGCGCTGCACGAGGCGATCCGGTCCACCGCACACGCCGGTCGGGTCGTGGCCGCCGGCTTCTACCAGGGCCAGGCCGACGCACTCGGCCTCGGCGAGGAGTTCCACCACAACCGCATCCAGTTGGTGGCCGCCCAGGTCTCCGGGCCCACCCCCGCGCCGAGCATGGCCGGCCGGTGGACCGGAGACCGGGTCGCGCAGACCTTCATGGACCTGGTGGCTGAGCGCAGCGTCGACCCGTTGCCGCTGGTCAGCCACATCGTCGACGCCAGCGCGGTCGCCGACGCCCTCGCGCTGCTCGACCGCGGCGCCGGTGACGTCCTCCAAGTGGTGCTGAGGTTCTAGATGATCACCATCGCGCTGGCCTGCCAGGAACAACTCCTGCCGGGCGCCAACCTGATCCAGAAGTACGCCCTCGCCGCCGCCCTCGGTTACCAGGGGATCGAGCTGCGCGGTCGCGGTGACCTCGCGTTCGCCCGCCGGTTGCCCGAGCTGCGCCGGGCCCGCGCCGCCGGGGTGGTGATGCCCACCGTCTGCGTCGAGATGGGCCACTTCATCGGCGACTTCGACCCGGACCGGTCCGCCGACGCCGTCCGTAACCTCCGCTCCCAACTCTCCGTCATCGCCGAGCTGGGCGGCGTCGGGGTGATGACACCGGCGGCCTGGGGGATGTTCTCCCGGCGGCTGCCACCGTTCGAGCCGCCGCGCCCGCCGGCCGGCGACCGGCAGGTCCTCCTCGACGCCCTCGGCGAGCTGGGCGATCACGCCCAGGCCGAGGGCGTCACCCTCTTTCTGGAACCCCTCAACCGGTACGAGGACCACATGGTCAACCGCCTCGACGAGGCGGTCGCGCTGTGCGCCGCACTCGGACTGCCCTCGGTGCGGGTGGTCGCCGACACCTTCCACATGAACATCGAGGAGGACGACGTGCACCGGGCGTTGCGCGCCGCCGCGCCGTACCTCGGGCACGTGCAGGTCAGCGACTCCAACCGCTTCCAGCCGGGCGCCGGGCACCTCGACTGGCCGGCACTGATGCGCACCCTGCTGGAGCTGGACTACCAGGGCTGGCTGGCCCTGGAGTGCCGGCTGCGCGGCGACCCGGTCCGAGCCCTGCAGGAGGCCGCCACGGTGCTGCGGCACGCGCTGCCCCGGCGGGCCGCCGCGTGAGCGCCGACGCCGGGCCGACACGCGTCGGCGGGACCACGATGGCCCGTGCCGGCGGTCCCGCCGACCCGGCCGGGCTGCGCCAGCTCGCGGTCGACACGCTCGAGGCCAATTGGGAGCACGACCACACCGTGCCGTCGCGCACGCTCTACCCGCACCAGTGGAGCTGGGACTCCGCGTTCATCGCGGTCGGGCTGGCCCAGGTCCGCCCCGAACGGGCCTGGCAGGAGTTGGCGAGCCTGTTCCGGGCGCAGTGGGCCGACGGGCGGGTGCCGCACATCGTGTTCAACCCGGCGCTGCGGGTCGGCGCGTACTTCCCGGGGCCGGATCTGTGGCGCTCGGCGGACGCGGAGGGCGCTCCGGCCGTGGACACGTCCGGCCTGGTCCAGCCGCCGGTGCACGCGCTCGCGGCGTGGCTGGCGTACCGGCGCGCACCCGGGCAGGCCGGCCGGGCCGCGCTGGGCCGGCTCTATCCGGCGTTGGTGGCCCAGCAGCGCTACCTGGCCGAGCGGCGGGACGTGGCTGGCGACGGCCTGGTCTGCATCGTGCACCCGTGGGAGTCCGGGCTGGACAACAGCCCCGCCTGGGACGAGCCGATGGCCGCGGTCCGGGCCGAGGCAGCAGTGATGCGCGCGTACCGCCGGCACGACACCGCGCACGCCGACGCCGCGCACCGCCCCACGGACCTGGACTACGCGCGCTACCTGGCGATCGTCGACGCCTACCGCGACCACGGCTACGCCGACCGGCGCCTCGCCGACGGCCATCCGTTCCTGGTGGAGTGCCCGCTGTTCAACGCGGCGTTCGGCGCTGCCGAACACGCCCTCGCGGAGATCGCCGCGCTCATCGGCGCCGACCCGGGCCCGCACCGCGCCCGGGCGGCCCGGATCACCGACGCCCTCGTCCGCCGGCTGTACGACCCGGGCACCGGCACGTTCCAGCCGCGTGACCTGCGCACCGGCCGGCTGGTCGGTGCCCGGACGGTGCTCGGGTTGACGCCGCTGATCCTGCCCGACCTGCCGGCCCGGCAGGTCGACGCGGTGGTCGTCGAGGCGACGTCGGCGCGCTTCGGGGTGGCCCGGCGGATGGATCGGCCGCTGCCCAGCCACGACCGCACCGCAGCGGACTTCGAGCCGCTGCGTTACTGGCGGGGGCCGAGCTGGCTGAACATCGGCTGGCTGGTGCGTCGCGGGCTCGCCGTGCACGGGCACCCGGAGCTGGCGGCCGGGCTGCGCCGGTCGATGATCGGACTGGTGGCCGGTGCCGGCTGCCACGAGTACTTCCACCCGGACACCGGCGTCGGGCTGGGCTCACCGGCGTTCGGGTGGACCGCGGCGCTGCTGCTCGACCTGCTGGCCGACTGAGTGGGCTCCGGGCGGGCGTCGGGTGGTAGCGTGCCCGCTCTGCGCGGGCGGGAGGGTGGCGTGTCCGAGATCGACAAGGTGGCCTGGATCCTCATCGAGGACGGACGGGTGCTGAGCACCCGGTCGCGGGGCAAGGACGTGTGGTATCTGCCGGGTGGCAAGCGCGAGCCGGGGGAGACCGACCTGCAGACGCTGCGCCGGGAGATCGACGAGGAGCTGAGCGTCGAGGTGGACGTGCGCGACGCCGTGCACCTGGGCACGTTCACGGCTCAGGCGCACGGGCACGCGGCCGGCGTCACCGTGCGGATGACCTGCTACCGGGCCGGGTACGAGGGGCGCCTGCGCCCGGCGAACGAGATCGCCGAGACGGCCTGGCTGGAGTACGCCGACCGGCACCGCACCTCCGCGGTCGACCAGATCATCTTCGACCACCTGCGGGCCACCGGCCTACTGCGCTGACCGCACCGCCGTTTGCCGACCGCCTGCCCGGGTAAGCGCGCGACCCGTGGTGGACAGGAGGACGGTGTGCGGTTCCCCCGCTTCATCGACGCGGTGTCCCGGCGCTCCGGGCTGCCGCCCGAGCAGGCCGCCGTGGTGGCGCGCGCCGTTCTCCAGACGATGGCCGAACGGGTGACCGGTGGCTCGGCCACCGACCTCGCCGGGCATCTCCCCGACGAGGTGGACGGCTACCTCGGCGGCGCGGGTCGGAGCGCGGCCCGATCGGTGCCGCCGGCTCCGGGGCCGGCCGAGTTCCTGCGGCGGGTCGGCGAGCGGGCCGGTGTCGACGAGGCGACCGCCCGAGCCGGCACCGGGGCGGTCTTCGCGACCCTGCGCGAGGCCGTCACGGTGCGCGAGTTCCGGCAGATGGTGGACGGCCTGTCGCGCGATCCGGATGGCGGCGTGACCCCTGCCGTTCCGCCATCTGTCGGGGACTGAACGCTTCGATGTCGTCATTCGGACGAGGCGCTTTCGGCCGGGAAATTCCTCAACGCAAATGATACGGAGCCGGAAGAATGGTTGCGGCTGGCCGCTTTAGGCGAAAATCAAGCGCCGCGCCAGGGGGATGATCGGACGATGTTCGCCGTCCCTCGTCGGAGCCTTCGGTAGACCCTTCGGGTCGACTCTAGTCAATGATCTATCGCGTCACCCATCGAACCCTATGCTCCTTCCATTGTGAAGTCCTGGGGGGGATGAATGATCACCGCTGTCCATCGCCGCGCGTCCGTCCATAGTGGATCTTCGTACGCGTTCTGAGATGAAGACCTCGACCCTGGTCCACCGTTTCGGCGAGTCCGCCGCCCGCGGTGGCGACCGCTCCGCCGTGCTCGGCGACACCGATCCACTCGACTACGCCACCCTCGCCGGTCTCGCCGGAGGGCACGCCGACCTGCTGGCCGCGGCCGGCGTACGGCCCGGCGACCGGATCGGCCTGCTGACCGCCCACGGGGGCGGCACCATCGCGGCCATCCTCGGCACGCTCGCCGCAGGCGCCACCTACGTGCCGCTCGACCCCGGCTTCCCGGAGCAGCGGCTGCGCCACCTTCTCGACGGCGCCGACGTCACCACCCTGCTCTGCGGCGGCGAACACACCGAACTCGCCCGACGCCTCGCCGCCGACCGTCCCGGCCTGCGGATCGTCCCCGCCGTCGACGTACGACCCGCACCGCTGCGACCGGTGCCCGTCGACCCGGACGCCCTCGCGTACGTGCTGTTCACCTCGGGCTCCACCGGCCGACCCAAGGCCGTCGGGCAGACCCACCGCAACCTCTTGCACGTGGTGGACAACCAGATCGCCACGCTCGCCCTGCGTCCGGACGACCGGCTCAGCCTGCTCGCCTCGTTCAGCTTCGACGCGGCCATCCCCGACCTGTACCCGGCGCTGCTCACCGGCGCCGCCGTCGTCCCGGTCGACCTGCGCCGGCACGGCCTGGCGTACGCCGTCGAGCAGCTGGCCCGGCACGGCGTCACGGTCTACCACTCCACCCCGACCGTCTACCGGCACCTGCTGGACGCCCCCGGCGTCGACCGGCTCGACCGGGTCCGGGTGCTGCTGCTCGGAGGTGAGCAGGCCACCTACGCCGACGCCGTCCGCGCCCGGGGACGCTTCGCCCCGGACTGCGTCCTCGTCAACGGCTACGGGGCCACCGAGATGACGTTCGCCGCCCGGCACGTGCTGCCGCTGGCCGACGTCGACCCGACGGCCACCGGCCCGCTGCCGATCGGCACGGCACTGCCCGGGTACGCGCTGCGGCTGGCACCGGACGGCGAGATCGTGGTCCGCAGCCCGCACCTCGCACCCGGCTACCTCGGCCAGAGCAGCGACACCTTCGGCCGTGACCCCGACGGCGTGCCCGCGTACCGCACCGGCGACCTCGGCGAGCTGCTGCCCACCGGCGAGCTGCGCTGTCTCGGCCGGCTCGACCGGCAGGTCAAGGTCCGCGGCTTCCGGGTCGAGCTGACCGAGATCGAGGCGGTGCTCGCCGCCGAGCCGGGCGTCGCCGAGGTACGCGCCATCGCCCGCGGCGGCGAACTGCTGGCGTACGTCCGGCCGGCCGGTGCGCCACCCGACCCGGCCGCGCTGCGGGCTGCCCTGACCCGCCAGCTACCCGACTACGCGTTGCCCCGCGCCGTCGTGCCGGTCGCCGAGTTCCCGCTGACCGTCAGCGGGAAGGTCGACGAGCGGGCGCTGCCCGACCCGGCCTGGGCCGTACCGGTCTCGGACCGTCCGGCCACGCCGACCGAGCGGGTCGTGCACGACATCTGGTGCGACGTGCTCGGCCGGGACGCGGTCGGCCGTACCGACAGCTTCTTCGACGTCGGCGGGCAGTCGTTGCTGCTCGGCCGGGTGCAGCAGCGGTTGGCCGAACGGTTCGGCGTCGGAGTGCCGCTGCTGCGGCTCTTCGACCATCCGACGGTCGCCGCCCAGGCCCGGCTGGTCGACCCGCCCGCGCAGGTCACCCCACCGGTGCCCGCCCCGATCGCCGTGTCGAACCCCGCCGTGTCGAACCCCGCCGTGCCGAGGTCGAACCCCGCCGTGTCGACCGCCGCCGTATCGACGTCGGCCGTCGTGCCGCCGGCTCCGGTCGGCCCGCCCGCCGCCTCGGTCGGCGCGCGCGACTACACCGGGGACGAGATCGCGGTCGTCGGTCTCGCCGGCCGGTTCCCCGGGGCGCCGGACGCGGCGACGTTCTGGTGGAACCTGTGCGCCGGCGTGGACGCCATCCACGACCACAGCGACGACGAGCTGGCCGCGTTGGGCGTCGGCCCCGGCCTGCGCGCCGATCCCCGGCACGTCAAGGCCACCGGCCGACTCGACGGGGTCGCCGACTTCGACGCGGAGTTCTTCTCGTTCGGCGACCAGGAGGCCGCCCGCACCGACCCGCAGCACCGGCTGTTCCTGGAGACCGCCTGGGAGGCGTTGGAGGACGCCGGTCACGACCCGGACCGCTTCCCCGGTCTGGTCGGCGTGTACGCCGCCACCTCCGTCAACCGCTACTTCCTGTTCCACCTGATGGACAACCCCGCCGTGGTCGGCGACGTCGACCCGGACGACTGGGAGGCCCGGCTGGTCGGTCGGCAGCTCACCGACCACCTGCCCGGGCAGGTCGCGTACCGGCTGGGGTTGACCGGGCCGGCGGTGGCGGTGCAGAGCGCCTGCTCCAGCTCGCTGGTCGCGGTCTGTCTCGCGGCGCAGAGCCTCGCCGACTACCAGTGCGACCTCGCCCTGGCCGGCGGCGTGAGCGTCACCTGGCCCCGACACCGGCACACCCCCGGCGGGCTCGCCTCCCCCGACGGCCGCTGCCGGGCGTTCGACGAGGCCGCCCAGGGTGCCGGCTTCGGCTCCGGCGCGGGAGTGGTGGCGCTGCGCCGCCTCGCCGACGCGCGCGCCGACGGCGACCGGGTCCTCGCGATCCTGCCCGGCTGGGCCGTCACCAACGACGGCGCCGACCGGGCCGGCTTCGCCGTGCCCGGCCCGGCCGGGCAGGCCGCCGCGGTGGCCGGCGCGCTCGCCGCCGCCGAGGTGACCCCCGGCGAGGTCCGCCTCATCGAGGCGCACGGCAGCGGTACGCCGCTCGGCGACGCCATCGAGGTGGCCGCGCTGCACGAGGTGTACGAGGGCACCGCGCCGGCCGAGACCTGCGCGCTCGGCTCGGTGAAGACCAGCATCGGCCACCTCGATGCCGCGGCCGGCATCGCCGGGCTGATCAAGGCGGTGCTCGCCGTGCAGCACGGTGTCATCCCGCCGAACCTGCACTTCACCCGGCCGCACCCGGAGATCGACCTGGCCGCCGGCCCGTTCTACGTGCCGACGAAGGTGCGGGACTGGCCGGACGCGCCGCGCCGGGTCGCCGGGGTCAGCTCGTTCGGGCTGGGCGGCACCAACGCGCACGTCGTGGTGGAGCAGCCACCTCCGGTGGAGCCACCGGACCCCGGGGCGCCCGGCGCGCACCTGCTACCGGTCTCGGCGCGTACCCCGGTGGCGTTGCGGGCGGCGCTCGGTCGGCTGCGGCGGCACCTGGCCGGCACGGCACCCACCCTCGCCGACGTCGCCGCGACGCTGGCGCTGGGCCGGCGCGAGTTCGGCTGCCGGGCGGCGGTGGTCGCCATCGACGCGGCCGGCGCGGTCGCCGCGCTCGACGAGCTGCTCCGCACCGACACCCGGGT
Source organism: Micromonospora sp. ALFpr18c (assembly GCF_008868155.1). GTDB lineage: Bacteria > Actinomycetota > Actinomycetes > Mycobacteriales > Micromonosporaceae > Micromonospora. Next base: position 14,219 of record NZ_WBKR01000014.1, read on the forward strand.
CGCCGGCCCGCCCGGCGCGCTGCGCGAACTGGCCGCCAGCTGGGTGGCGGGCCAACACCTGGACTGGACGGCCCTGCAGCCGGCCGACGCCATCCGACGCACCTCGCTGCCCACCTACCCCTTCCAGCGGCGGCGGTACTGGATCGATCCTCCTCAGAAAGGCGTGCGGTGACCTGGTTCCTCTCCGCCGGCAGCCGCGATCCGGCACCGGTGCAATTGCTCTGCCTGCCCTACGCCGGTGCTGGCGCCAGCGCCTTCCGGCACTTCCCGAGCTGTTTCGGCCCGGACGTCGAGGTGCTGCCGGTGCAGTTACCCGGCCGGGAGAACCGGATCAACGAGAACCCCCGGTTCCGGGTCGCCGACGTGGCCACCGCCATCGCCGAGCGGGTCGACGGACCGTACGCGATCTACGGCCACTCGATGGGCGGCCGGCTCGGCTTCGACGTGGTCCGCGAGCTGCGCCGAGGCGGGCACGCGCTGCCCCTGCGGCTCTACGTCGGTGGCGCCCGCGCCCCGCACATCAGCGCGCCCAGCGCCTTCGACGGGCTGTCCCAGGTGGACGACGAGGAGCTGCTGCGCCGGCTGCGCGCCGGCGGCGGGCTGCCTGCCGAGGTGCTGGAGCATCCCGAGCTGGTCGAGCTGCTGCTGCCGTTGCTGCGCGCCGACTTCGAGCGGGTGGACGGCTACCGGTACCGCCCCGAGGAGCCGCTGCCGGTGCCGATCGTGGTGTTCAGCGGGCGCGACGACCAGGCGGTCACCCGGGAGCAGAGTGCCGCCTGGCGGGAGCACACCTCCGCCGGCTGCGCACTGCACGAGCTGGACGGCGGGCACTTCTTCCTGCACGACGCGCTGCCCGAGCTGGCCGCGGCGATCCGCGCCGACCTGCGCGCCGCGCTCGACCGGAAGTCCGCTCGCACCCCGACGTCGGGCGGGCCGGCGCGCGCCGCGGCGGACGGGCACCGGGTGCCGCTGGGCGACACCGGCTGGTCGGTGTGGCGCGACGCCATCCTGCGCAGCACTGGCTTCCCCGCCGAGGGCTTGACCATGCTCGCCGCCCCGCAGGCCGCCGCCGCGGCCGACGAGCTGCTCGCCACCGGCACCGGTGCCGGCCTGTTCGACAAGGAGTTCGCCGAGGCGATCGCCGCCACCGGCCGGGGGCTGAGCGAGCTGGCCGCCGACCCGCTGCTGCGCGAGGCGGTCACCTGGCAGAACCGGAGTGCGCTGATCGCCCTCGACGGCCTGGCCCGGGGCGGCCCCGACGCCGTCCGCAACGTGCGACGCCGGGAACGGGAACGCATGCTGCTCAAGTACTGGCAGCGGTACTGCGGCAAGAACGAGACCGTCGGCTTCTTCGGGCCGAGCTGCTGGGCCACCATCGACCCCGAGCTGCCCGTGGCGGCGCAGGTGCGCCCCGGCGCCGCGCTGACCCGCAGCCGCTGGGTGTGGTTCGAGTCCTGGGCGCTGACCGCGTACGCCGAGCGGATCGGTCAGGACCCGGCGGTGCGCCGTTGGTGGGCGCCCCGGCTCGCCCCGCACCTGTGCCTCGTCGGCCGGGAGGTGCGTCGGCCGGGCCGCCCCCCCGTCCCGCTGTCCCCGGTGGAGGCGGCCCTGCTCGCCGCCGCCGACGGCCACCGCACCGCCCGCGACGTGGTGACCGACCCGAGCATCGGGCTGCGCCGACCGGAGGACGGGTACGCGCTGCTGGACCGGCTGGTGCAGCGCGAGCTGGTCACCTGGGACGCCGAACTGCCGGTCAGTCCGGCCGCCGAGGAGGTGCTGCGGCAGCGGATCGCCGCCGTCGGCGACACCCCGGCCCGGGCCGCCGCCCAGGCCGGCTTCGACCGGCTCTGCGCCGCCCGGGACGCGGTCGCCGCGGCGGCCGGCGACCCGGACCGGCTGCGGGTGGCCCTCGACGCGCTCGACGCGACGTTCACCGACCTGACCGGCCAGTCCGCGCAGCGCCGGGCCGGACAGATGTACGCCGGCCGGACCCTCTGCTACGAGGACACCAGCCGGGACCTGGACGTGGTCTTCGGAGCGCCGCTGCTGGACTCCGTCGCCGCGCCGCTGGCCGTGCTGCTGCGGGCCGCCCGCTGGCTGGCCGTCGCGCTCGAGGACGCGTACGGGGCGGTGTTCCGGGAGCTGTACGAGGAGCTGCGCGCCGAGGCCGGCGACGCCCCGGTCGCCCTGTCCGACCTGTGGTTCCTGGTCCAGGGGCTGTTCTGGGGCAACCGTGAGCGCCCGGTGGACGCGGTCGCCGCTCAGTTCGCCGCCCGCTGGGCGGAGCTGTTCGAGCTGGATCGGCAGCCTCCCGGCACCACCGAGGTGCGTCTCGACGTGGCGAACCTGGCCGCCCGGGTCGACGAGGCCTTCCCGGCCGTGCGGACGGACTGGTCCAACGCCCGGCTGCACAGCCCCGACCTGCAGATCTGCGCGGCCGACGCGGCCGCGCTGGCCCGGGGCGACTACACCGTGGTGCTCGGCGAGCTGCACGCCGCCTGGCCGTCGTTCGACTGCCAGGCGTTGACCCCGTCGCACCCGGACGCGGAGCGGCTGCGCGACGCGCTGGCCGCCGACCTCGGTCCGCACCGGATCCGGCTGCTCTTCCCCACCGACTGGCCGCGGCGCACGAGCCGGGTCGCGGAGGCGCTGATCGGCCCGACCGACCGGCAGTTGGCGTTCGCGCCGGCACCCAACGCCGACCCGGACCGGGTGCTGCCCACCGTGGCGCTGACCGTGCACGACGAGGCGGGTCGGCTGGTGGTCGCCGCCGCCGACGGGCAGCGTTGGTCGCTGACCGAGGTCTGCGCCGGGCTGCTCAGCACACACACGGTCGACGGCTTCAAACTGGTCGCCGCCGCGCCGTACACCCCGCGGATCACCCTGGACCGGCTGGTGGTGGCGCGGCAGACCTGGCGGACCACGGTCGGCGCGTGCGGCCTGGGCGCGGTGACCGGGGAGCGGGCCCGCTTCCTGGCCGTGCGGGACTGGCGGCGCCGGCTGGGCCTGCCGGAGCAGGTGTACGTCAAGCTCGGCACCGAGACCAAGCCCTGCTTCGTCGACCTGAGCAGTCCCGCCTTCGCCACGATGTTCTGCGCGATGGTGCGGGCGGCCGGTCGGGACGGCGGAGACGCCACGACGCTGGTGGTCAGCGAGATGCTGCCCACCCCGCAGGACGCCTGGGTGCCCGACGCGGCGGGCCGGCGCTACTTCAGCGAACTACGACTGCACATCGTGGACACCGACAAGCCGGAGCTGATTCGATGAACCACCTGTTGCCCCTTGGCACGACGGGCTGGTCGGTCTGGCGCGACGTGGTGCTGCGTACCGCCGGCTTTCCGGCCGACGGCCTGGCCGCCTTCGCCGCCCCGGAGGCCGCCGCCGCCGCGGACGCGCTGCTGGCCGGCGAGGACACCGCAGACCTTTTCGACAAGACGTTCACCGAGGCCCTGGCCGGGGCCTCGGTGACCGCCGGCGAGATCGCCGCCGACCCGCTGCTGCGCGAGGCGGTCACCTGGCAGAACCCGGCCATGGTGACCGCCCTGGACGGGTTGCTGCGTACCGATCCGTCGGTGCGCAACCACTGGCGGCGCCGGCGCGAGCTAAGCCTGCTGCGCTACTGGCAGCGCTACTGCGGCAAGGCCGAGACGATCGGCTTCTTCGGCCCGGTCTGCTGGGGCGTCCTCGATCCCGCTGAGGAGCCGACCCGGCTGCGGCCGGGGCCGGGGCTGCTGTCGGGCCGGTTGGTGCGCTTCGAGGCGTGGGCGTTGATCGCGTACGCCGATCGGCTCGCCGACGACCTGGACGTGCGTCGCTGGTGGGCGCCGGCGCTGGCGCCGCACCTGACGGTGGAGGGCCGGCGGCTGCACCGGCCGCTGCACCCCCCGGTGGAGCTGTCCACGCTGGAGGCCCGGCTGCTGGCCGGGTGCGACGGGCGTACGTCGGCACTGCGGCTGGTCGAGGGGATCCTCGCCGACGGCGACGCCGGCCTGCGCTCCGCCGCCGACGCGTACCTGCTGCTCGACCGACTGGTCGAGCGTGGCCTGCTGACCTGGGACGCCGGTCTGCCGATCAGCCCCCGGGCCGAGCAGGTGCTGCGGGAGCGGCTGGACGCGATCGGCGCGGCCGACCTGCGCGCCGAGGTGATCGACGGCTTCGAACGGCTCTGTGCGCGCCGCGACGACGTCGCCGCGGCGGCCGGCGACCCGGACCGGTTGGGCGCCGCACTGGAGGCGCTGAACGCGGAGTTCACCGAGGTCACCGGCCGGCCCGCCACCCGGCAGGCCGGTCAGATGTACGCCGGCCGGACCGTGGTGTACGAGGAGACCACCCGGGATCTCAGCGTGACCGTCGGCGCGGGGGTGCTCGATGCCCTCGCCGCGCCGCTGGCCGTGCTGCTCCAGGCCGCGCGGTGGCTGACCGCGGAGATCGGTGCCGCCTGCGAACGACTCCTCGGCGAGCTGTACGAGGAGTTGCGCGCCGACGGGCCGGTGCGGCTGGCCGACGTCTGGTCCCTGGCCCAGGGGCTGCTGCTCGCCCCGGAGGGGCCACTGGCAGCCGCTGGGGCCGGCTTCACCGCCCGCTGGGCGGAGTTGTTCGACCTGGCCGCGCTGCCGCCGGGGCAGTCGGAGCTGCGGCTCAGCGCCGCGGAGCTGACCGAGCGGGCCCACCGGGTGTTTCCGGCGACCGCGCCGGGTTGGCCGTCCGGCCGGATCCACGGCCCGGACGTGCAGATCAGCGCCGTCGACCTGGACGCGTTGAACCGGGGTGAGTTCCTGCTGGTGCTGGGCGAGCTGCACCCGGCTCACGTGCCCTTCGACAGCGCGGTCTTCGTGCCGTTCCACCCGGACCCGGTGGCGCTGCGCGCCGGGCTGGACGCCGACCTCGGCCCGGCCCGGGTCCGGGTGCTCTACCCCGAGGGCTTCCCGCGGGTGACCACCCGCACCACGTACGGGCTGAACAGCGCGGCCGACCGGCAGCTCGGCATCGACACCGCCCGCGGCGGTGAGATCGACCGGTTGGTCCCCGCCACCGAGGTGCGGGTGGTGCCGGCGGGTGACCGGCTGGAGGCGGTGCTGCCCGACGGCAGCCGCTGGCCGCTGGTGGAGGTCTTCGCCAACCTGCTCGGGTCGTTGCTGCTGGACAGCTTCAAGTTGCTCGACCCGGCGCCCCACACGCCCCGGATCACCATCGACCGCCTGGTGGTGGCCCGGCGGACGTGGCGGGCCACGGTGGGGGACAGCGGTCTGGCCGGGGTGAAGGGGGAGGCCGGCCGGTTCCTCGCGGTGCGCCGGTGGCGTGCCCGGCTCGGCCTGCCGGAGCGGGTGTTCGTGAAGCTCGGCACCGAGGTCAAGCCCTGCTATGTGGACCTGACCGGCCCGCTCTACGCCCAGTCGCTGTGCGCGATGGTCGACGCCGCCGCCCGTACCGGGCCGGACGTCGCGATCGTGGTCACCGAGTTGCTGCCGACGCCCGGTGACAGCTGGGTGACCGACGCGGGGGGCCGCGGGTACGTCAACGAGCTCCGCCTGCAGGTCACCGATCCGAGCAGCTACCCCGGGGGGAACGCGTGACCGACATCCTGTCTGTCAGCGCCGTGCGGGGCGAGTCGCTGCCCTGGCCGGACGCGACGCTCGCCGAGCTGGTCGTGGCGCAGGCCGCCCGCACTCCGGACGCGGTGGCCGTGCGCCAGTGGGACATCCGGCTCAGCTATGCCGAGCTGCTGTCCCGGGCCGCCGGGGTGGCCGCCGCGCTGCGTGCCCGAGGGGTCGGTCGGCAGACCCGGGTGGGTGTGTGCGGCACCCGCCGACCCGACTTGGTGGCCACCGTGCTCGGTGTGCTGCTGGCCGGCGGTTGTTACGTGCCGCTGGAGCCGGGCGGCCCGCGTCGGCGGTTGCGCGGGATCGCCGCCGACGCGGGCCTGTCCCTGGTGGTGGGCGAGGCCGCGGAGGCCGAGTTCGGCGGCGCGCCCGGCGTCGAGGCGATCGGCCTGCCCGGGCCGGCTCCCCTCGCGCCGTGCCCGGCCCGCCCCGGCGATCCGGCGTACGTGCTGTTCACCTCCGGCTCCACCGGCCGACCCAAGGGTGTGCTCACCACCCACCGCAATGTGGTCGAGTTCGTCAGCGGCGTGGTCGCGCTCAGCGGAGCGGACGCCGGCGTGCGCAGCCTGGGCATCGCCTCGCTGGGCTTCGACGCGGCCACCATGGACCTGTTCGTCCCGCTGCTGCTCGGCGGCACCGTGCAGCTGCTCGGCGCCGAGGACCGCGCCGACCCGGTGCGCCTGGCCCGGTTCATCGTCGCGCACGAGGTGAACTGGGGCTTCATCACGCCCACCGTGCTGGCCATGCTCGACCCGGCGGAGGTGCCCGACTGGCGCACGGTGCTGTGCGGTGGCGAGGCCGTCCCGGCCGCGTTGGCCGCGCGTTGGTCGCCCGGCCGGCGTTTCCTCAACGGGTACGGGCCGACGGAGACCACGGTGCTGGCGGTCAGCGGCCCGTTGAGCGCCACCGAGACGGACCCGGTGCCGATCGGCCGGCCGCTGCCCAACCACCGTGCGTACGTGGTGGACGCCGCGCTGGACCCGGTGCCGGTGGGGGAGACCGGTGAGCTGCTGATCGGCGGGCCCGGGCTGGCCGACGGCTACCTGGGCCGCCCCGCGCTGACCGCCGAGCGCTTCGTCCCTGATCCGTTCTCCGGCCTGCCCGGTGAGCGCCTGTACCGCACCGGTGACCTGGTCCGCCACGACTCGGACGGGCGGATCGTCTACCTCGGCCGGGCCGACCGGCAGGTCAAGATCCGGGGGCAGCGGATCGAGCTGGGTGAGGTCGAGGCGGTGCTGGCCGACCTGCCCGGCGTCGCCTCGGTGGCCGTCGAGGCGGTGGCCGGGCCGGCCGGCACCGAGCTGGTCGCGTTCCTCACCCCGGCGGACGCGCCCGACGACGCGCGGCTGCGCGCGTACGCCGGCAGTCGGCTGACCGCCGCGATGCTGCCGGCCCGGGTGCTGCGCCGCGCCGCGCTGCCGGTGAGCCCGACCAGCGGCAAGCTGGACCGGCCGGCGTTGCGGGCGCTGGCCGTCACCGCCCTCACCGCCCCCCCGGCCGAGCCGGGCGACGCGGCGGTGCCCGCCGACGTGACCGGTGACCCGGTCGCGGCGGCGGTGGCCGGGATCTGGACCCGGCTGCTGGGCGCGCCGCCGGGCCCGGACACCGACTTCCTCGCCGCCGGTGGCAACTCCATCGTGGCGATGCGGCTGGTGGCCGCCCTGCGCGCCGAGCTGGGCCGGCAGGTGGACACCCGGGAGGTGTTCGCGCTGCGCGGCTTCGGCCGGTTGGTCGAGCAGGTCGCCGTCGCGCCGAGCGCCGGCGACGAGTTGAGTACCGGCAACCCGCCGACGCTCTCCCCGCCGCAGCGCCGGCTCTGGTTCGTCGACCAGCTCGCGCCGTCCAGCGCGCCGTACAACATCGCGGTGGCGCACCGGTTGCGCGGGCCGCTGGACACGGCCGCGCTCGGCGCCGCGCTGCGGGCCGTGGCCGTCCGGCAAGACGTGCTGCGGTGGCGCATCCCGCAGACCGGCGGCGTGCCGTACGCGGTCTGCGCGGAGCCCACCGACGTGGCGGTGCCGGTGGTCGACCTGACCGACAGCGCCGACCGGGAGGCGGAGCTGGCCCGGATGCTCGCCGCCGGTGCCGCGCACCCGTTCGACCTGGCCACCGGGCCACCCTGGCAGGTGACCGTCTACCGGCTCGGGCCGGACGAGCACGTGCTGGCGGTCACCTGGCACCACGCGGTCTTCGACGGGTGGTCCGAGCGGGTCTGCTACGACGACCTGGCCACCGGGTACGGCCGGGCGGTGGCCGGCCAGCCGCCGGCGCTGCCGGAGCTGCGCGCCCGCTACGCCGACTACGCGGTGTGGCGGGACGCGCGGGACCGGCGTCGGGGCCAGGCCGACCTGGCCTGGTGGGCCGGGCACCTGAGCGGCGCGCCCACCGTTGTGGAGCTGCCCCGCGACCGGCCCCGGCCGGCGGTGCAGACCTACGCGGGCGCGGAGGCGTCCGTCCGGTTGTCGGCGCCGGCCGACCACGCCGTGCGGGAGCTGGCCGAGCGGCGCGGCACCACGGTCGCCGCGGTGCTGCTGGCCGCCTTCGGTGAGCTGATCGCCCGGCTCACCGGCGGCGACGATCACGTGCTCGGGGCGATCGTCGCCGACCGGCGGCTGGCCGCCTTCGACGACGTGGTCGGCTTCTTCATCGACACCGTGCCGGTCCGGGTACGGACCGGCGGCGCGAGCTTCGCCGAGCTGGTCGATCGGTGCGCCGGCGAGCTGCACGAGGCCACGGCGCACCCCGGCGCGCCACTGGAACGCATCGTCGAGGCACTGGGCGTCGGCCGGGACACCGCCCGGGCGCCGCTGGTGCAGGTGCTGTTCAACGTGCTCAACTTCGCCCCGCCCCGGCTGGACCTGAGCGGGCTGAGCGCCGAGCCGGTGGCCGTGCCGAAGCCCGGCTCGCCGTTCGACATCACCGTCTACGTGGTGGAGCGCGACGGCCGGGCCGGGATCGAGGTGGTCTACAACCCCGACCTTTTCGACGCCACTCGGATCGAGGACCTGCTCGCCGACCTGGCGGACCTGGTGGACGCGCTGGCCGCCGCGCCGCACGCGCCGACCCGTGCGGTGGCCGGGGACCTGCCCCGGCCCACCGTACGGGTGCCGCAGCTCGGTGCCATGACCGTCGCCGGTGCGGAGGCCTCCGGCCCGCCGTCCGGTCTGCTGCCCGCCGGACCGGACGGGCTCACCGAGACCGAGGAGCTGATCGCCGGCATCTGGCGGGAGGTCCTCGAGCGGGACCGCGTCGGCGTCACCGACAACTTCTTCGATATCGGCGGCCACTCGCTGGCGCTCGCCGCCGTGCACGCCCGGCTGACCGCCGCCACCGGCCGCTCGATCCGGATGCTCGACCTGTTCCGCCATCCCACCGTCCGGGCCCTCGCCGCCAGCCTGGACGGCGCCGCCGACCGGCCGGAGCTGGCCAGGGCCGCGATGCGGGCCGCCGCCCGCCGTGGCCGTACCCGCCGTATCCCTCCCCGCCGCCCTGGCGGCACCGCGTGACGAAGGACAGCCTGATGAGCAACCCGACCACACGGCCCGACGACGCCAATGACCTGGCGGACGAGGGCATCGAACCGATCGCGATCGTCGGCCTCGCCGCGCGCCTACCCGGCGCCGCCGACGTGCACGAGTTCTGGCGCAACCTGGTCGACGGCGTCGAGTCGGCGACCGAGCTGACCCGCGAGGAGCAGTTGGCCCGGGGCGCGACAGTCAACGAGGTCGACGATCCGGGCTGGGTCAACCGCGCCCCGCTGGTCGACGGGTACGACGAGTTCGACGCCGGGTTGTTCGGGATGACCAGCCGGGAGGCCGAGCTGACCGACCCGCAGCACCGGCTGTTCCTGGAGACCTGCCACACCGCGCTGGAGGACGCCGGCTACGACCCGTCGCGCTACGACGGCGCGGTCGGCGTGTACGCGGGCACCGGCGGCAACACGTACCTGCAGCGCAACGTGCTGCGTAACCAGCGGGCCGGCGGCAACCCGCACACCGCGGTGTCCATCGCCACCGGCAACTCGCCGAACTACGTGGCCACCAACGTGTCGTACCGGCTGGACCTGCGTGGGCCCAGCATGACCGTGCACACCGCCTGCTCGACCTCGTTGGTCGCCTTCCACCTGGCCTGCGAGGCGCTGCGCAACGGCGAGTGCGACATGGCCCTGGCCGGCGGGGTGAACATCGAGCTGCCGCACGTCGGCTACCTGGGGATGGAGGGCTTCACCTCGCCTGACGGCCGGTGCCGCCCGTTCGACGCCGACGCGAACGGCACGGTGTGGGGCAGCGGGGTCGGGGTGACCCTGCTCAAGCGGCTCTCCGACGCCATCGCCGACGGCGACACCGTACGCGCCGTGGTGCTCGGCAACGCGATCAACAACGATGGCGCCGGCAAGGTCGGCTTCACCGCGCCGAGCGTCGACGGGCAGATGGCGGTGGTCGCCCAGGCCGTGGCGATGGCCGACGTCGACCCGCGCACCATCACCTACGTCGAGGCACACGGCACCGGCACGGCGATGGGCGACCCGATCGAGGTGGCCGCGCTCTCCGCGGTCTACTCGAAGGACACCGACGAGCGGGGCTGGTGCGGCATTGGCTCGGTGAAGTCGAACATCGGGCACCTCAGCCAGCCGTCGGGCATCGTCAGCGTGATCAAGACGGTGCTGGCCATGGAGCACGGTCTGATCCCACCGACGATCAACTTCGAGACGCCGAACCCGGCGGTCGAGTTCGCCGACACCCCGTTCTTCGTGGCGAACACGCTGACCAAGTGGGACGCCGACGGCGGGCCGCGCCGGGCGGGGGTCAGCTCGTTCGGCATCGGCGGCACCAACGCGCACGTGGTGCTGGAGGAGGCGCCGGCGGCATACCGGGACGACCGGCGGGTGCGCCCGGCGCACCTGCTCCAGGTCTCCGCGGCCACCCCCACCGCCCTGGACGCGGCGGTGCGGCGCCTCGCCGATCACCTGGACAGCGCGGCCGACGCCGGGCCGGAGTACCTCGCCGACATCGCGCACACCCTGCGCGTCGGCCGCCGGCAGTACGCGCACCGCCGCGCGGTGGTCGCCACCGACCTGGTTTCGGCTGCCGCCGCCCTGCGTGCCCGCAAGCGCGGGCCGGAGCCGGTGACCGTCAGTCCCGCCCCGAAGGTGGGCTTCCTGTTCAGCGGTCAGGGCGCCCAGTATGCCGGCATGGGTGCGCAGCTCTACGCCGAGCAGCCCAGCTTCGCGGCCGCCGTCGACGAGTGCGCCGAGCTGCTCCGCCCCGAACTCGGCCTGGACCTGCGTGACCTGATCCTCGGCCGCGACCCGGCGGCGGGGGAGCGCCTCGTCGAGACCCGCTACACCCAGCCGGCCCTGTTCACCGTCGAGTACGCCCTGGCCGTCCTCTGGCAGGCCGCCGGGGTGCGGCCGGCCGCGATGATCGGCCACTCCATCGGCGAGTACGTCGCCGCCACCATCGCCGGCGTGCTGAGCCTGCCCGACGCGCTGCGGGTGGTCGCCGGTCGGGGCCGGCTCATGCAGTCGGTGCCGACCGGGTCGATGCTGGCGGTGGCGCTGGACGAGTCGGTGGTCGCCGCGCACCTGCCCGCGGAGCTGGCGGTCGCCACCGTCAACGGACCGGGCACCTGCGTGGTGGCCGGCCCGACCGCCGCGGTCGAGGCGTTCGCAGCCACGCTGGATGGCAAGAGCAAGATGCTGCGCACCTCGCACGCCTTCCACTCGCCGATGATGGACCCGATCCTGGCCGATTTCACGGCGCTGATGGGCACGGTCACGCTGCGCCCGCCGACGCTGCCGTTCCTGTCCAACGTCACCGGCGCCTGGATCACCGCCGAGCAGGCCACCGACCCGGCGTACTGGGCTGCGCACCTGCGGCAGCCGGTCCGGTTCGGCGACTGCGTCGCCACCCTGCTGACGGCGGGCACCTGGCAGCTGCTTGAGTGCGGCCCCGGCCGGCAGTTGGCCAGCCTGGCCCGGATGCAGGTGGCCAGGGCCGCCCCGGAGCAGCGCCAGCTCGCCCCGCTGAGCAGCCTGCCCGGGCCGGGCGACGGCACCGGCGACCTGGCCACCCTGCTCGGCGCCGCTGGCGCGCTCTGGTCCGCCGCCGTGCCCGTGCGCTTCGACGACGACCCGGCGGCCCGGCGGGTGCCGCTGCCCACATACCCCTTCGAGCGCCGCCGCTTCTGGATCGACCCGGATCCGGAGCAGCCGGTCGTGACCGCCCCGGTCGAGGTGGGGCCGCGACCGTTGCCGCAGTGGTTCGCCGTGCCGGTGTGGCGGCAGGCCGCGCCGCTGCCGCCGACCGTGCCGCTGGGCCGCTGCCTGGTGTTGACCGCCGGTCCGCGCGGCGACGCGCTGGTCGCCGGCCTGCGGGCCGCCGGCGCCGACCCCGTCGTGGTGCGCCCCGGCGACGCGTTCGCCGCCGACGGCGACTACCGGCTCCGCCCGGGGGTACGCGCCGACTACGACGACCTGGTGGCCGCGCTCACCGCCGACGGTGGCGTGCCGCCGGCCCGGGTGGTGCACGCGTTCACCCTCGACGGCGTACCCGCCGGCATCGACATCGCGGCGACCTGGGCGGCCCAGGAGTGGGGCTTCTTCAGCGCTCTGCACCTCGTGCAGGCGCTCGCCGGCGCCGGCCTGACCGGTGCCGAGGACGGCGTCGCCCTGGAGCTGGTCACCACCGGCACCGGCGACGTACGCGGTGACGACCTGCGCCGACCGGAGCACGCCACCCTGGCCGGGCTGGCCCGGGTGCTCCCCGCCGAGCTGCCCGGCCTGAGCGTCCGGCTCGTCGACGCGGATCCGTCCGACGACGGTGTCGCGGCGGTGGTCGCCGAGCTGCGCCGCCCCCGGGAGCCCGAGGTGGCCCTGCGGGGTGGGCGGCGCTGGCGGGCCGACGTGGAGCAGGTGACGATCGACGCGGAGGGGGATCCGGGCGCGCTGCGCGACGGCGGCCGGTACCTGATCACCGGTGGTCTCGGCGGCGTCGGCATCACCCTGGCCGAGGACTTCGCCACCCGGGCGCGGGCGAAGCTGGTGCTGCTGGCCCGCTCCGGGCTGCCCGAGCGCGAACGGTGGGACGACCACCTCGCCGTGCACGGCGACGACCGGGCGGGGCGGGCCATCGCGGCGATCCGCCGGATGGAGTCCGCCGGCGCCGAGGTGCTGGTGCTCGCCGCCGACGTCACCGACCCGGCGGAGCTGCGTCGGGTCCGCGACGCGGCGCTGTCCGCGTACGGCGGTCTGGACGGCATCGTGCACGCCGCCGGCCTGCCCGGTGGTGGGATGGCCGAGGTCAAGGAACGGGCCGACGCCGAGCGGGTGCTCGCCCCGAAGCTCGCCGGCACGCTCGCCCTCGCCCAGGTCTTCGGCGACCTGCCGCTGGACTTCGTGGTGCTCTGTTCGTCGATCACCGCTGTCGTCGGCGGCTTCGGGCAGGTCGACTACTGCGCCGCCAACGCGTTCCTGGACGCGCACGCCCGCTCCGGCGCGGGCTGGCGGTCGCCGGTGCTGTCGCAGAACTGGGGTGGCTGGGCCGAGGTGGGCATGGCCGTGGAGACCGCCGCGCCGGCCGGGTTCCGGGCGGCCGGTCGCGACACGGTGACCAGCGCGGTCGACCACCCGGTACTCGCCACGAAGGTCACCGGGCCGGCGGAGACGGTGCTGCACGGCCTGGTCTCGGCCAGCAGCCACTGGATGCTCGACGAGCACCGCATCGGCGGCGTGCCGGTGGTCCCGGGCACCGCGCACCTGGAGGCGGTGCGGGCCGCGGTGGTCGACGCGCTGCCCGCACCCGGCCCCGACGCGGCGGTGGAGTTGCGGGACGTGGTCTTCCTGGAGCCGTTCGCGGTGCCCGACGGCACGGTCGCCCAGTACCGGGTGGAGTTGATGCCGGCCGATGACGGGGGCACCGAGTTCGTCGTGCGCAGCCTGGCGGGTGGTCGACTGCGCACCCACGTCCGCGGTGTGGCCGGCTGGACCGACGAGCCGGCGCCACCGGCACGGGCGGCGTCCGCGGTGGGCCGCCGGGTGGACGACGACGCCTCGTTCGGTCGGGGCCGCGGCAGCATGCTCACCTTCGGGCCGCGCTGGGCCGCCCTGCGCGAACACCACCTCGCCGAGGACACCGAGCTGGCGGTGATCGAGGCGCCCGCCCCGGCCGTCGCCGAGCTGCCCGCCTGGGGCCTGCACCCCGCGTTGCTGGACGTGGCGACCGCGTTCGGCCGGGGCCAGGGCAGTGGCACCTACCTGCCGCTGTCGTACGGCCGGATCGTGGTGCGCGGACCGTTGCCGACCCGGTTCACCAGCGAGCTGCGGCACCGGGCGGGTGACAGCGACGAGGTGGTCGTCGCCGACCTGTCGCTGCGTGACCCCGACGGGGTGGAGCTGGTCGCCGTCAGCGACTTCGTGCTGCGCCGCGTCGACCGGGACGCGGTCACCGGCGGTCTCGTCCAACCGTCCGAGGTGGACGCGCCCACGCCGACCTCGACCGAGGACATCCGGCCGGTGGACGGGGCGGAGGCGTTCCGGCGCAGCCTCACCGCCGGCCTCGGGGCCCAGGTGGTCATCGCCACCAGGACCGTCGACGACATCCGCCGCCGGGCCGGCCGGGTCACCACCGACACCCTCACCACCGACACCCTCACCACCGACACCCTCACCGCCGACGACGCCACCCCCGCCGCCTCCGGCGGCGGCGCGGCGCCCGGCACCGAGTTGGAGTCCGTCATCGCCCGGGTGTGGCAGGACGGGCTCGGCGTGACCGAGGTCGGCGTCGACGACGACTTCTTCGCCCTGGGCGGCAACTCCCTGGTCGCGGTGCAGCTGATCGCCGCGATGCGCAAGGCGACCGGCGTGCGGCTGCCGATGCGCAGCCTGTTCGACACCCCCACCGTGGCCGGGCTCGCCGCCCGCATCGAGGAGCTGCGCGCCGCCGCCGTCGACGAGCCGGCCGCCCCGGCACCGATCCCCACCATCCCGCGACTGCCCCGCGCCTGACGAGAAAGCAGGACCGAAAAGCCATGAGCGACACGATCGCCACGCTGCCCGTGGTCGTCGAATCCGACGGTCGGGCGTTGACCGACCTGATCACCGACCGCCGCGCCGAGCTGCGGGCCACCCTGGCCGAGCAGGGCGGGTTGCTGTTCCGGGGCTTCGACGTGGGCGGGGTGGACGGCTTCGACCGGGTGGTCCGGGCGTTGTCCGGTGAGCCACTGACCTACACCGAGCGGTCCTCACCACGGCACGCCATCAAGGGCCGCGTGTACACCTCGACCGACTACCCGCCGGACGAGGAGATCTTCCTGCACAACGAGAACTCGTACCAGGCGCGGTGGCCGCTGACGCTGTTCTTCTACTGCATCACCGCGCCGCAGACGTTGGGCGCCACCCCGCTGGCCGACATCCGCCGGGTCTACCAGGAGATCGACCCGGCGGTCCGCGAGGAGTTCATCCGCCGTCGCTGGATGCTGATGCGCAACTTCCACGAGGACTTCGGCACCACCTGGCAGCACGTCTTCGGCACCGAGGACCGCTCCGAGGTCGAGGCGTACGCGGCGGCGAACCGGATCACGCTGCAGTGGGTGGGCCGCGACGGCCTGCGGACCCGGGCGGTGCGCGACGCCGTGCACCACCGGCCCGGCTCGGACGTCCCCCGCTGGTTCAACCACGCCACCTTCTTCCATGTGAGCAGCCTGGCCAAGGACCTCCAGGAGGGGCTGCTGGCCATGTTCGGCGCCGACGGGCTGCCGTCGAACACCTACTACGGCGACGGCGGCGAGATCCCCGCCGACGTCATGGACCACCTGCGCGCCGCCTACCGCGCCGCCAGCGTCCGTTTCGACTACCAGCGCGACGACGTGCTGGTGGTGGACAACATGACCGCCGCGCACGGCCGGGAGCCGTTCACCGGCCCCCGCAAGATCGCCGTCGCGATGGCCGAGCCGCACACCCCCGACACCGATGGAGCACAGTGATGTCCGAATCCCGATTCCTGGTCGTCCGCAACGACGAGGAGCAGTACTCCATCTGGGCGGCCGAGCGGGACCTCCCCGCGGGGTGGTACGACGAGGGGTTCGCCGGCACCCGCGAGGAGTGCCTCGCGCACATCGACTCCGTCTGGACCGACATGCGTCCCCGTTCGGTGCGGGAGACGGCGTCATGACCCGGGAGTGGACCTTCCCGGCCTCGTACGCCCAGGAGCGGGTGTGGACGGCCAACCAGCTCGACCCCGGCTCACCGGTCTACAACATCTCCGCGCCGTGCCGCTTCCCGGTCGGTGTCACCGCACCCCAGGCCGCCGAGATGTTCGCGCTGGTGGTCGCCCGGCACGAGGCGCTGCGGACCCACCTGCGGATGGTCGACGGCACGTTGACGCAGGTCGTCCGGGCCGTCGAGCCGCTGGAGCTGGCGGAGTTGGACCTGAGCGCCCTGCCCGCCGACGAGCAGGACGCCCGCTACGACGAGACATTCGCCGAGCTGGCCCGGACTCCGATCCCGCTGGACGCCCCGCCGCTGTGGCGGGCCCGGCTGGTGCACTTCGCCGCCGACCGGGTCGGGTTGCAGTTCGTGGTGCACCACGCGGTCTTCGACAGCCATTCCGCGGTGCTCCTCGACACCGAGCTGTCCGCGTTCGCCCGCGCCGCGCTGACCGGCGCGCCCGCCGACGTGCCCGTGCTGCCCATCCAGTACGCCGATTTCTCCGTCTGGCAGCGCGACCAGCTCAGCGGTGACGAACTGGACCGGCAGCTCGCCTTCTGGCGCGGCCACCTGGCCGGCGCGCCGGCCGTGACCACTCTGCCACTGGACCGACCGCGCCCCACCCAGCTCGGCTTCGCCGGCGACGAGGTCCGCTTCGACCTGCCCGACGGGCTGCTGGACCAGGTCGGTCGACTCGCCGCCAGCACCTCCGCCACCTCGTACATGGTGCTGCTGGCCACCTTCGCGGCCCTGCTGTCTCGGATCTCCGGCGACACGCGCGTGGTGGTGGGCGTCTCCACCGCCGCCCGGGACACCGCCGAGCTGACCCCGCTGATCGGGATGTTCGTCAACCCGGTCGCGCTGTGCTGCGACCTGACCGGCGACCCGAGCGTCACCGACCTGCTCGGCCGGATCCGGGGCGGTCTGGTGGAGGCGATGGAGCACGGGCAGACCCCGTTCCAGCGGGTCGTCGAGGCCGTCGCCGGGCAGCGCGACCCGTCGGTGCAGCCGGTGTTCCAGACCGCGCTGAACTTCATTCCGGACTCCGGCCTGGACGTGGTGGCCCTGGGCACCACCAAGGACGACCTGGCCTTCGACATCACCCGGGGCACCTGCCGGCTGGTCTACCGCACCGACCTGTTCGACCGGGCCACCGCCGAGACGATCGTGGCCCGCTACCTGCGGTTGCTCACCGCCGTGGTCGCCGACCCGGCCACCAGACTGTCGGCGCTGCCCCTGCTCGACGACGCCGAGCGGGACCTGCTGCTCACCTGGACCGGCAGTGGTGGCGACGTGACCCCGAGCACCGTGGTCGCCGAGGTGCAGCGGCAGTGCGCCGTGACCCCGGCGGCGGTCGCGGTGCTCTGCGACGGGGTGGAGCTGAGCTACGCCGAGCTGTCCGCGCGGGCAAACCGGCTGGCCCGGCTGCTGGTCGAGCGGGGTGCCGGCCCGGAGACCGTCGTCGCGCTCCTGCTGCCCCGCTCGGCGGAGCTGCTGGTGGCGATCCTCGCGGTGCTCAAGGCCGGCGCGGCGTACCTGCCGGTGGACACCGACCACCCGGCGAACCGGATCGGCTACCTGCTCGCCGACGCGCAACCGACGCTGGTGCTGGCCACCGCGGGGACGGCCGCCCTCGCCCCGGCCGACGCGCTGGTGCTCGACGCCGCGACCGCCGCCGACCGGAACGACACCGACCTCACCGACACCGACCTCACCGACGACGACCGGCGGGCGCCGCTGCGCCCGGAGCACCCCGCGTACGTGCTCTACACCTCCGGCTCCACCGGCCGGCCCAAGGGTGTGCTGGTGGAGCACCGGGCGGTCACCGCGTACCTGGCCTGGGCTCGGGACACCTACCCCGGCCTGGCCGGCACCGCCCTGCTGCACTCCCCGGTCACGTTCGACCTGACCGTGACGGGACTGCTCGGCACGCTCACCGCGGGCGGCACGGTCCGGCTGGCCGGCATCGACACTCCGGCCGCCCGGGCCGGTGGCCCGCCGACCTTCCTCAAGGTCACCCCCAGCCACCTGCCGTTGCTCGACGACGCGCTGTCGCCCACCACCGACCTGGTGGTCGGCGGGGAGGCGTTGACCGGCGAGCAGCTGGCCGCCTGGCGGTCGGCGCACCCGGACGTCGCCGTGGTCAACGAGTACGGCCCGACCGAGGCGACCGTGGGTTGCGTCGCCGCCCGGATCGCCCCCGGCCAGCCGGTGCCCGCCGGCCCGGTGCCGATCGGCCAACCCACCTGGACCACCCGGGCACACCTGCTCGACGCCGCGTTGAACCCGGTGCCGCCGGGCGTGGTCGGCGAGCTGTACGTCGCCGGGGCGCAACTGGCCCGGGGCTACCTGCGCAGGCCGGCGCTCACCGCCGAGCGGTTCCTGCCCTGCCCGTACGGGCCGCCGGGGGAGCGGATGTACCGCACCGGTGACCTGGCCCGGTGGCGGGCCGACGGGACGCTGGAATACCTGGGCCGCCGCGACAGCCAGGTCAAGGTCCGGGGGATGCGGATCGAGCTGGGCGAGATCGAGTCGGTGCTGCGCTCCCGTGCGGACGTGGACGCGGCAGCGGTGGTGGTCCGTGCCGACGCGGGTGAGCCGACGCTGGTCGCCTACCTGGTCGGCGACGTCGACGAGACGACGGTCGCCGCCGACCTGGCCCTGGACCTGCCCGCGCACCTGGTGCCGAGCGCCTTCGTCCGGTTGGACGCGCTGCCGTTGACGCCGAACGGCAAGCTGGACACCGCCGCGCTGCCGGCCCCGACGGTCGTCACCTCCGGCGGCTTCCTCGCTCCGCGTACCGACGCCGAGGCGCTGGTCGCCGAGGTCTACGCCGAGATTCTGCAGTTGGAGAAGGTCGGCGCCCTCGACGACTTCTTCGCCCTCGGCGGCAACTCGCTGCGCGGCATGCGGGCGATGGCGCGCATCCGCGCCGAAGTGGATGTGGACCTGCCGATGCGGGCGCTGTTCAGCAGCCCGGTGGTCGCCGACCTGGCGGCCCAGATCGAGCAGCGTATCGCCGCCGAACTGGACGAGCTCTCCGAAACCGAGGTCGCCGCTCTGCTCGCGGCGCAGAAGGACACCGGCTCATGACCGACGTGCAGGAAACCGCCCGCGACGCCGCCCGGCAGGCGCTGATCGCCCAACGGCTGCGCCGCCGGGCGTCCGGCGCGTCCGGCGCCCGGATCACTGGCCGTGCGCCGGACGCCGAGGTGCCGCTGTCGTACGCCCAGGAGCGGGTTTGGTTCATGGACCAGCTCGCGCCAGGGGAGGCGGCGTACCACATCGCGGTGCCGCTGCGGGTCCGCGGACCGTTGGACGTCGCGGCGCTGCGCCGCGCGCTGGCCGATCTGACCCGGCGGCACGAGTCGCTGCGCACCCGGTTCCCGGCCGACGTCGACGGTCGACCGACGGTGGTGCTCGACGACGTGGTCGAGGTGCCGCTGACCGTGGTCGACGCGGCCGACGACGCCGCCGCGCAAGCCCTGGTCGACCGGGCCGCCGCCGAGCCCTTCGACCTGGCCAACGGGCCGCTGCTGCGGGCCCTGCTGATCCGGCTGGCGCCGACCGAACATGTGCTGTTCCTCGGCCAGCACCACATCGTCGGCGACGGCTGGTCGGTCGACGTGCTGCTGCGGGACCTGATCGCCCGCTACCGCGACGGGGAGCTGCCCGCCCTGCCGGTGCAGTACGGGGACTTCGCCGTCTGGGAGGCGCGGGAGCTGGCCGGGCCGGCCGCCCGCCGGCACCTGGACTGGTGGAAGGACCGGCTCACGGGGATCACCCCGCTGGAGCTTCCGCTGGACCTGCCGCGGCCGGCGACCCAGACCTACCGGGGGGACTTCGTCGAGTTCACCGTGGACCGGGCCACCACCGAGGGTCTGGCCGCGCTGACCCGCGCGTACGGCGGCACGCTGTTCATGACGCTGCTCGCCGCGTACCAGGTGTTCCTGGCCCGGCACGCCGGGCAGGACGACTTCGCGGTCGGCGCGTCGGTGGCCGGGCGGTCGGCGCCGGAACTGGAGGACGTGGTCGGCATGTTCGTCAACATGCTGCCGCTGCGCGCCGAGTTGGCGGGCGACCCGACGTTCACCGAGCTGCTGCACCGGACCCGGCGGGCCGTGCTGGACGGGTTCGAGCACGCCGAGGTGCCGTTCGCCCGGGTGGTGCACGAGCTGGGGTTGCCGCGCGACGTCAGCCGTTCGCCGGTCTTCCAGGCGATGTTCGTGTTGCAGAACTACGAGATGGGCCGGTTCGAAGGGGTGGCCGACGACGCCGACGTCGCCTTCGAGTGGCATCCGATGGAGTTGCGGGCCACCCGTTTCGACTTTGAGCTGCACGCCGTCGAGACCGGTGCCGGGCTCTGGGGAAAGCTGGTCTTCAACACCGACCTGTTCACCCGGGCCACCGTCGAGCGGATGGCGCACCGGCTGACCACCCTGCTGCGCGCGGTGGCCGCCACCCCGGACCTGCCGGTGTCCGCGCTGGACCTGCTCGCACCCGCCGAGCGGGAGCTGCTGGCCGGGTGGAACGACACCGACCACGACTTCCCGCGGCAGCAGACGCTGCACGCTCCGATCGAGGAGCGGGCCGCCCGGACACCGGACGCGGTGGCGCTGCGGTTCGCCGGCCGCTCGGTGACGTACGCCGAGCTGAACGCGGCGGCGAATCGGGTGGCGCACCGGCTGCGCGCCGCCGGGGTCGGCCCGGAGACGCTGGTCGGGGTCTGCGCGCAACGGTCGGTGGAGTTGGTCGCGGGCCTGCTGGGGGTGCTCAAGGCCGGCGGCGCCTACCTGCCGCTGGACCCGGAGTATCCGGCCTACCGGCTGGCGTTCATGGTCACCGACGCCGCCGCGCCGGTGGTGCTGGTGCAGGGAGACCTGCGCGACGTGCTGCCGACGACCGACGCGAGCGTGCTCGTTCTGGACGACGAGTCGGTCTGGGTCGACCAGCCGGTCAGTGACCCGACGCCGACGGCCGGCCCGGCGAACCTGGCGTACGTCATCTACACCTCCGGTTCGACCGGCCGTCCCAAGGGCGTGCCGAACACCCACCGGGGCATCGTCAACCGCCTCGACTGGATGCAGCGCACGTACCGCCTCGACGCCGACGACGCCGTCCTGCAGAAGACCCCGGCCAGCTTCGACGTGTCGGTGTGGGAGTTCTTCTGGCCGCTGCGCAAGGGTGCCCGGCTGGTGCTGGCCGAGCCGGGCGGTCACAAGGACGCCGGCTACCTGCGTGATCTGCTGGTCACCGAGGGGGTCACCACCGCCCACTTCGTACCGTCGATGTTGACGGTCTTCCTCGCCGAGGACGGCGTCGAGGCGGCCACCGCGCTGCGCCGGGTGATCTGCAGCGGTGAGGAGCTGCCGCTCGCGGCGGCCCGCGACTTCACCGCGCGGCTGCCCGGCTGCGGCCTGCACAACCTGTACGGCCCGACGGAGGCGGCGATCGACGTCACCGCCTGGGCGTGCGATCCGGCGCTGCTGGCCGGGCTCACCAGCGTGCCGATCGGCGCGCCGATCAGCAACCTGCGCCTGCACGTGCTGGACGCCCGGGGCAACCCGTGCCCGGTCGGCGTTGCCGGTGAGCTGCACATCGGCGGGGTCGGGCTGGCGCGTGGCTACCACCGCCGGGCGGCGCTGACCGCCGAGCGGTTCGTGCCGGACCCGTTCGCCCTCGAGCCGGGCGCGCGGCTGTACCGCACCGGCGACCTGGCCCGCTGGCGGGTCGCGCCCGGCGGCCAGCCCGGTGGTGTGCTGGAGTTCCTCGGTCGGATCGACCACCAGGTCAAGCTGCGGGGCCTGCGCATCGAGCTGGGCGAGATCGAGAGCGCGCTGCGCGCCCAGCCGGGGGTGACCGAGGCGGTCGTGCTGGTCCGTGAGGACACGCCCGGCGACAAGCGCCTCACCGGGTACGTGGTCGGCGCGGCCGCACACGACACGGTGAAGGCGGCGCTGAAGGAGACGGTGCCCGAGTACATGGTGCCGGCCGCGTTCGTCACCCTGGACGCGTTCCCGTTGACCCCGAACGGCAAGTTGGACCGTACGGCGTTGCCCGCGCCGGTGGTCACCCGCGCCGCGTCGGTGGCGCTCGTGGCGCCCCGCGACGACACCGAGCGGCTGCTCGCCGAGATCTGGTCCGACATCCTCGGCGTGGACGCTCTCGGCATCGACGACGACTTCTTCGACCTGGGCGGTCACTCGATGCTCGCCACGCAGGTGGTGGCCCGCATCCGCAAGGCCGAGCACGGCGGCCGGCCGGTCGGCGTGATGGACCTGTTCCAGCAGCGCACCATCCGTGACCTGGCCGCCTTCATGTCCGGCGACGGCGGTGGCGACGGGCCACGTCGGCTGCTCTACGAGCTGACGAAACCCGTCCCGGCGGATCGGCGGGTCATCACGTACGTCTGCGTGCCGTACGGCGGCGGCAGCGCCATCGTCTACCAGCCGCTCGCGGACGCGCTGCCGGCCGGGCACGCGCTGTGGTCCCTGGCCATTCCCGGGCACGACGTGGGGCTCACCGAGGCCGCGCTGCCGTTCGACGAGCTGACCACCCGGGTCGCCGGGGAGATCCTGGAACGCGTCGAGGGCCCCCTCGCCCTGTACGGGCACTGCGGGGTGGGCAGCGCGATCGTCGCCGAGGTGGCCCGCAAGGTGGAGGCCGCCGGCCGGGACCTGACGTCCCTCTACATCGGCGCGATGTTCCCGTTCGCCCGCCCGAAGGGTATGTTCGCGGCGGTGCGGACCCGGCTGGAGAAGCTGCGCAGCAACCGGCACTACGCGAGCTGGCTCAAGTCGATGGGCGTCGACACCGACGAGCTGGACGCCGAGCAGGCCGACCGGATCATCAGCAACATGCGGGCCGACTCCCGTGCGTCCGAGGAGTACTTCACCGACCTGCTCGACCGGCGCGCGACGAAGCTGCGCGCCCCGATCATCTCGGTGGTCGGCTCGGAGGACCCGGTCACCGACTACCACACCGAGCGGTACGCCGAGTGGCAGTTCCTGAGCGACCGCCTGGCGCTGGTGGTGCTCGACCAGGCGGGACACTTCTTCCTCAAGTACCGGGCACAGGAGCTGGCCGAGATCGTCACCCGGGTCCATCCGGCGCTCGACGACGTCTCCGCGCTGACCCCGCAGGCGCGCGGTGAGGACGCCGGCTGGGCGGTCGTCGACACCCGGGGGGTCGACGCGATCGCCGAGCCGGAGCAGCCGCTGGTCCGGCCGAGCATGGCCCGGTTCGTGGCGGTGACCGTCGGGCAGCTCGTCTCCACCACCGGTTCGGCGCTGACCGCGTTCGCCCTGCCGATCTGGCTGTTCACCCGCACCGGGTCGGTGGCCGACCTGGGTCTGCTGTGGGCGCTCGCGCTGGTCTGCGGGGTGCTGATGCTGCCGGTCGCCGGGGCGGTCACCGACCGGGTCAGCCGGCGGAAGATCATGATGATCGCCAGTTGCAGCGCCGGATCGGTCCAGCTGGTGCTCGCCGCGCTGCTCTGGACCGGCAGCCTGGCGCTCTGGCACATCTACGTGCTGGTGGCGCTGAGTCAGGTGGCCGGGTCGTTCCAGCGCATCGCGTTCCAGTCGGCGGTGCCGCAGCTCGTGCCCAAGCGCTACCTGGGGCACGCGACGGGCATCACCCAGCTCTCCAACGGCTTTGCCATGCTCCTGATGCCGGTGTTCGCGGCGGGTCTGCTGGCCGCCATCGACCTCAAGGGCATCCTGCTGCTGGACGTGGCCAGCTACCTGGTCGCGATCGCCACTCTGGCCGTGGTCCGCTTCCCCGACCTGCTCGGCTGGCGGCCCCGGGAGCGGCTGCTCGTGGCTATCGCCAACGGCCTGCGCTACTCGTGGCGGCATCGCGGCTTCCGGCTGATGCTCGGCTACTTCGCGCTGGGCAACATCTTCCTGGCACCCGCCCTGGTGCTCACCACGCCGCTGGTGCTGTCCTTCGGCAGCGCCACGCAGGTCGCCCAGGTGGCTCTCGCCGAGGCACTCGGAGCGGTGGCCGGTGGCGTCCTCATGTCGCTGTGGGGTGGCCCCCGCCACCGCCGGATGATCGGTGTGCTGATCGGCAACCTCGGCACCGCCCTCGGCTGCGTCCTGGTCGGCCTGGACGCGTCGGTCGTGATGATCAGCGTTGGGGCGTTCTGGCTGGCCATGTCGATGACCACCGCGCAGTCCATCTACGCCACCATCGTGCAGGTCAAGGTGCCGCAACGCTTCCACGGCCGGGTGTTCAGCCTCAACCAGACCATCTCCTGGTCGACCCTGCCGATCGGGTTCGCGCTGCTCGCGCCGGCGGCCACCAGCCTGTTCGAGCCGCTGCTCGCCCCGGACGGGGCGCTCGCCGGGTCGGTGGGCGCGGTGATCGGCACCGGCGCGGGCCGGGGCATCGGCTTCGCGTACGTCTGCTTCGGCGCGGCCCTGGTCGTGATCACCCTGGGCGGCTTCGCGATCCGGCTGCTGCGACGCTTCGACCTGGAGGTGCCGGACTCGCTGCCCGACGACCTGATCGGGGCGCAGGAGCGGGAACGCCGGATGGCAGCCCGCGCCTCCCAGCGCGAGGAGGAACGGGTGCCGGTCGGGGTGTGACGGGGCGGGTGCCGGTGCGGCCGTGCCGGCACCCCGCGCCTGGGATCCGGACGAGTGGGGCGTCCGCCTGCTCAGCGGGCGGTGGCCTGGTCGGTGAGGCGCGAGACCAGCTCAGCCGTCGAATTCGACTCGTCGAGATGGACGGCGGCCTGCGCGCGCAGCGTCGCGAGGTGGACCAGCAGCGCGGGCCGATCGTTGCGGTACTCGGCGAGCAGGCGCAGCTTCGCGGGCGAGCACGGCCAGGCGATCCCGCACGCCCGGCATCGCCAGGTGGGCCGGGAGGGGAGGTGGTCCCGTCGCCGGGTCACACCGCCGCCCGCCGGGTTCCGGTTGGCCGTCCGCGACGCTGCGGTACGGGCGGAGCCGCCAATCGGCACACGCGCGGGCATCAGGTACAGCTCCCGTCGGGCCACCGCGTTCCCGTTACGGCCCACCTCGTAGCACTCGATCCAGAGCCAACCGTGGTACGTGTGCCGATCGTTCAGGACGCGGATCACCCGCACCGTGATCGGGCGGACGAACTGCGGGCTCGCGTCGCGGGTCAGGCGCAGCAGGTCGCCGGACCGGATCGTTCGTGGCTCGGCCTCGACACCCGGCCTCGCCGGCGTCGCGTCGGGCGTCCTTGGTGTGTCGGGCATGGCTTCCCCTCACGTCCGTTCTGGGAAGGGGGCCCGGCCTCGGTGCTCGCCGTCGGGTCGGCCGGGCCCCCGCTACGAACGCGCGCGGCGGGCTTCGTCGCCTCCACCGCCCACGCCGTCTACGAAGAACCCTGCCGAGGGTTGCCTGACAATCACACAGCGTTAGATGATTTCCTCGGAACGCTCCATTGGCTCCCGAAGGGACGCAGGCATGAACCATGCATTCGTCGCGGCGCTCGCCGAGGCTTCCGAGACGGCCGAGAGTCTGGCCGGTCGCATGGGGATTCACCCGAAGACGGTGGCCCGCTGGGCGAACCCGGGACGCGTACCGCAGACCCGTCACCGTGCCGAGGTGGCAAAGATCCTGAGTAAGGATGTGGCGGACCTGTGGCCGGACGTCTTCAACCGTCGGGAGCCGGTCTGGTTCCGGCCGTGGGTCGACATCGAACGCGAGGCGGTCGCTCTACGCGCCTTCCAGCTCGCCTGGGTCCCCGGCCTGCTCCAGACCGAGGCGTACGCCCGCGCCACACTCGCGTGGGAGGCGCTGACAACGGCTGAGATCGAAGAGCTGGTGTCGGCACGCATCGATCGGCAGACGATCCTCACCCGTGAACGTGGGCCATTGTTCGTCGCGGTGCTCGATGAGGGAATCCTTCATCGAGGATTCGCCGGAGGGCGGCCGCTCATGGCTGCGCAGCTCGCTCACCTTATGGCCTGCGCCGACCTGCCGAGCGTTCAGCTTCACGTCGTGCCCAGCGAGGCGATCGCCTACCCCGGGCTCAACGGGCCGTTCACACTCGCGGAGTTGCCAGACGGCACGCGGGTGGCACATGTGGACAGTCAGGCGCAGGCGCAAATCGTCGATCAGACGTCGGAGCTTGCTACCCTCGAGCGACGGTGGGAACGCATCCGGGGCGAGGCCCTTCCCCGCGGGCGGTCCCTGGACCTCCTGAGAGAAGCGGCAGCATCATGGACGTGACCGGCGCACGGTGGCGAAAGAGCACCAGGAGCGGTAGCAACGGCGGTGACTGCGTCGAGGTTGCGGACAATCTCCCCGGCGTCGTCCTGGTCCGCGACACGAAGAACCGCGACGCCGGCACCCTGGTCTTCGCCCCGACGGCCTGGCGAGCGTTCGTCGCCCACGTCACCGCCCGTTCGTAAGCAGCGTCCCCGGCGGTGGCCACCTACGAGGTCGCGCTCGTGCTGCTCGTCGACTCTTCGGGCGCGGTGCTCCTGCAGCACCGGGACGAGGACGCCCCGGTCTCGCCGAACCAGTGGAGTCTGCCGGGCGGCCACCGTGAGCCGGGCGAGTCGCCCGAGCAGGCGGCGCGGCGCGAGTTGCGGGAGGAAACCGGTCTGACGGCGGACGTGTTGCACCCGCTGTGGAGTGGGCCGCGCCCGGATGAGGCCGGCTTCCCGCACACGGTGACGGTGCACGTGTTCGAGGGCACCACAACGGCCCGGCAGGAGGACGTGATCCTCGGTGAGGGCCGAGCGATGTTGTTCGTCCCCCCGGACGAGGTGTTCGACCGTGAGTTGGCCGTCTCCTCCGCGGCGGTCCTGTCGTCATACCTCCGGGGTCAATGATCGACTCGCGTTCCCTGAAAGCGCGGTGTCCCAGCGACCGGGATACCGCACTTTCGCTGAAGTTGAGTTGATCATGTGCCGCGCCGGGCCGCGTCTCAGCGCGCCGAGTCCCGGGCCTTAGGCGTCGGCGTCGGGCAACTCCTCGGGCTCGGTGACCCAGGCGGAGAAGACCGGCACGCCGTGCCACGGCCCGGTGCTGCGATCGGGCCGGGTGTCGGTGGCGACGGCCACCACCGCGTACGGGTGACCGAAGCGCAACTCGGCGATCCGGGCGACACCCTCCGGCGGCAGGCTCGTCACCCCGAACATGCCGGTGACCGCCGCCGCCTCGAAGCCGTACCGCCCGAACCGCGCCATCGCCACCTGCCGTGCCTCGAAGTCCTGCACGGGCAGGGCCAGCGCCGCCGCCAGGGTCGCCGAGGCGGCGGGGAAGCCGAGCGCCGGCGCGGTCAGGTCGTGCTCGCTGCGGGCTGACCAGCAGGGCAGCACCGCCGTGTGCCGTTCCTCGCGGCCGTCGCGGGCCCGGGTCCGCACTCTCTCCTCGCGGACCGTCCACAGCGGACCGTCACCGAGCGGCAGGTCGAAGAGGGAGCGGCGACCGGCCGGTGGCGCGCCGTCGGCCGCGCCGGCACTGATCCGGTACGCGGCGGCGAGCACATCGGCCGGCGGCACCTGCGGTGCGGCGGCCACCGAGACGACGACCAGGCCCGCGCCGTCCTCCGCCCGGGCCGACGCGGCGTGCACGATCACGTCACCGGCCTCCGGGGTCGACGCGATGGCGCAGCGGTGACCGTGGCCCGGGCTGCGCAGCGTACGCCGGAGCTGCCCCGCCCAGGCGCTGCCGGCGCCGAGTGCGCGGGCCTCGGCGACCTCGAACGGCGCGGCCCAGGAGATGCGGGTGGCCAGGGCGCTGGCGAGGGCCACCACCACGTCCGGCCCGACCGTCAGCGGGAACGTCTCGATCCGGCCGAGCGTGTGCTCGCGTGCCCAGGCGTCCAACCCGGCCTGGTCGGGCAGCGCGCCGACCTCGGTCCGCTCGGGCAGGGCGGCCCGCCAGTCGGCCCGGCCGCCGTCGCCCTGACCCGGCCGGTGCCAGAGCGCGGTGGCGGACGCGACAAGCGGGTGCGGCGCGTCCAGCAGCGCACGGGCGATGTCGGCGGCGTCGGCCAGGTCGGTGCCCAGGGCGTCCGCGAGCGCGTCGGCCGCCGGGCGGTCGGCCTGGTCGGTCGCGGCCGTCCCGGCCAGCGCGAGCAGCAGCCAGGCACCGAACGGGGAGGCGATGTGGTGCCGGTCGCCGATCGTGGCGTGCAGCCGCGCGGCGTACGCGGCGAGCGGCCCGTGCAGCTCGGTCGTCATGCCCCCACTCTGCCCGCCGCCGCGCCTCACGACCACAGCTCGAACGGTTCGTCGATCTCCTCGCCGGCCAGGAAGCCACCGATCAGCCGGGGGAGTTGACCGGGGTAGAAGCGGGCCGGGCTGGCCTCCACCTCGGGCAGCGGCCACCAGCGGAACCCGAAGTAGTCCTCCCGCTCGTAGTCGAGCCGGTGCGCCTCGTCCACGTCCGGGCCGGGGCCGGTCAGCCGTACCGCGACGACCACCTCGTCCTGGACGTGGCGCACCTGTCGGTGCAGGAAGGTCGCCCGCCGTCGCCAGGTCGGCGCGCCGACCTGGTCGGCGCTGACGTCGATGCCGGTCTCCTCGCGCAGCTCCCGCACCGCCGTGTCGCGGTACGTCTCGCCGGCGTTCATGCCGCCGCCGGGCAGCTCCCACCAGGTGCCCAGCCGCGGATGGTCCGGATCCCGGGTGTGGAACAGCAGCACCCGGTCGGTGTCGTCGAGGACCACGACCCGTACCGCACGCCGTTCGAGGATCGGCAGGTCGTCGGGCAGCTCAGTCATGGGAGCAGTCTGCCGCAGCCCACCGCCCGCGCCGGGGTGCGGACGGGGGCCGGTAGGCTGCCCGCCGTGGCTGGTCTGTTGAGGAACGTGGCAGCGCGCATCTCCCGGGTGGGCGCGGTGATCCCGTCGCCGCGGCGTACCGGGCCGGGCCCGGCGCAGGTGGCCCGCCGACGCCAGGTGAGCGCGTTGCAACGGCGGGAGCTGACCTACGCTCCGGAGCGGGACGGTCAGGCCGATCCCGGCGAGATCGTCTGGACCTGGGTGCCGTACGAGGACGATCCCCGGCAGGGCAAGGACCGGCCGGTGCTGGTCGTCGGCCGGCACAGCCGCACGCTGTTCGGGCTGATGCTGTCCAGTCAGAGCGAGCGGGACGGGCAGCGGCACTGGTTCGCGCTCGGCCCCGGCGAGTGGGATCGGGACAACCGGCCGAGCTGGGTACGTCTGGACCGCGTGCTCACCATGCGCGAGGACAGCATCCGGCGCGAGGGCGCCATCCTCGATCGGCCCCGGTTCGAGCGGGTCGGGCAGGCCCTGCGCGCCGGTTACGGCTGGCGCTGACGTACCCCTGGCGGCCCGTCAGGCCGTCGCGCGGCTCGGGCCGTCCGCGGCGCCGCGCGCGTCCGGCGGCGGGTACGGCTGTTCGGCGAGCAGCCGGGCGAGGTGCGCGCTGTTGAGGGCGAGGGCCTTCGTCGTACGGCCGGTGGTGTCGGGCTTCGGCCCGACGTCGCGGTAGTCCACCGTGTGCAGCGCCTCGCCGACCCAGTAGGTGGCGCCGGCGGCGGCACAGGTGAAGCCGACCTCGTTGAGTGCCTGCTGCACCTGGCCGATGGTGTGGTGTGCGCCGTCCTCGTTGCCGACGACGGCGACGCCGGCCACCTTGCCGTAGGTTAAACGACGCCCGATCAAGATCTCAATCATCAATGAATTCAGATCAACTTACACAGACAACTTGACAAGCTCGTCTGCACGCCCACAAGAGCCCAGCGATGCGCGCCGCGATCGCCCGCCGGCCTTGGCTACGGGCCTACCAGCTACCTGCCTACGCATCCGAACTGAACCGGGCCGAGAAGGCCTGGTCAGCGATGAAACGCAGCTTCGCCAACCACTGCGTCCGCACCGCCACCGAACTCGCCGCCGCGGTGAAAAACCGCCTCACACGCCAGTGATACCGCACCGGCTTGATCGACGGATACCTCACCGGGACGGGTCTATCTCCACCGACCTCAGCCAGACCGCGAAAGGTGTCTAGCGGCACGAAATGAACACTACGCACAGTCGCGCGGCCCTTACGTGGAAGGCTATGAACCCCGACGAGTCGAGCTGCGTTGTAGTTATTGACTGTTTCTGTTCAGTAAACACCAGTCTAGGAGGATCTGATGTCCAGCGAACTCCCACGTCGAGACGAACGGTCAGAGGATGGTCTGTCGCTGCCACGCATCTTCGCGTCGCGAGTAGGCAAGCGTCACGTCTCCTGGGAGGTCGCTCAGGCAGTTCTCGGAGCAGCAAATACGGAACCGGAGGCACCCCGCATGCCGTCGGCGCAGTCGAGGACCAGAGGTGGCTTCCACCATAACCGGTCCCCGTTCTCAGTCCCAGTCCCAGTCCCACCGCCGGCAGGTATCTCCCGCCATATACCGTCGAAACCCTGGCGACGCCCCGCCCCGCCCCAACCGCCGCATCCGGTGGTCGACCCGCGGCTCATCCCGTCGGCGGTACCCTTCGTGCCGGGAGCGGCCTCTTTGGTCAGCAGCGTCCCGGCGCACAGTCCTGGCGCTTCCGGCCGGCCGGGACCTAGTGGTCAGATCCCCTACGGCCAGGCTCCCTCCAAAACGAATGGACAGGGTGGCGTTGCCTCAGCCCCAGAGTCGAAGCAAAGTCGGTGAGTCACCGAATGGCCGCGTTAAGTAGTGTGGGGATGAGCATCTTGTCGGCGTGGTGAACCGGCGACAGCCCCGGTCCGCGCTGGACCGGGCGATCCCGGTCATCGCCGCCGCCTGCCGAGTCGTGGTGCCGGTGCTGGTCAACTCCCGGTAAGCGGCCATCAGCGCTTGCCGAGCCCGAACACGTCCGGACCGTCCGGCTCGCTCCTGGAGATGTCCTCCAAGAGCTCTCGTGCTTTTCCCACGATCGTCAACGCCGTCTCGGTCCGCGCCAGTTTCGCCTGCGTCAACTCCAACTCACGGCGCAACCGGGCGATCTCGGCCTGCTCCGCCGGCCTCCCCACCGTCTGCCCAGCGTGTGCTGTCGTACCCGCGGTCGAGGTGGGCGGTGACCTGCTCAGGCCAATGATGGCACAGCTGGGCGCTGCACGCTTCGAAGGTGTCGCGTAGCAGCGGCGAGTCGTGCCGGTTGGCCGGGGCGCCGGTGACGCCGAGCGGGATGCCGTAGCCGTCGACGCCGGTCGAGCGTTTCATGCCGCCTTGGCCGCGGTTGACCGGTGAGCGGCCGGCCCGGTCGCCGCCGCGCGGTGCCTTGGTGATCGCGCCGTCGGCGCTGACGTCGGCCAAATCCAGGCCGATCATCCGGTCGTAGGCGTTCGGGGCCAGTTCGTGTAATCACCCTCGCCGACGTGGCGCTACGCGACCTTGACCGACGTTGACCGTGCGGGTGCGCCGGCTCAGTGCTCGCCCAGCGGGACACTGTCGACGAGCTGCCGGGGTGCGCGGGTGCCGCCGAGGCTCTTGGCCTGGTACATGGCGGCGTCGGCGCGACTGAGCGCGTCGGTGAGCTGGGCCGGGCCGGTCACCGGTGCGAGCCCGACGGAGGCGGTCACCCGGACGCTGCATCCGGACAGCCGGATCGGTGCGGCCACGGTCTCGCTGAGCCGTCGGGTGGCGTGCTCGATCCAGCGCCGGTCGATGGTGGGGCTGGCGAGCAGCCCGGCGAACTCGTCCCCGCCGAGGCGGGCCACGAGGTTGTCGCCGGCGAACCCGGCGAGCCGCTCGGCCACGCTGATCAGCACCTGGTCGCCGGCGGCGTGACCGTACCGGTCGTTGATCTGCTTGAAGTCGTCCAGGTCGAGCACGACGGCAATCAGCGGCTGCCCGGCCGCGTCGGTGAGCAGGGCGGCCGCGAGGCGGTAGAAGGCGCGACGGTTGGGCAGCCCGGTGAGCGGGTCGTGGCTGGCGGCGTGCCGCTCGGCGGCCAACTCGGCCTGGAGGTGCCCGATCTCGGCCTCGGCGCGCACCGCCCTGCGGCGCAACTGCCAGGAGGAGAGCAGCGCGCCTGCCGCGCAGATGCCGGAGGCGACACTCATCGGATCCGGCACGAGCCCTCCCATCGCCGCGACCGCCTCCAGTCTCCGGCCGACGCGGCGCACACCGTGCCGGACCCCCGTTTCCCCTGGTGGTTGCCCAGCCAGGGGTTACTCAAAGTGAACGGATGGGCACCATTCACGTGCGTTATCATGCTCGCCGTCCGGTGCAGATGCAATAGCAGATGCACGTGCAGCAGCGTCCAATGTCGATACCGCACCCCTCGCCGTCACCGCTCCTCCCACGGGCACCGGCGGGCTCGTGAGCAGAAAGACTTCCTCATGCAGCAGCCACCCAATGGTGTCCCGATCCATCAGCTGCCCCCGCTGACCTGGCAGAAGAGCCGGCGCAGCAACCCCAGCGGCAACTGTGTCGAACTCGCCGAACTGCCCGGGGGAGCCGGCATCGCGGTCCGCAACTCCCGACATCCGGACGGGCCGGCGCTGATCTACACAGTGGACGAGATCGCCGCCTTCGTGCTCGGCGCACGCGACGGCGACTTCGACCATCTGATCAACTGACCGTCCTCCGGCGGCCGGACGGAATCGCCGGGCCGGGAGGAGTTCACCTCACTGTCGGTCCATGGCATGCTTACACGTCGGCCGGGCCGGGTTCCCGTCCGCGATGGTCGGTATCCGGAGGTCCGCAGGTGACGATGGTTCCCGCCGAGGGCGGCCCGACGACCGGGCCCACCGTGCTGCGCATGCTGCTCGGTGCCCAACTGCGTCGGCTGCGGGAGTCCAGTGGGGTGACTCGTGAAGGCGCCGGCTGGGAGATCAGGTCGTCCGAATCCAAGATCAGTCGGATGGAGCTGGGCCGGGTCGGCTTCAAGGAACGCGACGTCTCCGACCTGCTCACCCTCTACGGCGTCACCGACGACGGTGAGCGCGAGGCGTTGCTCAAGCTCGCGCGCGACGCCAACAGCCCGGGCTGGTGGCACCGCTACGGCGACGTGCTGCCCAGCTGGTTCCAGTCGTACCTGGGCCTGGAGGCGGCGGCCGCGCTGATCCGCAGCTACGAGGTGCAGTTCGTGCCCGGGCTGTTGCAGACCCGGGAGTACGCCCGCGCTGTCGTGCTGCTCGGGCACGGCACGGCCGGCGCCGCCGAGATTGACCGTCGGGTCGCCCTGCGGATGCAGCGCCAGCAACTGCTGCGCCGGGACAACCCGCCGCAGCTCTGGGCCGTGGTGGACGAGGCGGCCCTGCGCCGTCCGATCGGTGGGGCTGAGGTGATGCGCGGCCAGCTCACCGCGCTCATCGAGGCGACCAAGTCACCCCACATCCGCCTCCAGGTCATCCCCTTCGCCGCCGGAGGCCACGCTGCGGCCGGCGGTGCCTTCACCATCCTGCGCTTCGGCGACCAGGAGTTGCCCGACATCGTCTACATCGAACAGCTCACCAGCGCGATCTACCTGGACAAGCGCGACGACCTGGAATATTACGCGGTGGCGATGGAACGGCTCTGCGTCGAGGCCGAACCGCCGGAGCGTACGCCGGAGATCCTCGGCCGGTTGCTCGACGAGCACTACCCGGCGTGACCCCGGCCGGGGTCACGCGAGCGTGCGCGCGGCACTAGCATGGTCGGCGACCGGCGACAGTGGACGGACGCCAGCGCGGAGGCAGCCTTGACCACCGACACTTCGGGCACGCCGGCGGGCTCACCGAGCGACCGGATCGACACCTCGGTGCCCCACCCGGCCCGCCGGTACAACTACTGGCTGGGTGGCAAGGACAACTTCCAGGCCGACCGTGATTCCGGCGACGCGATGGCGGCGGCCTTCCCGACCATCCGCACCTCCGCGCTGGAGAATCGCCGGTTCCTGCAGCGGGCGGTGGGCTTCCTGGCCCGTGAGGCCGGCATCCGGCAGTTCCTCGACATCGGCACCGGCATCCCGACCGCCAACAACACCCACGAGGTCGCCCAGGCCGTCACGCCCGAGGCCCGGGTTATCTACGTGGACAACGACCCGATCGTGCTCGCGCACGCCCGCGCGCTGTTGAGCAGCACTCCGGAGGGTGCCACCGCGTACATCGACGCCGACCTGCGCGATCCGGAACGGATCCTCACGCACCCGGAGTTGCTGCGCACCGTCGACCTGTCGCAACCCGTCGCGCTCATGCTGGTGGCGGTGCTGCACTTCGTGCCCGACGGCGACGACCCGTACGCGCTGGTGCGCCGGCTGCTCGACGCGCTGCCGGCGGGCAGTTACCTGGCCGCCTCGCACGCCACCCACGAGTACCTGCCGCCCGCCGTCGCCGAGGAGGCCAGGGCGGCGGCCAAGGGTGGCGGCCCGCACGGCCTGATCAACCTGCGTACCCGGGCGGAGTTCACCGGCTTCTTCACCGGCCTCGACGTGGTCGAGCCGGGCATCACCTCGGTCGCCGAGTGGCGGGCCGAGGGCGAGCCGCAGCCGCGCCCCTCGGTGGTCGAGGTGAGCATGTACGGCGCGGTCGCCCGCCTGCCCTGACCGCCGCCGCTGGGGGAGTCCGGGCACCTGTCCCGTCGTCGCGGTCGCCCGCCGGCGTGCGCCACGCCGGTCGGTGCCCGGACGTTCGTCGGCCCGTCGTATTGACCGTCGCCGACCGATCGGGCTAGTCTCTGTATCGATCCAGTCTGAATCGATACAGAGGGGTGCCGGTGAAGCCAACACTGCAAGCCGTGGCGGACGCGGTCGGCGTCTCCCGCAGCACGGTGTCCAACGCCTACAGCCGGCCCGACCAGCTCTCCGCCGCCCTGCGCGAGCGGATCCTGGACGCCGCCCGCCACCTCGGCTACCCCGGTCCCAACCCCACCGCGCGATCCCTGCGGCGCGGCTTCGTCGGCTCGATCGGGGTGCTGTTCACCTCGCAGCTGTCGTACGCCTTCACCGACCCGTTCGCGGTCCGCTTCCTCGCCGGGGTGGGCGGGGCCGCCGAGCGGCACGGCACCAGCATGCTGCTCGTGCCGCTGCCGCCGGCACAGACCGACGCCCGCCGGGCCGTGGAGAACGCCGCCGTCGACGGCTTCTGCGTCTACTGCGTGGCCGACGAGGAATGGGCGCTGGACGTCATCCGGGCGCGCGGGCTGCCGTACGTGAGCACCGCCGCCCGCGACGACGCTGGCGACGACGAGCGGTTCGTCGGCATCGACGAGCGGGCCGCGGCGCGCAGCGTCGCCGCGCACGTGGCCGGTCTCGGTCACCGCCGGGTGGCCCTGCTCGCCGACTCCGTGTTCCCCGACGCGCCGGCCGGCCCACTCACCCTGTCCGGCGTGCACGAGGCCCTGCACCCGACCACGCGCGGCCGGCTCACCGGCTTCGCCGACGCGTTCGCCGAGGTCGGCGTCGACTGGGCCGAGCTGACGCTGGTCAACGCCCGGAGCAACAGCCGCCAGGCGGCGGTCGCCGCCGTCGCCGGGCTGTTCGACCGGCCCGCGCCCCCCACCGCCGTCCTGGCCGGCTCCGACGTGCTCGCCCTCGGCGTGCTGGACGCGCTGGCCCAACGGCCGGGCGGCGCCCACCCGCCGGTCTCGGTGACCGGCTTCGACGACGTCCCCGAGGCCGCGGCGGCCGGCCTCACCACCGTCCGGCAGCCGGCCGAGGAGAAGGGCCGCATCGCCGCCG
The DNA here is from genome assembly GCF_008868155.1 of Micromonospora sp. ALFpr18c. Taxonomy (GTDB): domain Bacteria; phylum Actinomycetota; class Actinomycetes; order Mycobacteriales; family Micromonosporaceae; genus Micromonospora. The sequence continues at coordinate 49,595 of NZ_WBKR01000014.1, forward strand.
AGTTGCTGCTCGAGCCGCCCGGGGACGCCGCAGCCGGTCATGTGCTGCTGCCCACCGCACTCGTCGTCCGGGACTCCACCGGACCCGTCCCGAGGAGTTGACCATGGAATACCCGACCGGATACGTCACCGCTCTCGACGCCATGAACCGCCACGTCAACTCGGCCCGACCGGACGCGCCGGTCCAGGTCGAGCGCACCCGCCGGGCGCTGCTCGCCCCGACCCGGGAGGCGACCGCCGTCGCCCTGCGCCGGCTCGCCGACCGGATCCAGCCCCGACCGCTGCCCCGCTGCTCCTGACAACCGCCCATTTCGGTACGTCGGGGACGGGCGGCACCGGGCCGGGCACGCAGGGTGGTCGAGTGGGAACTCGCCAGGCAGACTGGTGAGGCCATGTCACCCTTCACGCCCACCCTCCGTCTCCACGACCGCTACGTCCTGCACGAGCGGATCGGTCTCGGCGGCATGTCCGAGGTGTGGCGTGCCGACGACGAGGTGCTCGGCCGGCCGGTGGCGATCAAGGTGCTCGCCGGGCAGCTCGCCGCCGACCCGCACCTGCGGGCCACCATCCGACGCGAGGCCCGCGCGGCCGCCCGGCTGACCCACCCACACGTGACCCAGGTGTACGACTACGCCGAGGCGACCCTGGCCGACGGCGCCGTCGTGCCGTACCTGGTGATGGAGCTGGTCGACGGGCACAATCTGGCCGATCGGCTGCGCGGCGGCCCGCTGCCCTGGCCCGAGGCGGTCCGGGTGGCCGGGCAGATCGCCGCCGCGCTGGCCGCCGCGCACCGCATCGGCGTGGTGCACCGCGACGTGAAACCGGGCAACGTCATGCTCACCGACACCGGCGCCAAGGTGCTCGACTTCGGCATCGCCGCGCTCGGCGGGCTCGACAGCCAGTCCGGCGAACCGCTCATGGGCACACCCGCCTACTTCGCCCCGGAACGCCTCGCCGCCGGCCCACCCGACCCGGCCAGCGACGTGTACGCCCTCGGCGCGCTGCTCTACCGCACCCTCACCGGGCAGGCCCCGCTGCCCGTGCAGAGCTGGGAAGACGCCCTTGAGGTGCACCGGCGGGGCACACCGGTGCCGCCGCTGCGGGTGGCCGGCCTGCCCGCCGACATCGCCGAGCTGACCCTCGCCTGCCTGGCCGCCGACCCGGCCCGCCGGCCGACGGCAGCGCGTCTGGCCATGCGGTTCGGTGCCGGTCAGCCGGTCGAGCCGCCCACCGAGCTGCTGCGCATCCTGCCGAGCGCCCATCCGCCCACCCTGATCGACCGCGCCGCCGTCCGCCCCCACCCCGTACCGGTGGATGCCGCGCCGCGCCGCCGGTCACGTCGATCGGCCGTCGTGCTGGTCGCGGCCGGCCTCGCGGCCGTCGTGGGCCTCGGCGCGCTGCTCGCCCAGAATCTCGACGCTCCCGAGCGCCCCGCGCAGGTCGCCGGCCCGTCGCCGACCACCACTCCGGCGCCCACGCCCAGCACCCAGTCGCCGACGCCGGCGGCACCGTCCACACCCCCGGCCGCCAGCAGCGCCGCGCCCTCGGCCGTGGGCCAGCAGGTGCCGGTCAGCCTGCGACAGGTCACCGACGAGTTCACCGCCGTGCTCGCCGCGGCCCAGGCCCGCGGCGAGATCGACCGCAAAACCGCCGAGGACCTGCGCGACGACCTCGCCGACCTCAACCGCCGGTCCCGCGACCGCGCCAAGCGGGTCGCCGACCTGCGTGACCACATCGCCGAGCTGGTCGACCGGGACCGGCTCCCCGCGCGGACCGGCGCCCACCTCGACGAACTACTCGATCAGGCCAGCACCTTCTCCACCGGCCGTACGGACGACTGATCCATCCGCCGGTCTCACTGGCATGATGGGCCGATGCGGACACGGTTGATCTTCGTGCGTCATGGCGAGTCGGTCCACCAGATCGACGGGATCGTGGGCGGCCCGCACGGATGCCGGGGCCTGACGGCGTTCGGCCACGACCAGGCACACCGGCTCGCCAGACGGCTCGCCGAGGACCACGCCACCGACCGGCCGGTGGCGGTCTACTCGTCCGTGCTGCGCCGCACCGTCGAAACCGCGCAACCGATCGCTGCGGCGTTCGGCCTCCGCCCGGTGGCCGACTGCGGTCTGTGCACCTGGCACACGCCCCCGTACGCCGACGGGCTGCCCGTCGCCCGCTTCCGGACCGAACACGCCGCGGTGGGCGGAGGGCTGTTCCGGCCGTTCGAGAACGGCAACGAGAGCTGGGCCGAGCTGGTGGCCCGCGTCGGCCGCGCGATCATGGAGATCGCCCACCGGCACCAGGGCTCCACCGTGCTGCTGATCGGTCACACCGCGACGGTCGAGGTCGCCTTCCACGCGCTCGCCGCCCAACCGCTGCATCGGGGGTTCGACCTGGTCATCCCCCCGGCCTCGATCACCGAATGGACCACCGACCACGACACCGGCACCTGGCCGCCGGCCCGCTGGACCCTGCGCCGCTTCGGCGACACCAGCGGATGGCCTAGAGCGTGATCCAGTAACGGCGGGTCGGGCCGAGCGTGGTGTCCCGGATGTCCTCCAGGACGCCACCGTGGTGCTCGATCGTCCTCGCCGACGCGACATTGTCGGCCGCGCAGGCGATCAGCACCCGCTGCAGGCCGAGCGACCGCGCCGCGTCGAGCATCCGGCCCAGCGCCCAGGTCGCCAACCCGCGGCGGCGCGCGGACGGCCGGATGCCGTAGCCGATGTGCCCGGCGACCCGCAGCAGGACATCGTCGAGGTCGTGCCGCAGCGCGATCCCACCGAGCACCCGGCCGTCCTCGACGATCCAGCGGTACGTGCACCGCACCTGACCGCCGTCCAGCGGCATCGCCGGATCCGACTGGTCGTTGAGCCGGGTCACCCACGCCGCGAACCCGTCCGGCGAGCGCACCTCGTCGGACGGCCGCAGCCCGAAACCATCCTCGTGGACGCCCGGCCCCCACTCGTCGTGCGCCTCGAGCCAGGCGTCGTGCAGACGGACGGTGGGCGCGATCAACTCGGGCATGCGGCGATGATATTCGGCACTACTCGCTCAGGATCTGCTCGCGCAGGATCTCCGCGTGCCCACAGTGCTGAGCCAGCTCGCGCAACACGTGTAGGTAGACCCAGCGCAGCGGCAGCGGCCCACGCCGGTTGCCGCGGAGCACGTCGTCCAGGCCCAGCGACGCCGTCGCACGGCGGGACGCCTCGCACGCCTCGCGGTGTGCCCGCTGGATGGTGGCGATCGTGTCGCCGTCGTCGAGGATGAACGACTCGTCCGGCGTCGCGGGGATGCCGATCTCGGCGCGCGACCGGCAGGTGACCGCCTCGTCGAACCACACCTTCTCGACGAACGTCGCGTGCTTCACCAGGCCGAGCAGCGTGGTCCGCGATGGCACCAACGACCGGCGCGCCTGCTCCTCGGTCAGCCCGTCCAGGTAGTCGTCGAGCGCCCTGCGGTGCTCATCGATGAACGTCTCGAACTGCGTCCGAGCCGACTCACCGATGACATCGGCGGCGAAGGTCCCCGGGAAGGAAGTCATGGCCGAAGCATTCCAAGCTCGCCTGCCGGGAGCAACCACGGCACGCTCAACCGAAGGAGACGAGGGCGCCGCTCTCGTCGAAGACGGCCGTGCCCGCCCAGGCGATCTCCCACCGGTTGCCCTCCGGGTCGGCGATGTACGCCGAGCGCCCACCCCAGGACCGGTCGGTCGGCTCCGCCACCACCGTCGCCCCCACCGCGACGGCCGCCGCGAAGGCCACGTCGACGTCCGCACGACCGTCGACGTTGCACGCCAGCGTCACCCCGGACCAGCCGCCGGCCGGATCGGAAACACCGGGTGCCGCCTCGGCGGCCAGCTCCGGCAGCGGATAGAGGGCGAGCAGGACACCACCGAGCAGGAACGCCGACCAGCCGTCGTCAGCTGACGGCAGCTCCGGCCAGCCCAACGATCGGTAGAACGACCGCAGCAGGCCCATGTCGCGTGCGCCGACGGTGACCACCGACAGCCGAGCGGGAATCACAGCCATGCAGGGATTGTGGCCGCGCCGTACGACAGGCCGCGCCTCGACGGGCGGCGGTCAACCGGCGACATGCTCGGCGAGCACCGGTGCCAGCACCTCGTCGGACGCGCCGTGCCACTCACCGGGCAGGGTGCGGTGGCGCCCGTCGGGCAGTGCGTCGGCCGCTCAGTCGATGCTCACCCGGACCAACTCGCCCGGCGCCGTACCCGCCCGCGCGCGCACCTCGCCCTGTGGCGTCCAGACGCCGGAGCGCGCCGCCGCCTCGGTGAAGCCACCACCGGTCGACCCGGCGAAACTCGCCACCGCCACCCAGACCCGGTGCGTGACGGCGATCCGGTGTGCCCGCTGGTCCACCACGGCGGCGTCGCTCGCCAACTCCAGCACCCCCGCCGCGTACACGTCGATCCCCAACGCGGCCGTGCGCTGCGCGTGCGCGGCGACGCCGGTGTCCTTGCACACCGCCAGGCCAATCCGCCAACCGTCCACATCGAGCACACCCGGTGTGTCACCCGGAACGAACCGGCGGGGCTCCGCGCCACCCAGGCACATCTTCCGGTACGCCACCGTCACACCAGCGCCGGTCACCGCCAACACCGCGATGTGGTCACCGGCGACCGGCGCACCGGCCAACGCCAGCGTGCCCGTCTCGGCGCACGCCCCCACCAGCGGCGCCAACCGCGGGTCGTCGACCGGCACGACCGGGGCGTCCAACTCGTACCCCGTCAGCGACAGCTCCGGAAAGACCACCACCCGGGCGCGCGCCGCGCGGACCGCGGCAGCGTGCGCCCGCGCGTTCTCCGCGACATCCAGGGGTACGCACGGCGGCTGCGCCACCGCGAGCCGCAGTGGGGTACGGCCGGTGGTGTGCACGTCCGACGACATTGGCTGACCGCCTCCCGGTCGGTTCTCAGGATCACTTCGTAGCGTTGGGGTCATGATTCGAACGTCCCACGCCGTGCTCGCCACCGGAACCCCCACCGCCGCGGCGGAACCTCCGCAGGGCGGCATCGTCGGTTACGTCAGTGACCTGGTGGAACGGCTCGGCGGGCCGGGCGCCGGCCTGGCGGTGGCCCTGGAGAACCTGTTCCCACCGATCCCCAGCGAGGTCATCCTGCCGCTGGCCGGGTTCGTGGCCGCACAGGGTCGGATCAGCCTGCTCGGCGCGATCTTCTGGACCACGCTGGGCTCGGTGGTGGGTGCGCTGGCGCTCTACCTGATCGGTGCCTCCCTGGGCCGCGACCGGATGCGCGCCATCGTGGCCCGGCTGCCGCTGGTCAAGCTCGCCGACGTGGACCGGACCGAGGCGTGGTTCCTGCGGCACGGCGTGAAGGCGGTCTTCTTCGGGCGGATGATCCCGATCTTCCGGAGCCTGATCTCCATCCCGGCCGGGGTGGAGCGGATGCCGGTCAGCACCTTCCTGCTCTACACCACGCTGGGCAGCCTGATCTGGAACACCACCTTCGTGCTCGCCGGCTACCTGTTGGGCGACAACTGGCATCTCGTCGAGGGTTACGTCGGCGCGCTGCAGAACGTGGTGATCGTGGTCTGCGGGGCGGCCGTCGCCTGGTTCGTCGGATCCCGCGTGCGACGAGCCCGCCGCGCCGCCGGCAACCCCGAGCCGACCGACCCCGAGCGGCGCTCGCTGCACGGGATCCCCGATCCGGGCGGCCGGGGCACGCTCTACCGCAGCGGCTCCTGGCCCGCCGATGAGAGCTAGACCCGCCCTTGTCGGATCCATCCTCAGCCCGACGTTGCGATCAACTCGGCATCAATGAAACTGGGGTGTCACCCCGTCCCGGATACCCCGTTTTCGCCGAAGCCGAGTGGATCACCCGGTGAGTGCCCGACGGGGGTCGTGGTCGGTCGCGTCGGGGTGGGTGGTTTGTCCGGTGGTGGGGTTTGTGGGCTGTGACCGGCCGCACTCGGGCGGTGGAATGGTGGCTGGCTGGGGGTCGTTACATCCCCTGACGATCGCAGGACCACCGCCGGTGAGGCTCGACCCCGGTGCGGGGTGGGAATGCCCGGCCCGGTCCGGTCGTTGCAGACCCGGCCAGCGACCAGGCGCCGCCGTGATGCGGGCGCCGCTGGATGGGCCGCCCCCCGGGAATGACCCCGGCCCGCCGGTCGTTGCATCCGGTCCCGGCGCCCCGAGCCCCCGCGCTTGGTAGGCCGCCGACATCGGCGCCGCGAGCCCCCGGGCTCGCAGGCCCCCAAACTTTCCCCCTTGTTTGTGCAGCGCCGGACGAGGTGCTCACACCCTGCCCGCCGTTTTCCCCCTTGGCGGTGTGGGTGTTCCTACCCCCGAAGGAGCTACCCCCATGACCACGATCTTCCGTAAGAGTGTGCTGTCTGTTGCTGGTCTCGCGTTCGCCGGTGGTGTGTTCGCCGGTCCGATCGCCGCCCACGCCACCCCGGTGGACGCCAAGCCCGTCGCGGTGGCGGTGCAGACGGGTGCGCCGAAGCCGCAGGGCGAGCAGTCGCACATCGACCTCAACGGTGAGCAGACCGCGAACGTCAAGGCGATCATCGCCGCGACGAAGAAGGCTGGCCTGCCCGAACGCGCCGCGGTGATCTCGATCGCGACGAGTTTGCAGGAGTCGAAGCTGGAGAACCTGGGTCACCTGGGTGACGCCAACGACCACGACTCGTTGGGCCTGTTCCAGCAGCGCCCGAGCTCCGGTTGGGGCACGCCGGAGCAGATCACCGACCCGGCCTACTCGACGACGGCGTTCCTCAAGGGCCTCACGCAGGTCGACGGTTGGCAGGACATGGCGCTGACCGACGCCGCGCAGACCGTGCAGGTGTCGGCCTACCCGGACGCCTACGCCCAGTGGGAACAGCAGGCCACCGACCTCGTCGGCCAGCACTGGAACAGCTGACCC
>NZ_WBKR01000015.1 GCF_008868155.1 Micromonospora sp. ALFpr18c
TGGGGTTAGAGGGTGCAGTTGATGAGGACTGGTTCGGGGTGCAGGGTTACGCCGAAGCGGGTGTGCACCGTGTCGCGGATGGTGGCGGCCAGGGTGAGCAGGTCGGTGGTGCTGGCGTTGCCGCTGTGGTTGGTGAGGGCGAGGGTGTGTTTGCCGGAGATGGCCACGCCGTCCGGGCCGGGATGCCCCTTCGCGAAGCCGGCCTTGTCGATCAGCCAGGCCGCGCTCACCTTGACCATGCCGTCGGCACCGGGCCAGTTCGGCGGCTCGCCCAGGTCGGCGGCGTGTTCCCGGAGCGACTCGTAGGTCGCCGGGTCGAGGACCGGATTGGTGAAGAAGGAGCCGACCGAGCGAGTGTCCGGGTCGTTGGCGTCGAGCACCATGCCCTTGCCGGCACGCAGCCGCAGCACCGCCGCGCGGGCGTCGGCCAGCGGAACCTGGTCGCCGACGTCGACACCGAGCGCGCGGGCCAGTTCGGCGTAACGCACCGGGCCGGAGAGCGGGGATCTGGTGAGCCGGAAGTCGACGGACAGCACCACCCAGCGGTCCCGGTACTTGAAGATGCTGCCCCGGTAGGCGAAGCCGCAGTCGGCGGCGGGGATGGCGTAACGGGTGTCCTCGGTCCGGTCGTACACCTCGACTCCGGTGATCGTCTCGGCGACCTCCTGGCCGTACGCACCGACGTTCTGGATCGGGGTCGCGCCGGTCGAGCCGGGGACGCCGGAGAGACACTCCAGCCCGGACCAGCCGTTGGCCACCGTGGCGGCGACCAGGTCGTCCCATGGTTCGCCGGCCTCGACCCGTACCGTGACGGACGCGGCGTCCTCGGCGACGACGCGCAGGCCGCGGGAGCGCACCAGGACGACCGTGCCCGCGAAGCCTGTGTCGCTGATCACCACGTTGCTGCCGCCGGCCAGGATGAGGATCGGCTCGTCGGCCCCCCGAACTGCCTGGACGATGGCGTCGGGGCTGGTCGCGGCCACGATCCGCCCGGCCGGGCCGCCCATCCGCAGCGTGGTGTAGCCGGCCAGTGGACCGGGGATGGCACGATCGGTTTCGGTTGTCGGCTGGGCGTAGGCGTCTGACACGTCTTTCACCTTAGGCTGAGGAGTAGCCGTGGCACCCAATGGTGGCTCGGCACCCCCGGGAGGATGGCGATGAGCAGACTGCAGGGCAGCAAGGATTTCTGGATCGGCGCGCTCCGTGCGGAGGGGCCGGCCTTCGCCGCCGCGGTGGCCGAGGCCCCGCCGGAGACACCGGTACTGTCCTGTCCGGGCTGGACAGTCAACGATCTCACTTTGCACCTCGCCGGTATCTACCATTGGGTTTCTTCGTTCGCGGGCTCCGGCCTGACGACCGTACCGGCCCGCCCGGATCGGACCGACGCGGAGCCCGGTGTGAGCCCGTTGCAGCTCTGGCAGCAGGGCTACGACAAGCTGATGACCCTCTTCGACGGGCTCGACCCGGAGGCGCCGGCGTGGAACTGGGCTCCGCAGCCGAAGCGGGCGGGTTTCTGGCCGCGGCGGATGGCGCACGAGACGGCGGTGCACCGCTGGGACGCTCAGCTCGCCATCGCCGCCGGTGAGCCGGTCGAGGCGAAGCTCGCGGCCGACGGGGTGAGCGAGGTGCTGGACACCTGGCTGCCCGCCGGGCGGCGGCGGGTGCCGGGCGACTGGCACGGCGTGGTGCAGCTCGCGGCGACCGACGCGGATCAGGAGTGGTATCTGCGACTGCGCGGCGAGGGGGTGGCGTTGCTGGACACGGCGACGATCCTCGACCACGACGACCACCACGCCCGGGCGCACGTCACCGGCACGGCGAGCGATCTGTTGCTGGCGCTGTGGGGTCGGGTGAGCTTCGAGACGCTGGACGTGACCGGCGACCGCAGCCTGCTCGAAGGTCTGCGCACCGGCCGCTGACCGGTCCTTCGCGGCGAGGGCGTCACCCCCTGGGGTGACGCCCTCGTTGGCGTCCGGGTCCGGTCGGCAACGTCGAGAGAGCGCTCTCTTGACAGCACCGGACGCACCCCCCACCCTCATGTGAGAGCGCTCTCTCAGCACCGCCGCCATCGACCACCTCGAGAGGGGTCCCCATCCCATGGCTGTCTTCCCGCGCCGCCGCCTCGCCGCGGTGGCCCTCGCCGCCACCACCGCCCTGCTCGTCACCGCCGGCTGCGGCGGCGGCGACGGGCAGGGCGGCGACGGGCAGGTCACACTGACCGTCGACGTCTTCGGCCAGTTCGGCTACGAGCAGCTCTACCAGGAGTACATGTCCGCGCACCCCGGCGTGAAGATCGTCGAACGCGGCACCGGCACCAACCTCGACGAGTACTCACCGAAGCTCACCCAGTGGCTGGCCGCCGGCCGGGGCGCCGGCGACGTGGTGGCCATCGAGGAGGGTCTGCTGGTCGAGTACAAGGCGAACCCCGGCAACTTCGTCAACCTGCTCGACCACGGTGCCGCCGACCTCAAGGGCAACTTCCTCGACTGGAAGTGGGACGCCGGGCTGACCGCCGACGGCAAGCAGCTCATCGGCCTCGGCACCGACGTCGGCGGCATCGCCATGTGCTACCGCAAGGACCTCTTCGAGAAGGCCGGCCTGCCCACCGAGCGGGACGCGGTGTCCCAACTCTGGCCGACCTGGCAGGACTACATCGCCACCGGGGAACGCTTCGTCGCCGCGAAGACCGGCGCGTCCTTCCTCGACGCGGCCACCAACACCTTCAACACCATCCTGCTGCAGACCGCCGGCAACACCACCGGGTACAGCTACTACGACACCAGCGGCACCCTCGTCGTCGACAGCAACCCGGCCGTACGCCAGGCGTGGGACACCACCATGGACATCATCGACTCGGGGCTGTCCGGCAAGTACGGATCCTGGTCCGAGGAGTGGGTCTCCGCCTTCAAGCAGTCCAAGTTCGCCACCATCGCCTGCCCCGCGTGGATGACCGGGGTCATCGAGGGCAACGCCGGCCCGGCCGCCCAGGGCAAGTGGGACATCGCCCGGGTGCCCGGCAACGGCGGCAACTGGGGCGGATCGCACCTCGCCGTGCCCAAGCAGAGCAAGCACCAGGCCGAGGCGATCGAGCTGGCCAAGTTCCTCACCAGCGCCAAGGGGCAGATCGGCGCGTTCAAGGCCAAGGGCCCGCTGCCCTCCTCCCCGCAGGCACTCGACGACCCGGCGATCACCGGCGCTTCCAACGCGTACTTCTCCGGAGCGCCGGTCGGCACCATCTTCGGCAGTGGCGCGAGGAGCCTCAAGCCGGTCTACATGGGCCCGAAGAACCAGGCCGTCCGCACCGAGGTGGAGAACGCCGTACGGACGGTGGAACTCGGCCAGCGCAACCCGGGGCAGGGCTGGACCGACGCGGTGACCAACGCGAAGAAGGCCGCCGCCAAGTAGTCCGAGCCAGCGTGCGGGCGGGCTCCGGGAGCCGGAGTTCCGCCCGCACGACGGAAAGGAGTCCCCGGGCATGACCGTCCAGCTCGACGCCCGCCCGCCGGTCGCACCGGCATCCGGCAACCACCGCCCATCCTCGGGTCGGCTCAGCCGGCTCGACACCCGCTTCTCGCCGTACCTCTACATCGCCCCGTTCTTCCTGCTCTTCGCGGTCTTCGGGGTCTACCCGCTGGCGTACACCTTCTGGGTCTCCCTGCACGACTGGGACCTGCTCGGCACCGACCATCCGTTCGTCGGCGCGGAGAACTACACCCGGTTGCTCGCCGACGTCGACTTCTGGCACGCGCTGGTGAACACGCTGGGCATCTTCGTGATCTCCACCGTGCCGCAGCTGCTCGCCGCGCTGTGGCTGGCCAACCTCCTGAACCGGGGGCTGCGGGCCCGCACCGGCTGGCGGATGGCCGTGCTCGTCCCGAACGTCACCTCCACCGCCGCCGTGGCGATCGTCTTCGGGGTGCTCTTCGGCCGCGAGTTCGGCATGGTCAACTGGCTGCTCGACCTCGTGGGGCTGGACGCGATCGACTGGAAATCCAACCGGATCGCCTCCTGGGTGGCCATCTCCGCCATGGTCGACTGGCGGTGGACCGGCTACAACGCGCTGATCCTCCTGGCCGCGATGCAGGCCATCCCCCGCGACCTGTACGAGGCCGCGGCGATCGACGGCGCCAACCGCGTCCGGCAGTTCTGGTCGGTGACCGTGCCGCTGCTCAAGCCGACGATCATCTTCTGCGCCATCATCGCCACCATCGGCGGGTTGCAGCTGTTCACCGAGCCCCGGATGTTCCACTCCGGCACCAACCCGATCCGGGGCGGCCCGCTGCGCGAGTCGCAGACCCTGACCATGTACATGTTCGAGAACGCCTTCGCACCGCACTACAACTTCGGGTACGGATCAGCGGTCGCCTGGCTGCTCTTCGCGCTCATCGCCATCGTCGCGACCGTCAACGTGCTGGTCCTGCGTCGCCTCGGCGGCGGGTCCGGCCCTCGGAAGGGAGCGGCACGATGAGCCGGCTCTGGCGGGCCAGCCCGCTCACCTACCTGGCCCTGGTGGCCGCCGCGGCCCTGTCGATCTTTCCGATCTGGTGGATGTTCGTGGTCGCCAGCCGGTCCAGCGACGCGATGGGACAACTGCCGCCCCCGATCACGCCCGGCGGCAACCTGGGCGCCAACATCGCCCGGCTGTTCGACAACACCGACGCGTACTTTTTGACCGGTCTGATCAACTCGGTGATCGTCGCGACCACGGTCACCGTGTCCGTGGTGTTCTTCTCCAGCCTGGCCGGGTTCGCCTTCGCGAAGCTGCGGTTCCGTGGACGCAACGCGCTGCTGCTGGTGATCATCGCGACCATGATGGTGCCGACGCAGCTCGGCGTGATCCCGCTCTACCTGCTGATGACCCGACTGCACTGGAACGACCGGCTGCCCGCGGTCATCGTGCCGGTGCTGGTCACCGGGTTCGGGGTGTTCATGATGCGGCAGTACGCCGGCCAGGCCATCAGCGACGAACTGATCGAGGCCGCCCGGATGGACGGCTGCGGCACCGCCCGGACCTGGTGGCACGTCGTGCTGCCCGCGCTGCGTCCGGCCGCCGCCGTACTCGGCCTGCTCACGTTCATGACCACCTGGAACGACTTCCTGTGGCCGTACGCTGTGCTGAACGACCCAGCAAATCCGACCGTGCAGCTCTCCCTGCGGGCGCTGTCGGACGGGTACTACCAGGACATGTCGCAGGTGTTCACCGGGACAGCCATCGCGACGCTGCCCCTGCTACTGGTCTTCGTGCTGTTCGGCCGTCAGATCATCGGCGGGATCATGGAAGGTGCGGTAAAGGCGTGAGTGAACTCCGTTTTCCCGAGCATTTCCTGTGGGGGGCGGCAACCGCCGCGTACCAGATCGAGGGCGCGGCCCGCGACGACGGCCGCGGTCCGTCCATCTGGGACACCTTCAGCCGTACGCCGGGCAAGGTGTACCAGGGCCACACCGGCGACGTCGCCTGCGACCACTACCACCGGTACGCCGACGACGTGGCGCTGATGGCCGAGCTGGGGTTGCGGGCGTACCGCTTCTCGGTGTCCTGGCCGCGGATCCAGCCGGACGGCACCGGCCCGGCCAACCCGCGCGGACTGGACTTCTACGACCGGCTCACCGACACGCTCCTCGACCGGGGGATCGACCCGATCGTCACCCTGTACCACTGGGACCTGCCGCAGAGCCTGGGCGACCGGGGCGGCTGGACCAACCGGGACACCGCCGAGCACTTCGCCACGTACGCCACCGCGGTGTACGCGCGCCTCGGCGACCGGATCGACGTCTGGACCACGCTCAACGAGCCGTGGTGCTCGGCGTACCTCGGTTACGGCAACGGGATCCACGCACCGGGCGAGCAGGATCCGGCGGCGGCCTTCGCCGCCGTACACCATCTGCTGCTCGGGCACGGCCTGGCGGCGCGGGCGTTGCGTGCGGCCGGCGCGCGCAGCGTGGGCATCACCGTCAACCCGGCGGACGTACGGCCGGCCGACCCGGACAGCGCGGCGGACGCCGCCGCGGTGCGCCTGGTCGACGGCCTGCACAATCGGATCTTCCTCGACCCGTTGCTGGCCGGCGGCTACCCCGACGACGTCCGCGAGCACGTGGCGCGCATCGTGGAGCCGACGTTCATCCGCGACGGTGACGAGAAGCTGATCGCCGCCCCCATCGACCTGCTCGGCATCAACTACTACGCGCCCAGCTACGTCGCGGGTCGGCCCGACGGCGCCGGCAACGGCGCGTACCCGGGCACCGAGGGCGCGGTGCACTTCCTGCCGCCGGCCGGGCCGCTCACCGACATGGGCTGGATGATCGAACCGGCCGGTCTGACCCGGCTGCTGGAGCGGATCGCCACCGACTACCCGGGCGTGCCGTTGCTGATCACCGAGAACGGTGCGGCGTTCCCCGACAAGCCGGGCACCGACTCGCCCGACAGCCCGACGCAGGTGATCGATTCGGATCGGATCGCCTACCTCGACGGGCACCTGCGTGCCGCGCACGAGGCGATCTCCCGGGGCGTGGACCTGCGCGGTTATCTCGTATGGTCATTCCTGGACAACTTCGAGTGGGCGGAGGGTTACCGCAAGCGGTTCGGGATCGTGCACGTCGACTACCTGACCCAGCGGCGCACACCGAAGGCCAGCGCCCGGTGGTACCAGGAGGTGATCTCCCGGAACGGGCTGTGACGAGCGGGGGGAGTCGCGATGACGACGGCGCACCGGCCGACGCTCGAGGCGGTGGCGGCACGGGCCGGGGTTTCCCGGGCCACCGTCTCCCGCGTGGTCAACGGCTCCACCACCGTCGCCGAGCCGATCCGCGAGGCCGTCAACCGGGCGGTCGCCGAGCTGGGGTACGTCCCCAACCTGGCCGCCCGCAGCCTGGTCACCCAGCGCACCGACTCGATCGCCCTGGTCATGCCGGAGGCGGCCACAAGAGTCTTCTCCGACGACCAGGTCTTCCCCGGCATCATTCGCGGCGTCAGCCAGGAGTTGGAGGCGGCCGACAAACAACTCGTGCTGATGCTGGCCGGCTCGCCGGCCGGGCATCACCGCGTCGAGCGATACACCACCGGCCGGCACGTGGACGGGGTGCTGTTCGCGTCGTTGCACGGCGCCGACCCGCTGCCCGGCACGCTGGCCCGGCTCGGCATACCGGTGGTGGTCAGTGGTCGACCGCTCGGCGACGTGCCCGTGCCGTACGTCGACGTCGACCACGTCGGCGGGGTGACCGCGGCCGTCCGGCACCTGATCGACAGCGGTCGCCGACGGATCGCCACCATCGCCGGGCCACAGGACATGGTCGCCGGGATCGAACGGCTCACCGGCTACCGCACCGCCGTGGCCGCCGCCGGGCTGCCCGAACTGATCGCCGTCGGTGACTTCACCCGGGAGTCCGGGGGCGCGGCGATGCGGCGACTGCTCGCCGAACACCCCGACCTGGACGGCGTCTTCGCCGCCTCCGACCTGATGGCGCACGCCGCCCTGCGGACGCTGCGCGAGGCCGGCCGGCGGGTGCCGGAGGACGTGGCGGTGGTCGGCTTCGACGACATCGAGACCGCCGCCTACACCGAACCACCGCTGACCACCGTCCGGCAGCCCATCGTGGAACTCGGCCGGCGGATGACCCGGCAACTGCTCCGGCTGGCCGCCGGGGAGACCGTCGAGCCGGCGGTCATGCTCGACACCGAGCTGATCATCCGCGCCTCCGCCTGACCGCCGTCGCAAGGTTCACTTCCAAGATCCGCACAACTTCGGTGTTATTGCTGCTTCCCGGCGTCGGGAGGCAGCAATAACCCTGAAATTGCTGCCTGCGGCCGCGCAGGCGTCGCGTTATTGCGTCGCTTCGGTGGGGGATCGTGGTTAGCCTCGCCGGCATGCCGGATCCTGTCGCGCTGCTGCAAGTACCCGCTCTCACCGACGTCGTCAAGACCACCATGTACGTGGCGTCGTCGCGGCAGGCGGTGGCCTGAGATGCGCATCCGGGTGGCGCAGCCGGACGACGCTGCGGACGTGGTCGCCCTGCGGGCGGTCGTCCACCCGTACCTCGTACGCGGGGTCGAGTCGACCCGCAAGATGATCGCCGAACCACCGCCGCACGACGGCTGGACCGCGTTCGTGGCCGAGGTCGACGGTCAGCTGGTCGGCTGGACGTCCGCCGAGCCCAACGCCTCGACATCGGTGCAGGGTTTCGGCGACGTCAACATGCTGCACGTGCACCCCGAGCGCCGCCGCAGCGGGATCGGAGCGGCGCTGTTGACCGCCGCGATCGACCACCTCCGCCTCCTCGGAGTTCGGCGCGTACGCACCATGGCCACGGCGGACTCCCTGCCCTTCGCGCGCCGGCACGGTTTCACGCCCAGCCGGGAGGTGCGCTACTCGGCGCTGGACCTGAACCCGCCACCCGCGCTGCCCGAGCCACCCCCGGGCGTACGGCTGCGGCCGGTCGCGGAGCTGGACCCCCGCCTGCTCTACGAGGCCGACGTGGCCTCGGCCCTCGACGAACCCGGCGACGTACCCGTCGACGCGGTCACCTTCGAGAACTGGCGGTACGACGTGTGGGACAACCTCGGACTGGACAAGGCCGCCAGCACCGCCACGGAGGTCGACGGCGACGTGGCCGCGTTCAGCCTGGTCAAGCGGGACGGTGCACGGATGTGGTCGGACTACACCTGCTCCGTCCCGGCGTACCGGGGTCGAGGACTGGCCCGGATGGCCAAGACGGCGGCGCTGCACCGGGCCGCCGAGGACGGCGTACGGATCGCGTACACCTCGAACGACGAGTCGAACGCGCCGATGCTGGCGATCAACGCCCGGCTGGGTTACCGGCCGGTGGCGTCGCAGTGGACCTGCCTGGCCGATGTGAGCTGATCAGTCGGCGTGGTTGTCGCCGCGCGGGAGGGTCCACTCCAGGAACCGCCCGACGTACACCGCAGGGTCCGGCCGCAGGCCCAGCCTCAGCGCGTCGGCGAACGCCTCCCGCGCGAGCGCGTTGACCCAGTTCCGCAGCGTCTCATGATTGACGCCGAGTTCCTGACCGGCCTCACGCAGTGACCGGCCCGACGAGCGGACCAGATCAACAGCGTCCCTACGGAACTGCTCGGGGTACTTCGATGGACGTGGCACCAGGCCATCCTTCCCCAGAACACTGTCTGGGCTCAGGGTGTCCGGTCCGCAGGGGGAACCTCAGGGCAACTCCACTACGCAATAGCCCTGACCCGCCGGCCCTCGTCCACGATCAGGCGCGTAAGCCGAAGACGTGCACGAGGAGTCGAAGCAGCGTTAGCGCGGGACACGAAGGCCTCCTGGTTGGCAGAGCGGTTCCTAGACAGCTCCACCCCACAACCGGAGGCCTTCGTCATTACGTCTATCTACGTCGTGTCGTCACACAACCTCGACCAACATCCCCGGGCAGTACAACTAGCTCGGTGACACGCCTCGAACTAGTACGAGTAGGTCGCGTACGGACGGCTGGTGTTGCCCTTGCTGAAGAACTTGATGCCCGTATTGCTCGCAGCCGACACGTCAACGGACTTGAGGATTTTCAGCTCTGGGAATGGATTCCACCCCACGACTTCAATCCGTGACGTGGACGAAGGAATATTACCCTTTCTGCACGTGCCCGGCTCGACCGGGATCGAGGCAATCGAAGACCAGTTGAAGTTCGTGGGAGTTTTATAGAATCTGACGTACGACCAATAGTTTGCCTGCGAGCAAAGCAGATACCGGCCCTTGCCCATGGACGCCTCTGCAGGGGCGGCAGTTGCCGTGAGTGCCGCCGTCGACAGCATGGCCGCCACGGCGGCACCTGCCGTGACACTCTTGAGTAAGGTCTTGATCGTCATACGGTCCTTCCTCTGGTGGCTGTGATCCCCCGCGTGATCCCTGCGAGCGGCGTGATCCCTACAAGGCATACTCACTCAGGCCCTTGCGGTCACACAGGGGAAGGGAATGCTCCAAAGTGGAGCGTATCTCCTGGCTCTTTCTTTTCTCTGAAGGATTTGCAGATTGGGTTCGCACGCTCGGCTGTGGCGAGTCGGACATGGTGCGACCTGCCGCTCCGGCATTGTCAAACTCGGCTGCCTAGCACTCCAGCCGCACCTGGCGGAGATGGAGTCTTCACTGATAGTAGGCGATTTCGGCGCGGTGCTGGTGTCGGCGTTGCCATCGTAACCATCGATGGATGTGGTCGAAGTGCCCGATGGTGATCAGGTGTGCCAGCAGGGCCAGGGCCCCAGGGTCATTGCGTTGTCGGGCAACTGCTGGTCACGGCGGTGATCAGGTCGTGTGAGCGACGGTTGGCTTGGCGGGTGGCTCGGGCGATGTTGGTCGCGCCGGTGATGCGGTGCCAGCCGATCGCGGTGTTACGCAGGGTTGCGATGACGGCGGGTCCGGTGCCTGTTCGGGCCTGGTGGAGGTCTTCACGAAACGTCACGTCGCGTACGTGATGGAGGCAGTTCTCGATGTGCCAGTGGCGGCGGATCCAGGTTTGCAGATCGACCGGCTGGGCCTGGCCGGCGGGTAGCCTTGCCGTCGATCGCGATGACCGTGCGGTACCGCCTCGGCCTGCTCACCGCGCGGCCTCACCCGCCTCCTGCACCTCGACAGAGGCCGAACTCGTCCCGAACTCCTGGTCAACGGCCCGTCGGCCGACTATGCAATCGCACTGTCTCTAACGTCTTCTCTGGACGACGACTAAACCGCAGAGATCTCGCAGGCCGCAGCGTGGGTGTCCGCGCCGAAGAGCACCAGGCGGGCCTCGCTGACCGTCGCCGGCGTGGCCCGACGGAGCACCGACAGCGCCTGGCGGACCGCATCGTCGACCGGCCAGCCGTAGATCCCGGCGGAGATCAGCGGGAACGCCACCGTGGACGCACCCAGCTCGTCGGCCACCCGGAGGCTGTTGGCGTAGCAGTCGCGTAGCAGTGTCGACCGGTCCTCGGTGGCCGACCAGACCGGCCCGACGGTGTGGATCACCCAGCGGGCCGGCAGGTCCCCGGCCGTGGTCGCCACCGCCTGACCGGTCGGCAGCCCTCTGCCGTAACGGGACGCCCGCAGCGCCCGGCACTCGGCCAGGATCGCCGGACCGCCGCGCCGGTGGATCGCACCGTCGACCCCACCGCCGCCGAGCAGCGACGAGTTCGCGGCGTTCACGACCGCGTCCACCGCCTGGGCGGTGATGTCCCCCTCGACCAGGGTGATCTCCATGTCAGCGCTCCTCGGCCGACTGGCCCAACGATCGGCGGGCCAGCAGGGTCGCACCGGCGACCGCGGCCGGCATGATCAGCACCGCGCCCAGCGGAATGAGGAAGCAGAGGAAGACCGCCACCCCGAAACCGAGCGCGGCCGGCCGGTCCGCCTTGAGGATCGTCCGGCGCTGCGGCAGCCGCATCCCGCGCCGGTAGAACGGCGCACCGACCAGCTCCACGGCGAGGAACCAGCCGCCCACCGCCGCCCCGATCACCGGGACGACCGTCTGGCCGACCACCGGGATGAAGCCGGCGAGGAACAGCGGGATGCCGACCAACGCGGTGAGCGCCACCAGTCGTACGGAGTCGGCGATGCTGCGGCGCAGCGACGACCAGAAGGGCACCTCCACCGCACCCGGAGTGCCGCCGAGGCGATCCTCCACCCGCTCGGAGATCTTCTCGTAGAAGGGGTCGCCGATGACCAGCGTCACCGCCGTGAAGGTGAGCACGCCGAGCAGCCCGCCGAGCCCCAGGAAGGCCAGCCCGGCGATCACCCGGACCAGACTGCGGGCCGACGTCGACCAGTCGTCGGCGAACGGGGTGACCAGGGCGGCGAGGTCGTCCACGAAGTACACGAGGGTGGCCAGCGCGGCCACGAAGAGCGCGCCGGAGATCAGCGCCGGCACGATGCCGAGCAGCATCAGCCCCGGGCTGCGGACGTAGAGGCCGAGCCCACGCAGGAGCAGCCCCGCGCCGGCGAAGAAGCGTCCGACGACCCCGGTCACCGGGCTGGCGATTCTGCTGACGTCCACGATCGAGCAGCCTAACGACCGGTGATCGAATCCGCCGGGCGGCGAGCGGCACGGGGCAGGATGGGCGGGTGCGCGCCTCCCGACTGATCTCGCTGCTGTTGCTGTTGCAGGCGCGCGGGTCGATGACGGCCGGCGAGCTGGCCCGGGAGTTGGAGGTCTCCGAGCGGACCGTGTACCGGGACGTGCTGGCGCTCTCCGCCGCCGGGGTGCCGGTCTACGCCGACCGGGGCCGGGCCGGCGGGTACCGCCTGCTCGGCGGGTATCGGACCCGCCTGACCGGGCTGACCCGGGACGAGGCCGAGGCGCTCTTCCTCGCCGGTCTGCCCGGCCCGGCCGGCGACATGGGGCTCGCCGATGCGGTCGCGTCCGCCGAGTTGAGGGTGCTGGCCGCGCTGCCGCCCGCCCTGCGGGACGCGCCGGCCCGCACCGGCCAACGGTTCCACCTGGACGTGCCGGGCTGGTTCCGGGAGACCGGGTCGCCGGGGTGGAGGTGGGCGACGAGAGCTTCGACCGCGACGAGGGCTTCGACCTGGCCGGGCACTGGCGCGAGCAGGCCGGGTCGTTCCTGCGGACCATGCTGCGGGCCGAGGTCACCGTCCGGCTCAGCCCCGCCGGCCTGCGCCAGCTCCGACACCTGGTCGATGCCCCGTTCGTGTACGACGAGGTGCTCGCCGCCGCCGGCGAACCCGACGGGCAGGGCTGGGTGGTGGCCCGGCTGCCCGTCGAGTCGGTCGAGGTGGCGTACCACCAGTTGCTGGGCCTCGGCCCCGAGGTGGAGGCGGTCGATCCACCCGAGCTACGGACGCGGTTCGCCGACGCGGCCGACCGGCTGCGCGACCTCTACCGGTAGCCGGTGACGTCGGCCGGTCTGCCGGCGTCGACGACCTCGACGATGTAGCGGAACGCCTCCGGCTGGCTGCCGTCGACGTCGGTGAACCCGTACACCTTGGACAGCGTGCCGGCGTCGACGGACTGGCCGTTCCACCGGCCCTTCTCCTCGTCGGCGGCGAGCGCGGCCACCGCGCGGCCGACGAACGCCGGAGTCTCCGAGATGAGGAAGTTCGGGTCGGTGGCGGCGCCGTCGCGCCAGTTCTCCTCGGTGACGCCGAAGTGCTCCAGCATCGACTCGGAGCGGATCCAGCCGGGGGTGAGCGCCACGGCCGTGCAGCCGTGCGGCTTCAGCTCGTGCGCCTGGGTGAAGGCGAGCCGGTTGACCGACACCTTGGCCAGGTCGTAGAAGACCGAGAGCCGGTAGTTCTCGTCGTTGTACGCCTTCGTGCCGTCGCCGATCTCCACGACCAGGCCACCGGGCTTGCGGATCAGCAGCGGCAGGGCGAAGTGGCTGGTGATGATGTGCGTGTCGACGGCCAGCCGCAGGGTGCGGAAACCGGCGTCGAGTGGCTGCTCCCAGACCGGCTTGTCCCAGGTGACCAGCGGGTCGCCGCCCCAGATGTCGTTGACCAGCACGTCGAGGTGGCCCTGCTCGGCGTCGATCCGGGCGACCAGGTCGCGGACCTGCTCCGGCACCAGGTGGTCGACCCGGACGGCGATGCCGGTGCCGCCGGCCGCGGTGACCAGCTCGGCGGTTTCCTCGATGGTCTCCGGTCGGTCCATCTCCGAACGGCCGGCGCGGCTGCTGCGACCGGTGGCGTACACGGTGGCACCGGCCGCGCCGAGCTGAACGGCGATCTGCCGGCCGGCTCCCCGGGTCGCCCCGGCGACGAGCGCGATCTTTCCTGCGAGCGGTTGTGTCATACCTGCGAGGTTGTCAGCGATACCTGACAACCGGGGTCCGAATTTGTCAGTCCACCAGTCTGACGCGTACCCGGCGGTTGGCGCGGCCCTTGCTCTCCACCTTGACCACCTGCACCTTGCCGATCTGGGCGGTGGACGCGACGTGGGTGCCGCCATCGGCCTGCACGTCCAGCCCGACGATGTCGACGATCCGGACCTCCTGCTCGTCCGGCGGGATCAGGTTGGACTGGGTGCGGATGATGTCCGGCAGGGCCAGCGCCTCGGTGCGCGGCAGCACCCGGGTGGCGACCGACCGGTCGGCGGCCACCTCGGCGTTGACCAACTCCTCGATCCGGCTCTTGAAGTCGGGAGGCACCTCGGGAAGGTTGAAGTCCATCCTGGCCTCGCCGGGTTCCATCGAGTTGCCTGTGACGAGCGCGCCGAAGTCGCGGAACACCACACCGCAGAGCACGTGCAGGCCGGAGTGGGTGCGCATCAGCCGGGTACGGCGCTCGTCCTCCACCGCCCCGACGACCTCGGTGCCGACCGGCGGCAACGGGTCACCCTCGGCGGGGATCAGGTACGGGTCGTCGCCCTTGCGGGTGCCGACGATCCGGGTCTGCACGCCCTGCCACAGCAGGACGCCGTGGTCCGGTGGCTGGCCACCGCCGCCCGGGTAGAACGCCGAACGGTCCAGCACGATGCCCTGCTCCGGATCGGCGTGCAGAACCGTGCACGTCCACTCGCGCAGGGTCGGGTCCGCCAGGTCCAGCCGGTGCGTCCGGCCGTGTTGTGTGACGCCCATGACAGGGCAGGCTACTCGTTGAGGAAGCCGGAGATGCGCTCCCGCAGGTCGGCGCGTTCCGACCAGAGCACGCCGGGCCGGTCATACACGTGCAGGGTGGCCCGGGGCAACGCGGCGGCGAGCCGCTCGGCGACCTCGACCGGGTGCAGGTCGTCGCCGGCACACGCGATCACCAGCGCCGGCGCGTTGACCGCCGCCAGGGCGGCGACGTCGTGCAGCGGCGCCTGCTCCGGCAGGGTGGCCAGACCGTCGGCGAGGCCGTCGCGGAGCAACTGGTCGAGCCGCTGCCGCAGGTACGCCCAGCCGGCCGGGGTGTTACGCACCGGCGGCGGCAGTTCCAGCGAGACGACGTCGGCCACCGCCGAGGCGTCGCCGCTCTCCACCGCCTCCAGCAGGTCGGTGAGGCGTTGCCGGGCCACCGGCCCACGCGGCTCGTCGAGCACGGCGGGCAGGAAGAAGACCAGCTTGTCGAAGCGCTCCGGGCTCTCGGTCAGCAGCCGGCAGAGGGCACCCGCGCCGAGGCTCGCCCCGAACGCGCGGCTGGCGCCGCCGAGATCCGCGACGGCGCGCAGATCCCGTGCCAGGTCGAGGTACGTCCACGACCCGTCCGGCGCGTCGGATCGGCCGTGCCCCCGGAACTGGAAGAACACCTTGCGGCCGGTAACCCCGCTGCCGAACGGGCGGGTGGTGGCGATGCCGTTGCCCAGCCCGTGCGCGAACACGGTGACCGGATCACCGGTGCCGGTGACCAGCCTCTCCAGTCGTACGCCGTGCGGGGTGGTGACCAGCTCGGTCTCCGGCTCGGGCAGTGCGGGTCGACCGGTTCGCGGCCCGCCCGGGCCGGGCCCCGAGGTGCGGGGCCCGCTGTCCGGTGGGGGCGGCCATCGGAAACCTCTCACCAGAACCCTTTGCCGTCGCTCAGGTCGCGCAGGCCGACCCGGACGTCAAGCAGGTAGATGAGCGCGGCGGCGATGCCGATCAGTCCGAAGAGACTGATCGGACCGAAGCCGAGCAGGGTGAGCACGAGGCAGACCGCGAGGATGGCGATCCAACCACCCTTGGGCAGCGTCCCGATGGCGGGGAAGCCGTCGGCGCGCTGCGTCACGGCGTGCACCAGCGCGACACCCTGGATGATCAGCGCGAAGACGAGCAGGATCAGCTCGATCACGTAGCGGACTTCAAAGGCGAAGATCGGCGCGGCGTTGGCCATGCCGGCAAGCTTATGTCGACGACCCCGACTACGTCCGACAAGGACGCCGTCGGGGTCGTCGACGCGGCGAACTACTCGGCCGCCGGGCGGGTCCGCTTGGTGGCCCGGGGCAGCTTCGCCGACGGGGTGGCGGCGGGCGTGGCGGCCTTCGGGGCGCGGGCGGCCTTCTTGACGGCGGCCGGCTTCGCCTCGGCGATCTCGGCCACCTCCGCCGGGGTCGACACCTCGGTCGGGGTCGACACCTCGCCGGCAGCCGGGGCGGTGGTCTCGGCCGGGCTGGTGGTCGACGTCACGGCCTGGGTGGCCTCGATGTCGGCGTTGACCGTCTCGGCGGCCTCCAGCACACCGGCGCCGACGACCCGCTCACCGCGGGCGACCAGGGCACCGTACGCGGCGAACGCCCGCTCCTGTGCGGCCTGGGCGCTCGCGACCACCACGGCGGCGTTGCGGGTCGCGGCCGCGCGCAGCTTGTCGAGGTCGGCGACCTCGCGCAGCTTGGCCAGATCGGCCGACTCGCGGAGCTTGGCGAGGTCCAGTTCGGCCTGTGCCCGGCCGCGCAGGGTGCCGGCGGTCTCGTTGGCGGTGCGCAGCGTCTCGGTGGCCTTCTGGCGCAGCTCGAAGCCGGTCAGCACGGCCCGCCCGCCCAGGTCGGCGACGACCCGGGTGCCGAGGACACCGACCACGGTCGGCAGCTTGCGCAGCTGCTCGAGGGCCAGCTCTCCGGCGCCGGCGGCGGCGTAGATCGGGGCGGGGATGCGGTTCGTCTTCGGCTCGGTCATGACGTCTCCTCTTCGGCCGCCTCGGCGGCCTTCCGGACCGCCGGACCGGCGGCCTTCTTCTCGGGGGTGTTCGTGCTGCCCGGGGCGGGAGCGGTGCCCGCCTCGGTGACGGCGACCGACTCGAGCACGGCCTCGGTCGGAGTGCCGCCTGCGGTGGTGGGGCCGGTGGCGGCGAGGTTGGCCACGTCGGCCGGCTGGTCGGCGACATCGGTCGGGGTCGTCGTCCCGGCCGTGTTGCCGGTGGCGGTCGCGCCGGGGGTCTCGGCGGCGGCCTGAGCCTCGGTCAGCCGGGCGTTCTCCCGGCGGAACGTCTCGTAGATCTGGCTGAGGGACTGCTTCTGGGCCATCGTCAGGTCGGTGTCCACGGCGATGGCGGCGAGCACACCGTGGCCCTCCTTGTCGTCGAGCAGCCCGGCCCGCAGGTACATCGCCGGGGTGGAGACCCGCAGCGCGCTGGCCAGCTGCTGGAGCACCTCGGCGCTGGGCTTGCGCAGGCCGCGCTCGATCTGGCTGAGGTACGGGTTGCTGACTCCCGCCTGCTCGGCGAGCTGCCGCAGCGAGATCTTGGCGTTGCGCCGTAGATCGCGGATGAACCCGCCGACGTCGGGAAGGTCCTTCGGTGTGGCCATGAGACTGACGCTAGACGGCCCTGCTAGCTCCTGCAAGCAAAACGCTAACCAGAGTTAGCAAGGTCTCAACGTCCCATTTGCGTGCCGCCCCTCCGGTCCGTACGGTCCCTCCGTGCACAAGATCACAGTCAATGGATCAGCCATCGCGTACGACGAGGTCGGCACCGGTTCGCCGGTCGTCCTGCTGCACGCCGGCATCACCGACCGCCGGATGTGGCGCGGACAGGTCCCGGCGCTCGCCGCCCGGCACCGGGTGATCGTTCCGGACCTGCGCGGTTACGGCGACTCCGAGCTGCCCCCGACGCCGTTCGCGCACCACGACGACGTGGCCGGCCTGCTGGACGCGCTCGACCTGCCCCGGGCCGCCCTGGTCGGCTGCTCGTTCGGTGGATCGGTGGCCATCGACACCGCGCTGGCCCACCCGGACCGGGTGAGCGCGCTCGCGCTGTTCGACACGGCGGTCTCCGGCAACGAGTGGTCCGACGAGGCGAACGACCTCTGGGACAGCCTGGTCGGCGAGGTCGACCCGGACGATTTCGTCGCCGGGGCCGCCGGTGAGGTGCGGTTCTGGGTGGTCGGTCCGGGCCGCCAGCCGGCCGACGTCGACCCCGAGCTGATCGCGTTCGCGCAGGAGATGGACCAGCGGGCGCTCGCCGCCGAGCTGGCGCTCGGCGCGGTCGAGGTGGGCGAACTGTCGCCGCCGGCGATCGGCCGCCTCGGCGAACTGCGGATGCCCGTCCTGGTCACCGCCGGCGCCGCCGACGTGCCGGACATCAGCCGGCTCGCCGACCGGATCGCCGCCGAGGCGCCCAACGCGGTACGACTGCCCGACGTGCCGGACGCCGCGCACCTGCTGCCGCTGGAGCGCCCCGAGCCGGTCAACGCCGCCCTGCTCGACTTCCTGGCCTGATCGACCCCCGGTCGGCGGTCGGCGGTCGGCGGTCGGCGGTCGGCGGTCGGCGGTCGGCGGTCGGCGGTCGGACGAGCCTGATGCCTCAGAGTCATATTGATGACTCTGAGGCATCACCGTCATGACGAGTGGGCCACCCGGCAGGCCGCCGGGCCCCATCCAGCCGGCTCCGCCACCAGCCAGCGGCCTCAGGCCGCCGGGCCAGCCACGCCGCGACACGGTTTACCAGAGCGGACGGACCGCGCCC
The DNA here is from genome assembly GCF_008868155.1 of Micromonospora sp. ALFpr18c. Classification (GTDB taxonomy): domain Bacteria; phylum Actinomycetota; class Actinomycetes; order Mycobacteriales; family Micromonosporaceae; genus Micromonospora. The sequence goes on from NZ_WBKR01000015.1 coordinate 18,300, forward strand.
ACCGGCACCCCGCCGCCGAAGAGCGGCACCTCGGCGTACTCGGTCAGCACCGGGGCGTCCACGCCGAGCCGGCGTAGCGCGGAGACCAACACCGGCATCCGGGCGCGGTCGGCGCCGTCGTCGATCTTCAGTGCGACGGCGCCGACACCCGGCAGCCCGACCGCGATCACACCCTCGGCGCCGATCTTCGCCAGCAGGCCCGGGACGCCGCGCATCAACCTGGTGTCATCGGCACGGGTGCCGCCGACGATCTCCGGGTGCGCACGCATCGCGTCGGCGACCGCGCGAGGCGTCGAGCCGGGCTCGGCCTCGACCAGCCGCAGGTACGCCCCGGCCAGGCCGGTCAGCGACACCGCGAGCACCGGGGCGCCACAGCCGTCCACCCCCACCGCCGCCGCCTGCTCGCCGGTGAACTCCTCGATGGCGGCCCGCAACCCCTGCTGCAACGGGTGCTCCGGTCGCCAGTAGCCGTCCAGCGGCCACCCGGCGGCCTGGCAGGTCAGCAGCATCCCGCTGTGCTTGCCGGAACAGTTCATCTGCACCCTGCTCGGGCCGCCACCGGCGCGCAGGACCGCCTCCCGGGCCGCCGCGCCCACCGGCAGATCGGGCGGACAGTGCAGGGCCGCGGCATCGAGCCCGGCCCGGTCCAGCAGCGCGCCGACCCGGGCCAGATGGAAGTCCTCGCCCGCGTGGCTCGCCGACACCAGCGCCAGATCGGCCGGGTCGGTCAGCGGCAGGCCGGCACGGAGCATCCCGATCGTCTGCATCGGCTTGCTGGCCGAACGGGGAAAGACCGGAGAGGCCACGTCCCCGGCGACGGCCACCGGCACACCGGCGGCGTCCAGCACCACCGCCGAGCCGCGATGCACGCCCTCCACGAACCCGGACCGGACCACCTCGGCGAGCGGCGCGCCGCCCTCGTACGTCTTTACCACGTGCTGGACGGTACCGACGCTTCTGGGGGCACCGGCGGCGGGGTGACCAGGACGTCCACCGCCCGGGTGACAGGGGCGCGGGACGGCCGCGTCCTTACAGTCCGAGCAGCTCGCGGGCCTCGGTGGTGGTCAGCGGTGGGCGCTGGGCGAGCTGCGCGAAGCCGACCGCGCGGGCGACCAGTTGCATGTTGGACTCCACCGGGCGCCCCTTCGCGTACGTCACCGTGTCCTCCATGCCGACGCGCAGGTGCCCACCGGTCGACAGTGCGGCCAGCATGACCGGGATGGTGCTGCGACCGATGCCGGTGGCCGAGAAAGTGGTGCCCTCCGGCAGGTCCCGCAGCATCCGGTGAGCCGCGACCAACGTCTCGGTGGTGCCCGGCATGCCGCCCGGCACACCCATCACGAAGTCGACGTGCACGTGCCCGCCGGCCGGCAGTCCGTACCTGCCGAGCAGCCGCTGCAACGCGGAAAGGTGGCCGAGGTCGAAGATCTCGTACTCCGGCACGATCCCCCGGTCCTGCATACGGCCGTGCAGGTCGACGATGAACTCCCACCGGTTGAGGAAGACGTCCTCACCGAAGTTGACCGTGCCCATCGTGCACGAGGCCATGTCCGGTCGGGCGTCGAGCACCGCGAGTCGGGCGGACTCCGGGTCGGTCACCGCGCCGCCGCTGGACAGCTGCACGATCAGGTCGGTGGTCTCCCGCAACGCCGCCACCGTCTCGGCCAGGCGTGCCGGGTCGAGGGTGGGCCGTGCCGCGTCGTCACGGATGTGGACGTGGATCACGGCGGCACCGAGCGCCTCGCACTCCTTGGCGGTGCGCAGCAGCTCGTCGAGGGTCACCGGCAGGGCCGGCACCTCCGCCTTGGCCGACTCCGCCCCGGTCGGGGCCACCGTGATCAACGTCCCTGTCGTCATGCCGGCGATCCTAGACGGCCGGGTCAGGACGGGTCGATCGCCGCCGCCGTCTCGCCGATCCGCAGGGCGGCGTCGTCCGGAACGTTCCGCTTCAGCACGGCGAGGGCAACCTGGCCCAACTCGTGGTGCAGCACGGCGGTGCCGACGAAGCCCACCGTCCGGCCGTCGAGGGTCACCGGCGTACCGGCGGTCGGCGGCTGGTCGGTGGTCACCCCGTCCAGATGCAGCAGTACGAGGCGACGCGGCGGCCGGCCCATGTTGTGCACCCGGGCCACCGTCTCCTGACCCCGGTAGCAGCCCTTGTCCAGGTGCACGGCAGGGCCGATCAGATCCACCTCGGCCGGGATGGTCCGGTGGTCGGTGTCCACCCCGACCCGGGGCCGGCGGGCGGCCACCCGGATCGCCTCGTACGCCCACAGGCCCGCCACCGGCACGCCCGCGCCTCGCAGCTCCGCCACCACCTGGTCCATCGCCGAGCGGGGCACCAGCAGGTCCACGCCGAGCGGCCAGCGCCGGGCCCAGCCGCCGACGGGCAGCGGTCGTACGTCGTACCGAACGCTCGCCCGCGGTGGGACGGCGCCGGCGGCGAACTTCGGACCGGGCACCGCGACCAGGTCCGGTTCGGCCAGCCCGGTCACCCCGAGCGTGCCCAGCGCCTCCGTGGCCGCGGGGCCGACCAGCGACAGCAGCGCCCGCTCGGCGGTGGCGTCGCGCGGGTCGACCTTGCTGAAGAACCGCATCTTCTCCAGGTAGGTCAACAGGCCCTCGGTCGCGCCGGGCTCGGTGTCCAGCCAGGCGGTCTCGCCGTCCTCGGCGACCAGGGCGTGCTGCTCGACGTGCCCGTGCGGGGACAGCACCAGCAACTCGGTGCCGTCACCGGCGGCCAGCGCCGTCAGGTGCTGCGAAGTGATCGTGTGCAGCCAGCCGGCGCGGTCCTCCCCGGGCACCGCGATGACGCCCCGGTGCGACCGGTCGACGAGTCCGACCTCGGTGTCCAGGGTGCGCTGCTCGCGCAGCGGGTCGCCATAGTGCGCGGCGACCCCCCGCACCCCGGCCGCGACGTGCGCCGGATCGGGCTGGTCGCGGCTGGCCTCGTCGATGCTCTCGACGGCCACCGCACCCGCGATGTCGATCATTTGTGGTCCCCGTTCTCGCAGCGTGCGCAGACGCCGAAGAGTGACACGTGCCCGATGTCCACCCGGAAACCCCGCTGGGCGGCCAACTCGTCGCTGAGCGGACGGAACAGCTCCGGATCGACCTCGTCGATCGCGCCGCACTCCCGGCAGACCAGGTGGACGTGTTGGTGCTCACCCGCCGCGTGATAGGTCGGCGAGCCGTGGGAGAGATGGGTGTGGGTCACCAGGCCGAGCCGTTCCAGCAGCTCCAGCGTGCGGTAGATGGTGGTGATGTTGACGCCGGCGGCGACCTCCCGGACAGCGGTGTGCACCTGCTCCGGTGTGGCGTGGCCCAGATCGAGCACCGCCTGGAGGACGAGCTGCCGCTGGGCTGTCAGCCGCAGCCCACGGGCCCGGAGCATTTCCGCGAGGGAGGATTCGGACACCGTCCGATCATAGTTCGCCGATCGCGCCACCCCCCTGCGCGCCGCTACGCTGCACGGTCATGGTGACCTCCTCCGCTGGCACGGTCCCGGCCGCACGGATCGCCGTGCTCGGGCGGGGCCTGATCCCGGTCGACGAGCCGGTGCTCCGCGGCGACGACCTGGGCGTCCTGCGCGGCGACGGGCTCTTCGAGTCCATGCACCTGCGTCAGGGCCGGCCGTGGCTGCGCGACGAGCACCTGGCCCGGCTGACCACGGCGGCCGCGGCCGTCGACCTGGAGCTACCCCCCACCGACACGCTGATCGACCTGCTCGACACGGTCCGCGCGGGCTGGCCCGCCCAGATCGAGGGTGCGCTGCGGCTGGTCTGCACCCGGGGCTCGGAGGCCGGTGGGGCACCGACCGTCTACGCCACGCTGACCGAGGTGCCGGCGTCGTCCCGGGCGGCGCGGCGGAACGGGATCACCGTGGCCGTCCTGCCGCTGGGGGTGCCCGCCGACGCGCGTACCGGACTGGACTGGTTGCCGGCCGGCATCAAGTCCACCTCGTACGCGGTCAACAGCGCCGCCCGCCGCTGGGCACAGCGGGCCGGGGTGGACGACGTGCTCTGGGTCTCCTCCGACGGGTACGCCCTGGAAGGGCCCACCGCCAACGTGGTGTGGCTCACCGGGGACACGCTCTGCACGGTGCCGGCCGCCACCACCGGCATCCTGCCCGGCACGACCGTGGCCTGGCTGCTCGCCCACGCCGACGAGCTGGGCCTGAGCGCCGCCGAACGGATGGTCACGCCGGCGGAGCTGCACGCCGCGGACGGGGTCTGGTTCAGTTCGTCGGTCCGTGGGCTCACCGAGGTCCGGATGCTGGACGGGGTGCGTCGGGACCACTGCCCGCGCACCCCCGCCCTGCACGCCGTGCTGGGCTTTCCCGTCGGCTGACGGTCAGCCGCCGACCCGGATGAGCCGGGCGGACAGGTGCGGGCTGAGCCCGTGCCCCATCGCCGCCATCTCCTGGGCGTACAGCAACGCACCCTCGACGATGCCGAACAGTCGGTGCCCGGCGGTGACCTCCTTGGCGGTCGGCGTCCGGACGACCGCGTCGGTGGCGAACTCGACCTGGGTGCCGGTGCGCTTGCCAAGGTGCAGCTCCATCACGCCGGTCGGCGTGGTCAGCAGGGCCTCCAGCTCGTCGGTGGCCCGGCCGTCCACCAGGACCGGCCGCCACCAGCCGACCTCCCGCCCGGCGGGGCGGACCGGCCGGCTCTGCTCGTCGAGAATCCAGGCACGGGACTCGTAGTGCAGGAACGGTCGGCCGTCGTGGCTGATCCGGATCTCCTGCGCGTAGTCGAAGTCCTCGATGGTGGGGAAACCACCCTTGCCCCGGCCACGCCACAGACCGATGTAGGGCAGCAGGCCGTCCAACGCGGGGTGCAGCTTCGGCCCGACCCGCAGGTCGTAGCTCTCCTCGTACGGGTACTCCTCGACGGGCGGCGCGTTCAGCCACGGTGGCTGCAGCGGGTTGTCCTCGCTCACAGGGCAACCTTCGTTCGCGACTGCGGGGCTCGCAACCCCGGCTCACTCCTCGCGCTCACCAACGTCCTCTCGATATGCGTACGGCAAGGTAGACCAGGCCACCGGCGAGCCCGCCCAGGCCGGCGACCAGCAGGCTGACGAACCCGATCTCGGTAACCATCCCGACCATCCTATGCTGGGCCACATGGCCCGCAATCTCGTCGTCAAGGCCACCGCGGGGGCGGACGCCCCGGAGCGGTGCGCGCAGGCGTTCACGGTCGCCGCGACGGCGGTCGCGGCCGGCGCCGACGTGTCGCTCTGGCTGACCGGGGAGTCGACCTGGTTCGCACTGCCCGGCCGCGCCCAGGAGTTCGAGCTGCCGCACTCCGCGCCGCTGGCCGAACTGCTGCACATCGTCCTGACCAGCGGTCGGGTGACCGCCTGCACCCAGTGCGCGGCCCGCCGGGACATCGGCCCGGACGACGTCCTGCCGGGGGTACGGATCGCGGGCGCCGCGGCCTTCGTCGAGGAGGCGTTGGCCGAGGGCACGCAGGCACTCGTCTACTGACCTCCGCGGCGGCACGGCCGGCCGCCACGGGCGGAGTGCGGATACCGACCCGACAACCCGGACAGCTGCCTACGATTCGGATGTGACCGAGGCGACGGAGAGGTTCTTCGAATCACTGCCGGTCCGCGCCCCCGGCGTCCTGCGCGGCCTGGCCGACGGAACCCTCCAGATCGACCTGGGCACCGAGAACCAGACCGAGCACTGGCGAATCCGGATGCGACCGGGGTCGGTGGAGGTCAACCGAAGCCGGGGACCGGCCGACGCCATCTGGTACAGCAGCACGGAGTTGTTCGACCGGCTGATCGTCGGGGAGGCCCAGGCGGTCGCGGCGGTACGGATTCCGGGAGGAGGCCGGGCTGATCTGCGACGCGATGCTGGCCGCGTCCCGCTACTTCGACGGGCGGCTGCCGGAGGCGTTCGCCGGGTACGCCCGCACCCTCACCGAATACCCGGTGGAGTATCCGACGGCGTGCAGCCCGCAGGCCTGGTCGGCGGGCACCCCGTTGCTGCTGCTGCGGGTGATGCTGGGGTTGGAGCCGCAGGGCGAGCACCTGATCATCGATCCGGCGGTGCCGTCGGGCATGGGTCGGATCGAGCTGCTGGACATTCCGGGTCGCTGGGGCCGGGTCGACGCGCTGGGGCGCAGCCGTGGTCCGCAGGACGGGCGGGACGGCTGAGCCCGGATCAGTCGGGGCAGCCGACGGTGGCCGTCAGCCGGGACGCGTCCGGGGTGAGGTCGGCCAGCACGTTGACCGTCCCGGCGCGGTACGCGTACACCGGGGGGTTGTCCAGCAGTGGGATGCCGCCGGCCAGCGGGGCGAGCGCGGCCGCCGGGGTGGCCGGGCCGGCGGCGGAGCGTGCGGTTCGGGCCAGCGCGCCACCCGGGCAGGGCGCGGTGATCAGCTCCGGCGCGGCCTCGGCCGGCCGGTCGAGTGCGCGCAGCGCGGCGGTCAGGGCGGCGACGGCACCGGCGTCACCGGTGGCCGGCGGTGCGGTGTAACCCGCGCCGACCGGCCGGCAGCCGGTGTCGACGGTCAGCCGGATCCGGCCGTCCCCGGTCGGTCGACCCTGCACGGCGACGAACTCCCCGGCGTCGGCCCGCAGCTCCGGGCCGTTCAGACCGGAACCGACCCCGGCCCGCCAGCTCGCCGGCAGTCGCTCGGCGAGCCCGGCCAGTACGGACCGTTCGGTGCCGTCGAGTGCGAGGACACCTACCTCACGGCGCAGCCGGGCACCGTCGGCGAACGGGGTGACCCGGCAGCCCGCCGCGATACGCGCCGGGCCGAGCTCCAGCAGTCCGGCCGCGCCGGCCGCCCGGGCCAGCTCGCCGACCGCGCGGTCGACCACCGGGCCGGCCTGGTCCAGGCTGCGCTGCTCCCGCACGGTGGGCGGATCGTGGCGGACCGACGTCCAGGTGAGCGCGGCCAGCAGCACGGCCCAGAGCACGGTCGCGACCAGCAGCCAGCGCCGCCGACGCCGTGCGGGTGCCGGCGCGGCGGGACCGGTCGACGGAACCCACCCCGTCCGCACAGCACCGCTCACCCGGCCATGGTGTCACGGGCGGTCCTCCGGCCCGGCGGCGGAGGCGGCGGTCGGGAACCGGTCGGCGGGCCTGCGGTCAGGTCGGTCGGGGCGGCGGGTCGAGCCGGTAGCCGACGCCCCGCACGGTGTGCACCCTCGGCCCACCCGGCAGGCTCCGCAGCTTGTGCCGCAGTCGCCTGATCGCGGAGTGCAGGATCGCGCCGTCGCCCGGGTACGTGCCGCTCCACACGGAAGCGAAGAGCTGTTCGTAGCTCCACACCACCAGCGGCGGCCCGATCAGACGGGCCAGCAACTCCCGTTCGGTGCGGGTGAGCGGGAGCGGGTCACCACACCAGGTGACCAGGTCCGCGGCGCGGTCGACGACCAGCTCACCCCAGCTGACCGGCCCCTGCGGCACCACCGGCGGGACGATCGTCGCGGCGGGCGGGGCCGGGTGGCCGGGCGGGGCTGCGGGGAACAGCAGCGTGCGCAGCTCGGTCAGGTCGGCGCAGCTCACCACCGGGCCGACACCGCCGAGTTGGCGGACCACCCGCTCCCGCACCGAGACGTCCGCGCTGACGCAGACGACGATCGGGACCTCTGCTCCGGAGACGCCGCCTCCACCCGGAAATTCCACCCGTTGATAGTGGCGCATGCCGATGGATTTCGGGGTCCACGCTCGGCTTGGGATCGCGTTTCGTCACTGACCATGCACCGACCGGCGTTAACCATTCAGCACCGGGTCGACGCGCGGTGCGCGCACGGGTCCCGAACCGTCGGGATTCCTGACGTGGGGAGGAAGAGTGTTCCGAGCATCAGCCACAAGGACCGCCCTCTGGCGGGCGGCACTGGCGTGCACCGCGGTCGGGCTGGGCGTCACCGCCCAACCCGTGGTCGCCGCCCGTCCCCAACCGGCGCCCGCCCGAGCCAGCGTGGACCAACGCCTGCTCAGTCAGCTCGGCGCGACGGGCAGCGGAAGTTTCCTGGTCTACCTGCGGGACACCGCACCGGTGGCGCGAACCACCAGGCTGCGCGACCCCGACGACCGGGCCCGGGAGGTGCACCGGCTGCTCACCACGACCGCCGAACGCACCCAGCAGGGGCTGCGCTCGCTGCTGGCGGCCCGCAAGGCGCCGCACACCGCCTACTGGATCGCCAACGCCGTACGGGTGACCGGCGACCGGGCGCTGGCCGACGAGATCGCCAAGCGACCCGAGGTGGCCCGGATCGAACCCAGCCGCAGCTACCCGCTGGTGCGTCCGAAGCCGACCGCCGGCAGCCGTGCCAGTGCCGCCGGCGCCGAGTGGGGCCTCAGCAACATCAACGCGCCGCAGGTGTGGAACGAGTTCGGCGACCGCGGCGAGGGCGTGGTGGTCGCCAACATCGACAGCGGCGTCCAGTACGACCACCCGGCGCTGGTCGGGGCGTACCGGGGGAATCTTGGCGGCGGCTCCGTCGACCACAATCACAACTGGTACGACCCGGCCCACGTCTGCCCGAACGCCGCGCCCTGCGACAACAACAGCCACGGCACCCACACGATGGGGACGATGGTCGGCGACGACGGCGCCGGCAACCAGATCGGCGTCGCCCCCGGCGCGAAATGGATCGCCGCGAAGGGTTGCGAGGACACCGACTGCTCGGACGCCTCGCTGCTCGCCGCCGGTCAGTGGGTGCTGGCCCCGACCGACCTGAACGGGCAGAACCCCCGCCCGGACCTGCGCCCCGACGTCGTGAACAACTCCTGGGGAGGCGCCGGCGGCGACCCGTGGTTCCAGCAGACCATCGCGGCCTGGCGGGCGGCCGGGATGTTCCCGGTCTTCTCCTCCGGCAACGACGGCCCGGACTGCGGCAGCGCCAGCTCCCCCGGCGACAACGCCGACGCGTACGCCGTCGGCTCGTACGACGTGCAGAACGCCATCTCGGACTTCTCCGGCCGGGGCGACGCCACCGACCCGCACGCCTACAAGCCGAACGTCGCCGCCCCCGGCAGTGACGTGCGCTCCAGTGTCCCCGGCAACGCCTACGCCGCCTTCAGCGGCACCTCGATGGCCGCCCCGCACGTCTCCGGCACGGTCGCGCTCGTCTGGTCGGCGGCACCGACCCTCAAGGGGGACATCGCCGCCACCGAGGAGCTGCTGGACCGGACCGCCCGCGACGTCGACGCCACCACCTGCGGGGGCACCGCCGCCGACAACAACGTCTTCGGCGAGGGCCGGCTGGACGCGTACGAGGCGGTGCGGTCCGCGCCGCGTGGGCCGGCCGGACGGGTCGTCGGAACAGTGACGGCGGCCGGCGAACCGGTCGCGGGCGCGACCGTCGGCGACGGCACCCGCAGCGTCACCACCGGCGCGGACGGCCGGTACACGCTCGCCGTGCCGGCCGGCGAGACCACCGTCACCGTCGACGCCTACGGGTACGCCCGGCAGTCGGCCACCGTCACCGTCACCGAGGGCGGCACGGTCACCCACGACTTCGCCCTGGTGGCGAGCCCGTTGGTCACCGTGCGCGGTCGAGTCACCGACGGTTCGGGACACGGCTGGCCGCTGTACGCCCGCATCGACGTCGAGGGGCGACCCGGCGCACCGATCTTCACCGACCCGACCACCGGGCGGTACTCGCTCACCGTCGCGGGCAACGCCACCTACCGGCTCACCGTGGCCGCCCGATACCCCGGCTACCGCACCCTCACCCGGGAGGTGGTGGCCGGCACAGGGCCGGTGACGGCGGACATCGCGGTGCCGGTCGAGCCGGCCTGCACGGCAGCCGGTTACAGCGGCAGCTTCGCCACTCCTCTGCTGAACGAAGGCTTCGACGCAGCCGGTACGCCGGCCGGCTGGACGGTGCGCGACCGCACCGGCGACGGCGGCTGGACCTTCACCGACCCCGGGGAACGGGGCAACCTCACCGGCGGCAGCGGCACCTTCGCGATCGTCGACAGCGACCGGCTCGGCTCCGACAGCACCCAGGACACCAACCTGATCAGCCCCACGGTCGACCTGAGCGCGGCACCGGCACCGGTGCTGCGCTTCCGCAGCGACCGGCGGGCGGTCGGCGTCACCGACACGGCCGACGTGGACGTCTCCACCGACGGCGGTGCCAACTGGACCACCGTCTGGCACCAGACCGACAGCCGGCGCGGGCCACGGACCGAGGAGGTGCCCCTGGACCCGGCCGCCGGCGCCGACCGCGTCCAGGTCCGGTTCCGCTTCCAGGGCACGTACGCCTGGTGGTGGGAGGTGGACGACGTACAGCTCGTCAACCGTGACTGCGCGCCGACACCCGGAGGGCTGCTGCTCGGCGTGACCACCGACCGCAACACCCGCGCCCCGCTCAACGGCGTCACCGTCGCCAGCGTCGAACGGCCGCAGGACCGAGGGGTCTCCGCGGCCACACCGGAGGACCCGACCCTGTCGGACGGCTTCTACTGGCTATTCTCCGGCCTGACCGGGGCACACCGGTTCACCGCCGGCCGATCCCCGTACCGGACGGTGACGAGGACGGCGACCATCGCGGCGGACGGCGCCCGCCGGGCGGACCTCGCGCTGGCCGCCGGCCGACTCACCGTCACCACGACCGACATCGAGTCGTACCAGCGCTACGGCCGTACCCGGAGCACGAAGCTGACCGTACGCAACACCGGCACCGCGCCGGCCACCGTCAACCTGGTCGAGCGCAACGGACGGTTCGACCTGCTGTCCCGGGCCGGTGCGCCGCTGCGGGAACAGAAGATGAAGGGAATCAGCAAGGCCCGCACCGGCACCGCGTACGGCGGGGCGGGCACCGACGTCGCGCCACACGCCCAGGACGCCTGGGCCGGGATCGCCGACCTGCCGGCGGCGGTCTTCGACAACGCGGCGGCCAACCTGGACGGCACGGTCTACTCGGTGGGCGGTGGCGGCGGCTCCGGCCTGGAGCGCAAAGCCTGGCGGTACGACCCCGCGACCGACGCCTGGACCACGCTGCCCGACCTGCCGAGCGCCCGGTCCAAGCCGGTCGCGGCGGCGGTGGGCGGGAAGCTGTACGTACTGGGCGGCTGGGGCGCAGACGACCTCACGGTCGCCTCGGTGGACGTGTTCGACCCGGGCGCCGGCACCTGGAGCACGGTGGCCGGGGCGACCAACCCGTTCCCGGCAGCCGCGGCCGGGCAGGCCGTGGTCGGAGGGAAGGTCTACCTGGTCGGCGGATGCCTCGACAACGACTGCACCGACTCCGACCGGCTGGTCGTGTTCGACCCGGCGACCGGCACGTTCCGCACCGGCGCGGCCTACCCGCACCCGGTCGCCTGGCTCTCCTGCGGCGGAATCGGCAGCGCCGTGTACTGCGCCGGCGGCACCAGCAGCACCGAACACACCGACGCCTACCGGTACGACCCGGCGGCCGACACCTGGAGTCCCCTGCCGGACCTGCCGATCGACCTGTGGGGCTCCCAGTACACGGCCGCCGGCGGCCTGCTGGTCCTGAGTGGCGGGGTCACCGCGGCGTCGACCGCGGTGACCAACCGGACCATCGCGTACGACCCGGCGGAAGGACGCTGGCGCGACCTGCCCAACGTCCAGTTCGGACGGTTTCGGGGCGCCGCCGCCTGCGGCGCGTACAAGATCGGTGGTTCGCCCTCGCCGTTCGTGGGGTCGGCGGACAGCGAGCGGCTGGACGGCCTCGACCTGTGCGCCAACGAGGCGGACCTGCCCTGGCTGTCCATCGCGCCGAGCGGCTTCACCCTGGCACCGGGGAGGTCCCGGGCGGTCACCGTCACGCTGAGCGCCACCGCGGCGGCCGGCGTCCTCCAACCGGGCACCTACTCCGGTGAGCTGGCCATCGCCTCGGACACGCCGTACCCGGTGCCCACCGTGGCGGTCACGATGACCGTGTCACCGCCGGCGAACTGGGGCCGGGTTCAGGGCACCATCACCGGTGTGACCTGCGGCGGGGCGACCGTCGGAGTGCCCGCCACGGTGAGGGTGAACCCGAGGGGCAGGGCCACCGGCCACACCCTGACCGCGGACGCCCGGGGCAGGTACGCCTGGTGGCTGCCGAAAGGCCGCTACGACGTCGTCGTGGCCCGGGACAGCTGGGCGCCCCAGGTGCGACGCACCCGGATCGCGGCGGGCCTCGTGACCACCGTCGACGTCACCCTCGACCCGGTCTCGTGCGGCACGAAAGCCACCGGCATCTGAACCATCCGGAGACGACCGGGGCCGGTCACCCGCGCGGGTGACCGGCCCCGGTCGATCAGAGCAGTGGGTCAGGCGACGGTGACGGACACCTCGTTGATGCCCCGGCCCGCGGTGACGGCGGTGTCGCCGTTGCCGTGCCGGGACAGCGCCCGCAGGGTCCAGGAACCCGGCGCGGCGAAGAACCGGAACTGACCGGCGGCCGAGGTGACCACCTCGGCCGTGAACTCACCCGTCGAGTCGAGCAGCCGGACGTACGCGCCCGGCACGGCCTCATCCGCCGCCGAGCGGACGATGCCGGTGATCACGGTTTCCTTCTCCAGGTCCAGGCTGGCCGGCAGCGGGGCGGCCTGGTCGGGTGCGGCGCAACCCGCGGCGGTGGGAGCAGTCATGACGGATCAGGCCTCCCCGGGCTCGTCGCCGAGCGCGACCGGCACGCCGACCAGCGAGCCGTACTCGGTCCACGAACCGTCGTAGTTCTTGACGTTGCGGTGGCCCAACAGCTCCTGGAGGACGAACCAGGTGTGCGAGGAGCGCTCACCGATCCGGCAGTACGCGATGGTCTCCTTGCCGTCGTCGAGCCCCGCGTCCCCGTAGATCTTGCGCAGCTCGTCGTCGGACCGGAAGGTGCCGTCCTCGTTCGCCGCCTTGGACCACGGCACGCTGATCGCGGTGGGGATGTGGCCGGCCCGCTGCGCCTGCTCCTGCGGCAGGTGGGCGGGGGCGAGCAGTCGACCGGCGAACTCGTCGGGGCTGCGCACGTCCACCAGGTTCTTGGTGCCGATCGCGGCGACGACCTCGTCGCGGAAGGCCCGGATGGACGTGTCCGGCTCCTGCGCGACGTACTGCGTCGCCAGGCGGGTCACCGAGTCGGTGACCAGCGGACGGGCGTCCAGCTCCCACTTCTTGCGACCGCCGTCGAGCAGCTTCACGTCGCCGTGGCCGTAGAGCTTGAAGTACCAGTAGGCGTACGCGGCGAACCAGTTGTTGTTGCCGCCGTACAGGATGACGGTGTCGTCGTTGCTGATGCCCCGCTCGGAGAGCAGCGCCTCGAACTGACTCTTGTTGACGAAGTCCCGGCGGACCTGGTCCTGGAGGTCGTTCTTCCAGTCGATCTTGATGGCGCCGGCGATGTGGCCGGTGTCGTAGGCCGACGTATCCTCGTCGACCTCGACGAAGACGACGCCCGGGGCGTCGAGGTTCTTCTCGGCCCACTCGGCCGAGACGAGTGCGGTGTCGCGACTCATCGAATCACTCCCTGGTGAGGATGGATGGTGAGCCAACGCGCGAGTATCGATGGGTGGTTCTGTCGCACCACGCGCGGGACCCAGCGGAAGGACGGGATCACGGGTTCGTGCGACGGCGCCGCTGCCGGGCGTTCGATGGGATACCGGAGGGGTACGAGAACCCCGCGTGCCGGTGGCCGCCGTCAGGCGGCCGAGGACAGCCCCGCCGTCAGATGACGGGGCGACACAGGCAGGTGGCCACGCGGCACAGGTCGACCGCGCGCCGTTTGGTGAGGTGAGTCCCCATGGTGACGGAGCCTACCAGCCTGTGACCGGGCTGCCACCGAGCCGACCACCATCCGGGAATCGGGCGGGCCGCCGGCCGGATTCGACGTCCCACCGGCGGCCCGAGCGGTCAGCTGACCGAGTTGATCGGCACGTTCTTCGCGTCGGCGGTGACCGCCAGCCCCTCGGGCAACGGACGGACCTCCCGCACGGCGAGCTGGAACGGCAGGTCGGGCAGCGGCACGTCGACGGAGATGCCCTTGGCGTAGTTGTTCAGCAGGGTGCGGGCCAGCGGCAGGTTCGGCAGGCCATCGGCGTCCAGGTTGTTGAAACGCAGGGCGACGGCGCCGCTCTTGGCGACGGTGACGTCGGCGGTGCCGGCGACGGTGAACTTCTGGCCGAGGATGTCGACCGGAGCGGTGACGGCGAGCTTGCCGCCCTGCTCCGCGAGGGTGAGCCCGGGCCGGTCCAGCAACGCGGCGAGGCTGTCGTAGCTGATCGTGCCGGTGCCGTTGACGGTGTCCGCGACCACGTCACCCTGCCCGGAACGAAGAGTGTCCAGGGAGGCCCGCACGTTGCGCGCGTCGACGTCCAGCACCGGCAGTCGTACGGCTTCACCCTCGACCGAGGCCTGCACGTCCCGCAGCTTGATGGAGATCCGCTCGTACCGGCCGTCGATCACCTGCGTGAGGAACGGCGTCCCGCCGACCTGCACCTCGGGAGCCGCGGACTGCGCGCCCTGCTTGGTGATCTCCTGGCTGACCCGGTCGGCGATCGCCCGCTCGGCCACCCCGACCGCCACCCGGTCGGCTACCACCAGCAGCCCGGCCACCACCAGAAGCAGGATGACGAGACCGATGAGCAGTTTGCGACCGCGCCGCCGAGGCCGGGTTTCGTCCGCCGGATAGTCCTGGGCCACGCCGCCTCCTGTCTTCGCCCGCCGCGGAGCGACGGGGCGTTCGTACCGGTGCCGCAGAGCGGCGCACCCGTAGGTACCCGACCGGCTCCGGGCTCAACCGTGGGCTCAGAGGAAGAGCATGCACATGGCGTACGCGGCCGGCGCGGCCAGGGCGAAGCCGCCCAGCGGACCCTGCATGTGCCGGGCGACCCACATGGTGGGCGGTTCGCCGGCCATCAGTCGCCCCGCCTCCGCGTACCCGACGGCGAGGTCGGAGAGCACGGCGGTGACCGCCGCGACCAGGCCGATCACCGCGGCCCGGGTCGGCGTGAAGGGTGCCACCAGGTAGCTGCCGAGAAGCGCGCTGATCAGCGTGCCGACCATGGCGCCCACGACGACGCCGGCGGCGCCCCGGGGCACCTGCGGGGCCAGTCGGGGCCAGGGCAGCACGGCGTCGGTGAGCCGGGCGACGGTCAAGGCGACCCCGCTCGCGGTCAGGCAGACCGTGATCGCCTGAGTGCCGGCCGGGATGCGGCTGAGCACGATCAGGGTGCCGAAGGCCACCACCCCGACGACGATGAGCAGCGTGGCGCCGAGCGAGTCGGTGACCCGGACCCGGTCGACCCGGCGGACCAGTTGACCGAGCACCGCCGCGAGGAAACCACCGGCGGCCAGGTAGCCCAGCGGAGCCAGGCCGGCGATGTCGGTCTGCACGGCGGCGATGTCGGCGAGCGCGGCGACCACGGCGCTGATCCCGCCGACCAGCAGCAGGGCGGGCGGGCGCATGGCCATCGTCCAGGCGAGCACGAACAACAGCTGGACGCCGAAGATGATGAAGGCGAACGGCAACCGGTGGCCCGGGCCCGACGTCTGCGCGCCGAGCACCAGACCAACACCGAGCAGCGCGGCGAATCCGGCGATGATCAGCGCCAGTGGGCGGCGCACCTCCACCGGGGGTACGACCTCCTCCTCCGGCTCGTCGATCTCGTCCTCGGAGCGACGGGCGGGCTCGCCGGAGCGGCGGGCACGGCGCGGACCACCCCGCTCACGACGTTCGCCGTCGACGACGGCCGGACCGGTGCGCGGCGCGGGCGGTTGGCCACGGGTCGGGGCGGCCGGGCCCGGACGGGGCCCGTCGGGCCACGTTTCGCGGCCGGCGTCCGGCGAGGTGGAGGGAAACACGCCCCGATCGTGCCAGACCCACCCGCCGATGCGGCGGTCAAGGGTTTCGGCAACGTTAAAAACTGTGCCACGATCAGGGGCAAGCTAGACAAACGGGAAGTGGCCTGAGGGCGCAGCCGGGGCGATCGGTTACGCTCAACGCGTTACCCGCCCGTCAGCGACGCCGGGACCACGCAATTTCTCAGCGCACTCCCCTCACGAGTGTGTCTGGTCGCGTGCGGCCATGCGCCGCCGGGACGGAGGTGATCGTGGAGATCCTGCTGCTGGTGACCGCACGCGCAGGGGAACCGTCCGCTGTGCTGCCGGCACTCGACCTGCTGCCGCATTCGGTCCGCACCGCACCACGCGACGTCCGCACCCTGGTCGCCGGGCCCAGCCCCGACGCGGTGCTGGTGGACGCGCGGTCGGAGCTGAGCGAGGCACGGGCGACCTGCCGGATGCTGCACGCGACCGGGCTCGGGGTGCCGCTCGTCGCGGTGGTGACCGAGGCCGGCCTGATCGCGTTGAACGCCGACTGGGGCGTCGACGACGTCATCCTCGCCTCGGCCGGGCCGGCCGAGGTGGAGGCGCGGCTGCGGCTGGCGGTGGGCCGGCTGAGCAACGCGACCGCCGGTGCCGGCGGTTCCATCCGGGCCGGCGAGCTGAACATCGACCCGGACACGTACGCCGCCAAGCTGAAGGGGCGCCCGCTCGACCTCACCTACAAGGAGTTCGAGCTGTTGAAGTTCCTGGCACAGCACCCGGGTCGGGTGTTCACCCGGGACCAGCTGCTGCGTGAGGTCTGGGGCTACGACTACTTCGGTGGCACCCGCACCGTCGACGTGCACGTGCGGCGGCTGCGCGCCAAGCTCGGCTCGGAGTACGAGTCGATGATCGGCACGGTCCGCCAGGTGGGCTACAAGTTCGTCGTCCCGCCGTCGCGGTCGCTGCCCGAGGCGGAGCACGCGCCGCTGCCCGTCTGACCGGTCCTCCCGTCCGGGGAATTCCCCATATGCCCCTTTTGCGCATCTCGTCGGTTCTATTCTGACTGCCGGGTTTGTTAGCGGAAGGGGCGACGGTGCGCACAGAAACCACGGGGGCGACGGGCCGGCCTGTCCGGTCGGCGGAGCGGAAGCCGTGACGCGGGGCAACCCGACCGTCCGGGCGGCCGGAATCGTGGTGTTGGTGGTGACGGCGCTGCTCGGCTCGGCATACCTGCTGGGCCGCAGCCTCGTCCCCGACCAACCCCAACGGCAGGCCACCGGGGTGAACACCAACGCCGAGGGGCCGTACTACGCCGATCAGCCCACCGGGGACGGGCCGAGCGGGTCACCCACCGCCAGTGCCAGTGCCAGCCCCACCGAGGCCGGCCAGGACGGGACGGGACGGGACTCCACGGGCGGCCAACTGTTCGGGGCGCACACCAGCACCGGCACACCCCGCCTGGCGTTGACCTTCGACGACGGTCCCGATCCGCGCTACACCCCGCAGGTGCTCGCCATGCTGCGCGAGTTCGACGTCAAGGCGACCTTCTGTGTCGTGGGCGAGAACGCCCAGGCCCACCCCGACCTGATCCAGGCGATCGTGGACGGCGGGCACAGCCTGTGCAACCACTCGTGGCACCACGACGTCACCCTGGGCAACCGCTCGGCGGACGTGATCCGCGCCGACCTGCTGCGCACCAACGAGGCGATCCGGGCGGCGGTGCCGGACGCGCCGATCGTCTGGTACCGGCAGCCGGGCGGCGCCTGGACCTACCCCGTGGTGTCGGTGGCGCAGCAGCTCGGCATGACCCCGCTGCACTGGTCGGTGGACCCGTCGGACTGGGAGGTCCCCGGCGCGACCAAGATCGCCGCGACGGTGGTCAGCCAGGCCGAACCGGGCTCGGTGGTGCTGCTGCACGACGCCGGTGGAAATCGCCAGGGCACCGTGGACGCGCTGCGCCGGATCCTGCCCGACCTGACCGCGCGGTTCGAGCTGGAGGCGCTGCCGACCGACCCGACGTGAGGCCGGCGCTGGCGAAGGCCGCGGGTCCGGAGGGTGGGGATGGTTGGTGCGCAGCCCTTGGAGTTGATGTGGTGAACGAATCAGCCCCGCCAGGACGGCGTTTCCGGGACCGGGACCGGGCGTGAGGCCGCGGACACCAGTGGGACCGCACCATCGGGCCGGTGAAATCCCGGCACCAGCAGGACAGCACGACCGGGCCCGGTGATGCATCAAACGCATCAACTCCAAAGGCGTTGACCAACACCTCGCCGGCGCCGGCTGCTGGCCTCCTCGACGCCGACCGTCCTTAACTCGGCGACCCGGCGGGTGTCACGAGACGCAGCGGATACGGTGACGGGATGAGCAGCGCGGAGCCGACCAGCGACCAGGTGACCCGGAGCGACCGACTGGCCCCGGCGGACGTCACCGATGTGCTGGCTCTGGCCCGTTGCTCGGGCGACACCGACGGCGCGGACCCGCTCGACGAGCACGTCCTGCTCCGGCTGCGCGACCCCGACGCCCCGGCCGTGCACCTGATCGCCCGTGCCGACGACGGCACCCTCACCGGATACGCGCACCTGGACACCACCGACCCGGTCGGCGGGATCGGGGTCGAGCTGGCCGTGCACCCCGCGTACCGGCGGCGGGGCACCGGCCGGGCGCTGGCTCGGGGCGTACTCGCCTCGGCCACCGGGCCACTGCGGGCGTGGGCGCACGGCGACCACCCCTCGGCCGCCGCGCTCGCCGTCGACCTCGGGTTCACCCGTGCCCGGGTGCTCTGGCAGCTGCGTCGGCCACTGGCCGCCCCGCTGGGTGAGCCGCGCCTGCCCGACGGGGTGACGCTGCGCGCGTTCCGACCCGGGGCGGACGATGCGGCCTGGCTGACCCTCAACTCGCGCGCCTTCGCCGAGCATCCCGAACAGGGGCGCTGGACCGCGGACGACCTGCGGGTACGCCGCGCCGAGCCGTGGTTCGACCCGGCCGGCTTCCTACTCGCCGAGGAGACCTCGACCGGCCGGTTGCTCGGCTTCCACTGGACCAAGGTGCACGAGCGGCCCGGGTCGGCCCGCATCGGCGAGGTGTACGTACTGGGCGTGGAGCCGACCGCGCACGGCGGCGGGCTCGGCCGGGCGTTGACCACCGCGGGGCTCGCGTATCTGCGGGACAAGCGGGGCCTGGACCGGGTGATGCTCTACGTGGACGACTCGAACACCGGGGCGGTCGCGCTCTACGAGCGGCTGGGCTTCGCCCGCTGGTCCGCGCACATCAACTACCACCTCGGCTGACGGTCGGGCACCGGGGACAGCCGAGTAACCGGCGGATCACGGCCGCGCATCGGCGGGATAACGCCGTACCGGAAATATGACCATACTTCCGACAGGCGCACCCGGGTTCACTTAACGGACAACTCGCCCTCAGTAAGCGGTCACCTCGATGGCCGCACGTGTTCACCTTGCGTTCACTTGCGACCGGCGAACCGGCTACCTGGCACTTCTAACTTTCGTGTCAGCCGGTCAGTGCCGGTCCTCGGGCCCCGGGATCGGGGCGCCAAGTCAGACGCGAAGGGAAACCCCTCAGGTGAAGCTCCAGCGGTACGGCACTATTGCCTGCCTCGCTCTTGCCGCGACGCTCGGCCTCAGTGCATGCGGCTCGGACAACAACGAGCCCACCCCCGGCGCCAGCGCCTCGGGCTCGGCCGCCGCGGTCGACTGCGGTACCGGCACGGTCAACGCCCAGGGCTCGTCGGCCCAGAAGAACGCCATGGCCGAATGGATCAAGGCGTACCAGCAGAAGTGCCAGGGCACCACGATCAACTACGAGGGCACCGGGTCGGGCGCCGGCATCCAGGCGTTCATCGCCGGGACCGCCGACTTCGCCGGCTCGGACTCCGCGCTCAAGCCGGAGGAGCAGCCGCAGGCCGACGCCAAGTGCGCCGGTGGCAAGGCCCTCAACCTCCCGATGGTGATCGGCCCGGTCGCGGTCGTCTACAACGCCGGCAGCGGCGTGGACAACCTCCAGTTCAAGCCGGCCACCCTGGCGATGATCTTCGCCGGCAAGGTCACCAAGTGGGACGACGCGGCGATCAAGGCCGACAACCCGGACGCCAAGCTCCCGTCGGCCCCGATCCAGGCCGTGCACCGCTCCGACGAGTCGGGCACCACCGACAACTTCACCAAGTACCTGTCGAAGACCGCCGAGGCGGACTGGACCTTCGGTAACGCCAAGGCGTGGAAGGCCCCGGGTGGCGTCGGCGCCGCCAAGTCCGACGGCGTGGCCAGCAAGGTCAAGAGCACGGTGGGCACGATCAGCTACGTCGAGTGGTCGTACGCCGAGAACTCCAGCCTGAACCTGGCCAAGGTGCAGAACGGCGCCGGCGAGTGGGCCGCGCTGACCGCCGAGTCGGCCGGCAAGACCATCGCCGGGGCGAAGATCGAGGGCCAGGGCGACGACCTCAAGCTGTCGATCGACTACAACACCAAGGAGGCCGGGGCCTACCCGATCGTCCTGGCGACGTACGAGATCGTCTGCAGCAAGGGCCTCGCGGCCGACAAGCTGAAGCTGGTCAAGGGTCTGCTGGGCTACGCCGCCAGCGCCGAGGGCCAGACCTCGCTGACCGAGCTGGGCTATGCCCCGCTGCCGGAGACGGTCCGCACCAAGGTCGAGACCGCGGTCAAGAACCTCTCCTGATCCGACCCCACCACCTCAGCAACGGAATCGAGCGAGCAGATGGGTGAAACCCCTCACCGCTCGGCCGACGCCGGCACCGGCGGGACGCGCGTGACCCAGAGTCACGAGTGGCCCGCCGGTGCCTCGGCGCGTGTGGCCGAGGCACCAGTCAGCGCGCGTACCCCCGGTGGCAACGGGCTGGGAGGCGGCGGCGCGCTGCCGAGAAACCGGAAGTTCGGCGCCGAGCGGGCCTTCCACGGCCTCACCCTGGCCGCCGGCGCGATGGTGCTGGTCATCATCGTGGCCATCGCGGCCTTCCTGATCGCGAAGGCGATCCCGGCCCTCCGTGCCAACACAGCGAACTTCTGGACCTTCGAGGGCTGGTTCCCGAACGACAACCCGCCCACGTTCGGCATCGGCGCGCTCGCCTTCGGCACCGTTCTCAGCGCCGCCCTGGCTCTGCTGATGGCCGTGCCGGTAGCCATGGGCATCGCGCTGTACCTGTCCCACTACGCGCCCCGGCGTCTCGGCAACAGCCTCGGCTTCCTGATCGACCTGCTGGCCGCCGTGCCCAGCGTGGTGTTCGGCCTGTGGGGTCGCGACTACCTGATCGGCCCGGTCACCGACCTCTCGGGCTGGCTGAACAAGTACTTCAGCTGGATCCCGATCTTCGGGGGCGAGGGCCCGTACGGCAACTCGATCCTGCTCGGTTCCCTCGTGCTAGCGATCATGGTGCTGCCGATCATCACCTCGCTGACCCGCGAGGTGTTCCTCCAGACGCCGACGGCCAACGAGGAGGCGGCCATCGCGCTGGGCGCCACCCGGTGGGAGATGCTGCGTACCGCGGTGCTGCCGTACGGCCGCCCGGGCATCATCGCCGCGGTGATGCTCGGCCTGGGTCGGGCGCTGGGTGAGACCATCGCGCTGGCGCTGACCCTCGGATCCACGTACGCCATCTCGTTCAACGTGTTGGAGAGCGGCGGCAACACCATCGCCGCCAACATCGCCAACCGGTTCGCCGAGGCGAACGACACCGGCCGCGGCGCGCTGATCGCCTCCGGTCTGGTGCTGTTCGCGATCACGCTGGTCGTCAACATCATCGCGCGGGCGATCATCTACCGCCGCCGGGAGTTCACGGAGTCCGCCGCATGAGCACCACGGTCACCTCACATCGCCCCCGGCCGCCGGCACAGCCGGAGACGCTGCGGGCTCGGCGGCTGCCCGCGTACGCCGCACCGGCCGTCGCCGTGGCAGCCCTGGCGCTCTCCGCGGTCATCGTCTACGGCGCCGGCATCGGCGGCCCGGTCCTTGTCATCGTCCTCGGCGCGGTGCTCTACCTGGTCGGGCTCTTCGCGGCGTCCAACGCCGTCGAGGGCCGCCGGTCGGCCCGCAACCGCACCTGGAGCGCGCTGATCCACTCCGCATTCGTGCTCGCCGTGGTGCCGCTCGCCTCGGTGGTCTGGACGCTTGTCAGCAAGGGCACCGAGCGGCTGGACGGCAACTTCTTCCAGACCTCGATGAACAACATCGGGGCTCGCGACCCGAACGGCGGCGCGTACCACGCGATCGTCGGCACGCTGGAGCAGGTCGGCATCGCCACCCTGATCACCGTGCCGCTCGGCATCCTCTGCGCGATCTACATCGTCGAGTACGGCCGGGGCCGGTTCGCCTTCGCGATCCGGTTCTTCGTGGACGTCATGACCGGCATCCCGTCGATCGTCACCGGCCTGTTCGTGCTGGCGTTCTGGGTGCTGATCGTGTCGCCGTGGTTCAACGACGGCCGGCCGGGCTTCTCCGGCTTCGCCGCCGCGCTCGCGCTCAGTGTGCTGATGCTGCCCACCATCGTCCGGTCCACCGAGGAGATGCTCCGCCTCGTTCCGCCGCCCCTGCGCGAGGGCGCCTACGCGCTCGGCGTACCCAAGTGGAAGACCATCCTGCGGGTGGTCCTGCCCACGGCGCTGCCCGGCATCGTCACCGGCGTCATGCTCTCCATCGCCCGCGCGGCCGGCGAGACGGCCCCGGTGCTGCTGGTCGCCGGCGGCGGCGCCGCGATCAACTTCAACCCCTTCGAGAACAACCAGTCGTCGCTGGCCCTCTACGTCTACCAGCAGGCCGGCGAGGCCTCGAAGTACTCGCCGGCACGGGCGTGGACCGCGGCACTCACCCTGGTCGCCCTCGTGCTCATCCTGACGATCGCGGCGAAGTTGCTGGCCCGTCGCAACAGGCTCAGCCGATGAACCCCGGAGGTACCACCATGGCCAAGCGCGTCGAAGCCTCGAACGTCACCGCGTACTACGGCGGTTTCAAGGCGATCGAGAACATCAACCTGACCGTCGAGCCGAAGACGGTCACCGCCCTGATCGGCCCGTCCGGTTGCGGCAAGTCCACGTTCCTGCGGTCGATCAACCGGATGCACGAGGTGCTGCCGGGTGCCCGGGTCGAGGGCAGCCTGACCATCGACGACCAGGACATCTACGACCGGGACGTGGACGTCACCGCGGTCCGCCGCATGATCGGCATGGTGTTCCAGCGGCCGAACCCGTTCCCCACCATGAGCATCTTCGAGAACGTGGTGGCCGGGCTGAAGCTCAACGGCGTCCGGAAGAAGTCGATCCTGGACGAGGCCGCCGAGAAGGCGCTGCGCTCGGCCAACCTGTGGGACGAGGTCAAGGACCGGCTGGGCAAGCCCGGCGCGGGCCTCTCCGGTGGTCAGCAGCAGCGGCTCTGCATCGCCCGGACCATCGCGGTCGAGCCGCAGGTCGTGCTGATGGACGAGCCGTGCTCGGCCCTGGACCCGATCTCCACGCTGGCGATCGAGGACCTGATGTTCCAGCTCAAGGACAAGTTCACGATCATCATCGTGACGCACAACATGCAGCAGGCCGCGCGGGTGTCGGACCGGACCGCCTTCTTCTCGATCGAGAAGACCGGCGACCCGGGCCGGCTGATCGAGTACGACAACACCCAGAAGATCTTCAGCAACCCGAGCGTGAAGAAGACCGAGGACTACATCACCGGCCGCTTCGGCTGAGCCGCCGATCCCGGTCCGCGAGGGGCGTCGGTCGTCACGACCGGCGCCCCTTTTCGCGTGCCCGGGGTGTCCGGCCCGGGCCCAGCTCGGCCATGATCATGCTCGATCCATGATGTAGTGGTCTCACCGCAGCGTGAGGCCACTATTTCCATGTTCGGGCGCGATCTTTCCCCGAGCGGTACGCGCGCGTGGCCCGGCGCGTTTTAACCGAGGACGAAGCGGGGCTCGCCGTTCGGTGGGAGGTCCAGGCGGGGGGTGATCGGGGTGGCGGCGTCCCGGTCGGTCGCCGCGCGGGCCACGCCGGCCAGATCGCCGGCCGCCGCCACCTGGGCGAGGGTGACCAGGGTGGGCGGGAGCATGGTCAGCTCACCCGCCTCGGCGCGGGCCAGCGCGTCCGCCGGACGGATCCACAGGGTGTGGTCGGCCTCGCCGGAGACGTCGCGGGTCCGCTGTCCCGCCGGCAGCAGGGCCACGAAGAAGTACGTGTCGAAGCGGCGTGGCTCGAACTCGGGCGTGATCCACCGGCTCCAGGGCAGCAGCAGGTCCGACCGCAGGGTGAGCTGACGGTCGGCGAGCAGCGCCGCGAAGCCCAGCCGCCGCCCCTCCAGGTCCTGCCGGGCCACCTCCCAGTCGTCGCCGCTGACGTCACCCACCACGGCCGCCCGGTCCGGGCCGGCGAGCAGCACGCCCGCCTCCTCGAAGACCTCCCTGGCGGCGGCGCAGACCACCGCCTGGGCGGCGTCCGCGTCCACCCCGAGCCGGCCCGCCCACTCGATCGGCGTCGGCCCCGCCCACTCCAGATGTGCCTCCGAGTCGGAGGGGTCCACCCCGCCGCCGGGAAAGGCGTACATCCCACCGAAGGTCATCGCGGCGACGCGGCGGATGACGTACACCTCGAAGTCCGTGTCGGTCGGACGCAGCAGCAGCACCGTGGCCGCGACCCGCGGCACCGCCGGAGTGCCGCCCTCGGCCCGGAACCGGCGGGCGTGCTCGACCAGGGCGGCCGGGGCGGGAAAGCCGTCGCTGTCGATCGTCATGCCGCGAGCCTAGCTAGCTGGGCCTGGCCGGCAACCGGGGGACGCTGGCGAGCAGCCGACGCGTGTACGGATGGGCGGGGGAGCCAAGCACCGAGGCGGTGTCACCGTGCTCTACGACGCGGCCTCCGGAGAGCACCACCGTCTCGTGGCACAGCAGCGAGGCCACGGCGAGGTCGTGGGTCACCATGACCACCGTCAGGCCGCGGGTCTCACGCAGTTCGGCGAGCAGGTCGACGACGCGTACCCGGGTGGTGACGTCGAGCGCGCTGACCGGCTCGTCGGCGAGAAGCAGCCGCGGTTGGCACACGATGGCCCGCGCGATGGCGATGCGTTGGCGCTGCCCACCCGAGAACTCGTGCGGGTACCGTCCCACCACGTCCTCGGGCAGGCCGACCTCGCGCAGCGCGTCGGCCACCCGCTGCCCAGCGGCGTCCAGACCCAGCGACCGCAGTGGTTCGGAGACTATCCGCCCCACCCTCTGACGTGGGTCCAGCGACGAGTACGGGTCCTGGAAGACGGATTGCACGCCGCGCCGGAACCGCCGCGTCAGCGCCCGGTCGCGTGGCCGAAGCGGCTCTCCGTCGAAGCGGACCTCGCCGGTGGTGGGCCGCAGCAGCCCGAGCAGGATCCGCAGCAGCGTCGTCTTGCCGGCTCCGGACTCGCCGACCAGTGCGATGCCACGTCCGGCGGTGACACCAACGTTGACGCTGTCGAGTACCGCCCGCCCGCGGGGGTACGCGAAGCCGACCTCGCGTCCTTCCAGGATCATGGCTGCCTTACCTCCAGTGCCGCGTCCAGGTGCCGCGCACTCTCCAGAAGGGCGCGGGTGACCGGGTGGCGTGGCGCGGTGAGGATCTCCGTGACGGTGCCGGACTCGATGGCGGATCCCCGGTCGAGCACCAGGACACGTTCGGCGATCCGGGACACCACTGCCAGGTCGTGACTGATGAACAGCAGGGCCAAGCCTCGGTCGGCGACGAGACGGTCCAGCAGCGCGAGCACGTCGGCCTGGACGGTGACGTCCAGCGCGGTGGTGGGCTCGTCGGCGACCAACAGCGCGGGCCGGCACGCCACCGCAGCGGCGATGGCGGCGCGCTGGCGTTGCCCGCCCGAGACCTCGTGGGGATAGGCGCGTCCGATCCGGTGGTCGAGGCCGACGTCGGCGAGCGCGGAGAGGACGGCCGCGCGCAGCGCCGGCCCGCGTAGTCCCCGGGTACGGCGGACGGACGCTCCGATCTGGTCGCCGAGGCGCATGAGCGGGTCCAGGGCGGTCGACGGCTCCTGGAAGACCACCGTCGCCACCCGGCCGCGCAGCCGTCGGAGCGCGCTTTCGGACGCGCCGACGACCTGCACGGGCTCGCCTCCGGCCGGGTGGAACCGGATACTGCCGGAGACGCGCAGTCCTGCGGGAAGCAGTCCGAGCAGGGCCAGGGTCGTCAGCGACTTGCCGGATCCGGACTCGCCGATCACCCCCAACCGTCCGCCCGAGGGCAGTTCGAAGGAGATGTCGGAAACAAGAGGCGTGCCGTCCGCGGTGCAGATGGCGAGCCGGTCGACGGCGAGGAGACTCACGACGACCTCCGGGCCAGCGGGTCGGCTACCTCGCGCAGGCCGTCGGCGACGAGGTTGGCCCCGACCACGAGGACCACCAGCGCCAGTCCCGGCGCGACGAGCCCGGCCGGCGCGACGAGCACGGTGGACTGCGCCTCCTGGAGCATCCGGCCCCAGGACTGGTTCGGCGGCGGCGCACCCAACCCGAGGTAGGAGAGGCTCGCCTCGGCGAGCACCGCGAGGCCGAACTGCAACGCCAGGTTGACCGCCAGGGTTGGCCAGATGTTGGGCAGTACGTGCTCGGCGACCACGCGTGGCCAGGAGGTGCCCGAGACAAGCGACGCGGTCACGAAGTCCTGCGCCAGCACTCGTTTGACGAGGATCCGGGTCAGCCGGGCCACCACCGCGGACATCGCCAGTCCCAGCGCCAGGATCGCCGAGCCGAGCGACGCGCCGCGGGCCGCTACCACGAGCATGGCCAGCAGCAACGTCGGGAACGCGATGACGATGTCCAGCAGCGCGGCGAGGCCGTCGTCCAGCCAACGTTGGGCGAATCCGGCCGCGATCCCGACGAGGACTCCCAACGTACCGCCGACCACGACGGCGCCCAGCCCGGTCTCCAGCGCGATGCGGGCACCGACCATGAGCTGCGTCGCCAGGTCCCGGCCGAGTCGATCGGTACCCAGCAGGTGCGCGGCGGTGACCGGAGCGAGGCGGCCGCCCGAGGTGTCCGAGACTGGATAGGGAGTCCACAGTAGAGAGATCAGTGCGGCGGCGCAGGTGAGCCCCACGAGGATGCCACCGGCGACGAGGGAGCGGCGGTGACGGCTCATCGCGACCCCCCGGGCGAGGAGCCGCGAAGCCGCGGATCGATGAGGCGCTGGGCGAGGTCGGCCAGGAACCCGATGACGAGAACGGCGACCGTGCTGACGAAGAGGACACCCTGGACGACCGGGTAGTCGTGCTGCGTGATGCCCTTCACGAGCATGCTGCCGAGCCCGGGCAGCGCGAAGACGCTCTCCACCACCACCGCGCCGAGGAACGTGGTGGCGAGTTCGACGCCGAGGACGGACACCACGGGTCCGGCGGCGTTGCGCAGACCGTGCCGCCACATCGCCTCCGCGGACGAGGCGCCGAGCGCACGGGCCGTACGCAGGTAGTCGCTGCCGAGCACGTCGAGTGTGGCCGAGCGGACGTACCGGATCAGCGACGCGGACATCACGAGGGCGATCGTCAGCACCGGTAACGTCAGTGAGGTCAGCGCCGCGCCGGGATCGGCCCAGCCCGCGCGGGGAAAGCCGCCCGAGGGAAACACCCTCAGCCGCAGCGCGAAGACGAAGATCAGCAGCATGCCGACCCAGAACGCCGGCACCGCGATACCGAGCTGGGACAACGCGGAGAGTCCGGCGCCGTACCAGGTGCGGGACCAGCGCGCGCAGAGATAGCCGACCGGCACCGCGATGACGATCGCGAGCGCGAAGGCGAACAGGGTCAGCGGAAGTGTGACCACCAGCCGGTCGACGATTTCCGGGCCGACGGGCAGGGTGGATACGAACGAGCGCCCCAGGTCCAAGCGCGCGAGCTGCCCGAACCAGGTGACGAACTGCTCGGGCAGCGATCGGTCCGATCCGACCTGCCGCTGGGCAGCCTCGATCTGCTCCGGCGTCGCGTCTACCGTCAGCAGCGCGTTCGCCGGATCGCCGGGCAGCACCCGCAACAGCAGGAACAGCGCGACGCTGGCGAGTAGCAGCGAGGCGACCAGCAGGCCGCCCCGCCGCACCAGGTACCTGACCATGGGCCGCCGGTCAGCCTTCCCGCTTGGTGATGCCGTAGACGTAGAACTGTGAGTTCAGCCCGTTGACGGGATATCCCGACACGCGCGTGGAGGCGACCACGATCTGCGGGTAGAGGTAGAGCCAGACGCTGGCCGCGTCCTGCGCGAGCTGCCGGTTCGCCTGCTTGAGCAGGGCCGTCTGTTCGTCCGCCGTGGCGGCCTGCTCGGCCTGCCTCACCCACCGCGTCACCTGCGGGCTGTCGTAGCCCCAGTAGAAGTCGGGGTTGCCGTACCAGACCACGTCGCGGTCGTTGACGTGCTCCTGCAAGGTGGCCACGAAATCATGCTTCTGGAACACCTTCGTGTACCACTCATCAGCGCTGATCACCTTAATGGTGACCGTGATGCCAACCTTCGCCAGCTCTGACTTGAGGAACGTGGCCACGATCGGGTGCGGGTCGTAGTTCGGCGTGTCGAGCGTGAACGAGAAACCGCCGCCGTGTCCCGCCTCCGCGAGCAGCCGCTTGGCCAGGTCGATGTCGTAGGGGTTGGCGTTGGTGAGGTCCTCGTACCAGGGGTCCGACGGCGGCACCATCGACCCGATCAGCTTGCCATGCGGGCCCCAGATCGATTCGAGCAGCTTCTTGCGGTCGATGGCCGAGTAGACCGCCTTGCGCACCTTGACGTTGTCGAACGGAGCCACCCGGTCGTTGAAGGCCAGCAGCAGCTTGGTCGTCGAGGCGCCATCGTTCACCCGATACGCCGGGTTGGCGGTGAACTGGTCCAGCGCGTCCGGGCTCTGCTCGCTGGTAATGATGTCGATCTGGTCGGTCAGCAGCGCGTTGTTGAGCGCACTGGCATCGGTGAAATAGTGGAACACCACATCCTTGTTCGACGCCTTCGTCCCCCAGTACCCGTCGAAGCGGCTGAGGCTCAACGTCGCGCCGCGCTGCCAGGACGCGAGCCGGTACGGGCCGGTGCCGTCCGCCGTGGTGGTCGGGCTCTGGTTCCCCGCGTTGACGATCCAGACGTAGCTCAGGTTGTAGACGAAGGAGATGGAGCGAGTCTTCAGGGTCACCACGAGCGTGCTGTCGCCCGGCGCGGTGATGCCGCCGATCGGGCCGAAGCTGCTCTTTCGAGCTGACTTCGAGTCGGGCGCGATGACCTTCTCCAGGCTGTACTTGGCGTCCGCCGCCGTCAGCGGCTTGCCCGAATGGAACGTGACGCCGGAGCGCAACGTGAACGTGTAGGTGAGCCCGTCGCCGCTGACGGAGTAGTCGCTCACCAGCAGGTTCTCGACCTTGCCGTCGTCGGTGAGCCGAAACAAGCCCTCGTAGACGTTGCCGTTCAGGGCCTCGGTCACGCCCTGTCCGCCGCCACCGGTGTTGTCCAGGTTCTGGGGCTCGTACAGCGAGCCGACGTCGATGGTCGCGTCGGCGCCGGATGCCGTCGACGGGCCGTCATCCGGGGCGCACGCGGCCAGGCCGAGGCCGAACGCGACGGCGACGACGGCGGTCAGAATCTTCCTCACGGGGATGTGCTCCTTGACGTTGGTGCTGGGCTCAGTCATTCGACGGTGAAGCCGTCGCGGAATACGGGCACGCGCTCGCCGGCCTCGATGGCAAAGGGGAAGCGGTTCTCCGGCGGCGGCAGCGGGCAGTTGAAGTGAGCCGAGAAACCGCAGGGTGGGGTGCGGGCCCGGTTGAAGTCGAGGACGGTGTGGCCGGAGTCGGACGGCCAGGGCACCGTGAGGAAGCGGCCACCGCCGTACGTCTGACGGCCGTTGGTACGGTCGCCGAAGACGAGCAGCAAGGAGCCCTCGTCGTCGAACGCGTGGACGGTGAACGCGGTACCCGCGACGGTCACCTCGATGTGTCCGGGTACCGGTAGGTCCCGCGTGCCGCCGTTATCCCGGCGATGGGCGAACGCGACGTGGTGCTCCGGCCCGGCCGGCACGAAGCTCGCCGGCAGCACCCATGCCGGGTCGTACGGGTACGGATCGGTGCTCACAAAGTGCGCGACGGCGTCCGACCGGGAGTTCCAGCGGCGGATGCCGTTGCGGGTCTCTCCGGTGAGGGGATCGAACCGGCGGATCACCGTCGTGAGGACGCCGTCCCGCTCCTGCTCCGGTGCCGGTTCCTCGTCGTCGGCGAGCCAACGTGTCTCGACGAGGGCGAGGTTGCCGCTCGGTGCCGTCAGCGCCTCTTCACGGGCTCGGTGCCAGGCCGTCCACTCGTTTCGCGCCGCGTCTGTCTGGGAGGACATTACAAGCTTTCCGGTAGGTTTGATAGAGAATTGGCGCGATGCTCCGCATCCACCCGGGGTGTCGGTTTCGAGCCGCGTCACGGCCTAAGAGGTACGTACCCCATCAAATGCCACACTGCGCCCAGCGGCGCTCGCCGATCCCGGCCACGTGACGGCCCCTCGACGAGAGGCGGAAACTGTCTCAGCGGGCAGGTGTGTCGCCCGGACAGGCCGTGCTGACAGCACGGCCGAAGTCAATGTGCCGGCGCATGCGCAGCATGACGGCGCCTTCGTCGGTTCGCACGCCGTCACCTCCCAGCAGCCAGGCCTTACAGTCCTCGGAAGTCTAGGCACGGTCGTGGCAGGTCGACAAGCGAGCACCAGGGAGACGCTGATCATGTCGGCGCCCGGCCGCGTCGCGGGTTGCGACAGCCTGAGCAGGACAGTTGCCGCAAGCGGGTAAGGTGCGCGTCTCTGCGGAGGCGCAGCGGTTTGCCTCACGTTGCGTGGCGGGGGAGGCTTCAGTTCTGTTCTCACGGGCGCGGGACTGTCGGACCTAGCCGGCGGCCCGTAGTTGAAGGGGCAACATGGCTCAAGGAAGTAGCACCGTAGGCATGACTCGTTGGGGCATCCTGGCCACCGGCCACATCGCCAGCCGTTTCGCCGAAGACCTCCGGCTGGTGCCGGACGCCGAACTCGTCGCGGTCGGCTCCCGCGCCGCCGACAGCGCGCAGCGGTTCGCCGACACGTACGGGGCGAAGCGCGCGTACGGCTCCTGGGTGGAGCTGGCGGCCGATCCGGAGGTCGACGTCATCTACGTGGCCACGCCGCACGCCGCGCACCACGAGGCGGCGATGACCTGCCTGACCGCCGGGCGCGCGGTGCTGTTGGAGAAGCCGTTCACCCTCGACGTGGCCACCAGCACGGAGTTGGTCGACACGGCGCGCGCCGCCGGGGTCTTCCTGATGGAGGCCATGTGGATGCGGACCAACCCGCTGATCCTCCGGGCGACCGAGCTGATCGCCGAGGGTGCCATCGGCACGGTGAGCAGCGTGCGGGCCGACTTCGGGGTGGCCGGGCCGTTCTCGCCGGACCACCGGATGCGCAACCCGAAGCTGGGCGGGGGTGCGCTGCTCGACCTGGGGATCTACCCGATCAGCCTGGCCCACCTGCTGCTCGGGGTGCCGCAGCACATCCGGTCCTGGGCGCAGCTCGGCCCGGAGGGGACGGACGAGAACACCGGCATCCTGTTCGGCTACGACACCGGAGCGTTGGCCGCGTTGAGCTGCGGCATGGTCGGTGCGACCGAGTTGTCCGCCTCGATCACCGGCAGCACGGGGCGGATCGACCTGCCGGAGCCGTTCTTCCGGCCGGGGTCGCTGACCCTGCACCGGGCGGGCGCCGAGCCGGAGACGATCGTCGCGGAGGAGGCCGGCAACGGCTACCAGTACGAGACGATCGAGGTGCAGCGTTGCCTGGCGGCCGGGCTGACCGAGAGCCCGCTGGTGCCGCACGCCACGACCCTTGAGGTGATGGCCCTGCTGGACGCGGTGCGGGAGCAGATCGGTGTGCGGTACGAGTGACCGAAAAGGGCCCTTCTGCGAAGAGGGGCCCGTTCTGCGTGACGGTCAGCCGAAGAGCGGTCGGACCAGC
This sequence comes from Micromonospora sp. ALFpr18c, assembly GCF_008868155.1. Classification (GTDB taxonomy): domain Bacteria; phylum Actinomycetota; class Actinomycetes; order Mycobacteriales; family Micromonosporaceae; genus Micromonospora. The sequence goes on from NZ_WBKR01000015.1 coordinate 49,999, forward strand.
AGGTAGGTGACGCAGGCGATCAGCGCGGCGGCCGGGAACGTGATGATCCAGGCGAGCACGATGTTGCCGGCGACGTTCCAGCGGACCGCGGAGAGCCGCTTGGTCGCGCCCACACCCATGATCGCCGAGGTGATCGTGTGGGTGGTGGAGATCGGCGCCTTGAGCACCAGGGCGTTGAAGTAGAGCACCGCACTGGCGACCGTCTCGGCGGCGAAGCCCTCCGGCGGCCCGAGGTCGATGATCTTGCGACCGAGGGTACGGATGATCCGCCAACCACCGGCGTACGTGCCGAGGGCCAGCATCGTCGCCGACGTCCAGAACACCCAGCCCGGGATGTGCGTCTTGCTCTCCTGGAAACCGCCGGTGTAGAGCGCCAGCACCACGATGCCCATGGTCTTGGCGGCGTCCTGCATGCCGTGCCCGAGCGACATGGCGGCCGCCGAGGCGGTCTGTGCCCAGCGGAAGCCCCGGTTGAGCTTGCCCGGCTGCCCCTTCCGGAACAGCCACAGGATGGCCAGCATCAGCAGGTAGCCGAGGGTCAGGCCGACGATCGGCGAGAGCACCATCGGCAGCAGCACCTTCTCACCGATGTTGCCCCACTGCACGATGCCGCCGGTGGACAACAGGGTCGCGCCGACCAGGCCGCCGAAGAGCGCGTGCGAGGACGACGACGGCAGGCCGAAGTACCAGGTGATGAGGTTCCAGGCGATCGCGCCGAGCACCCCGGCGAAGACCACACCGAGGCTGCTCACACCGGTGGGGAGGGTGACCAGGCCGTCGCCGACGGTCTTGGCGACCCCGGCGCCGAAGTGGGCGCCGATGAAGTTGCCGACCGCCGCGAGGCCCAGCGCGATCCGGGGGGTCAGCGCCCGGGTGGAGACGCTTGTCGCGATCGCGTTGGCGGCGTCGTGGAAGCCGTTGGTGTAGTCGAACGCCAGGGCAACCGCGATCACCGCCAGGACGGCGATGAGTTCAGGAGACACCGGCTCAGGACTCCTTGACCGCGATGGTCTCGACTGTGTTGGCCACGTGCTCGAAGGCGTCGCAGGCGGCCTCCAGCTCGTCGGCGACCTCCTTCATCTTCAGCACCGTCAACGCGTCGTACTCACCGGAGAAGAGTCGGACGAGCAGCTGCCGGTTGATCCGGTCGCCCTCGTTCTCCAGCCGGTTGCACTCGATCCAGTAGTCCTCGAGATCCTTCATCGACTGCAGGCGGGGCATCGCGTCGGCGGTCAGCTTGGCCTGCTGGTCGAGCACGTTGACCATCTCGTGCAGCTCGCGGGGCAGCGCCGGAAGCTCGGTCAGGCCGTACAGGTAGAGCAGGTCGCCGACCGCTTCCAGGTGGTCCATCACGTCGTCGAGCAGCGAGCCGAGCCGGTAGATGTCCTCCCGGTCGAACGGGGTGATGAAGGTAGAGTTGATCTTCTTGTACAGCTCGTGCGTGATCTGGTCGCTGTCGTGCTCGACCTCGGTCAGCCGCTCGCTGACCGACTGCACGTCGACGCCGGGCAGGGCCAGCTCGTTCAGCAGTTCGGTGCCCCGGACCAGGTTCTGCGCGGCCCTGGTGAAGAGCTCGTAGAAGGCGCCCTCGGTGGGGCGGAAGGAAAACTTCACAGCACAGACCTCGTCGCGTCGGTGGAAGGGTGGCGGCACCCGTCGGGCGTCCGCCCGGTGAATGCTAGGAAACGGCAGAACCGCGAATTCGTCGGCCCACCCCTGGCCAGGCCGCATTCACCGATCGTTCACCTACTGTTCACCTCGGGCGTCCCATCCGCCCCCACTCCCCCAGCACGCAGCCGCTCCCGCTCGTGCGCCACATCGAAATCGGCAGGCGGATACCCCAGATCAAGCGTGTCGAACGTCTCCCGCAGCAGGTGGGCCACCGCCCAGTCCCGGTACCACTTGCGGTCCGCCGGCACCACGAACCAGGGCGCCGCGTCCGTGCCGCACCGGCTCAGAGCCTCGGCGTACGCGGCCTGGTAGTCGTCCCAGCGAGCCCGGGCGTCGACATCCGAGGGGTTGTACTTCCAGTGCTTACGCGGGTCGGTGAGCCGCTCCAGCAGGCGCTCGCCCTGCTCGGCGTACGAGATGTGCAGCATCACCTTGACCAGGGTCACCCCACCCTCGGTCAGCTCCCGCTCGAAAGAGTTGATCTCGTCGTAGCGGGCCCGCCAGGTGGCCTCGGGCACCAGCGAGCCGACCCGGGCGATCAACACGTCCTCGTAGTGCGAGCGGTTGAACATCCCGACGTACCCCGGTGGGGGCAGCTCCCGGCGGATCCGCCACAGGAAATCGTGCCGCAGCTCCTGCGGAGTCGGCGGGCCGAACGAACGGATGTGCAGACCCAGCGGGTTCATCGCGCCGGCCACCCGCTTGATCGTGCCGTCCTTACCGCCACAGTCCATCGCCTGGAGCACCAGCAGCACCCGGTGCGCCGGCCGCTCCGAGCCGGCCTTGGCCATCGCGAAGAGCATCTCCTGCTGACGACCCAACTCGCCACCGACCAGTTCCACCTGCGCACGGGCCCAGACCTTGCGGCGCTCCCCGTTCACCTCGGCCTTCGGCAGGCCGGGCGTGGACCGGGGGTCGATCGCCGCGAGATCCACCGGTGCGGTGACCCGGAGCAGCTCCCCGACTCCGCCGCCGGCCGGTGCCACGATCCCCGCTTCCTGCAGTGCGCTCATGCACGGATCATCGCCCACCCGTCGGTCATCCGCCCGCCGAGAGCCCCCGGACCGGGACGACCAGGGCTGCCGGCCCCCGGACTTGCCAGGAAGATGGACACCGGCAGGGCGACGGCGACGGGTGGCCGCCGCGCTGGTGAGCCGGGCGCCGGCTCAGACCACCAGCGCCAGCCACTTCCGGTACGACGTGGCGAACGGCTCGGTGCCGTCACCGAGCGCGCCGTACAGCCACCGGGCCGCCGCCTCGGCCTCGTCCACCACGTCCTGCGGGTAGCCGAAGCGGGCCCGGTGCTCGGCGAACTCGTCCTCGTCGAGCAGCTCGACGAGACCGGTGGCCCGGCGTCGGACCACATCCAGGTCCAGGTCGATGAGGTGGACGGTGTCGTCGGACTCCCAGCGGGCCGGGGTGGTGATGTCGCAGTAGACCTCGCTGGTCCGTGGCGGCGGGTTGAACATCCCCGTCCACCAGGCGTTGTGCGGCACCAGCAGGACGAACGGGATCTTCTCCACCGAGGGGCGGCCGTGGTAGACCGACTCGGTGCCGAACGGGACGCCGAGCCAGACGCCGAGGTCGTCCTCGGCGAGACGGCGGGCCGGGTAGTCACGGTGGGCGCTGCCGTCGTACTTGCGATAGACCACTCGGACCACGTCGCTCGGCATGATTCGCACCCTAACCGATACTGCCCACGCGTCGTAGTGCGGCCGTAACCGGACGGCGTCGGCCAGGGAGGCCGGCGGGTGCCTCCGCGCCACGCGGCGGATGGGCGCGGCCCGTGTCGGCGGCGGCGGGTACCGTCGCACGGTGACTCCGCCCCGCACCGCCACCGGTTCCGCCACCCCGTCGGCCCGTGCCAAGGGCCGGCGGCGGGGTGACCGACCCAGCGGCACGGAGCTGCTGGCGGCGGCGGTCGGCGCGGTGCCCGGCGGCGCGGAACGCCCCGGTCAGCTGCAGATGACCACGGCGATCGAGGAGTGCGTGGCCGGCGGCGAGCATCTGCTCGTGCAGGCGGGCACCGGCACCGGCAAGTCGCTGGCCTACCTCGCGCCGGCGCTCACCGTGGACGGCCCGGTGGTGGTGTCCACGGCCACCCTGGCGTTGCAGTCGCAGCTGGTCGACCACGACCTGCCCCGGCTCGCCGACGCGGTCGAGCCGGTGCTCGGCCGCCGGCCCACCTTCGCGGTGCTCAAGGGACGCCACCACTACCTGTGCCTGGCCCGGTTGGACAACTCCACCGAGGAGGAACCGGAGGACACCCTCTTCGACGCCCCGGCCGCGCGCCCCGGCGGCGGGACGAAGTGGCTCGGCGAGGCGGGTCGGCTGGGAAAGCAGATCGAACGGGTACGCGACTGGGCCGAGAAGACCGCCACCGGCGACCGCGACGAACTGGACCCGGGCGTCGACGACCAGGCCTGGCGGCTGGTGTCGATGCCGGCCCGGGAGTGCGTCGGCGCGACCCGCTGCCCGTTCGGGCAGGAGTGCTTCGCCGAGGCGTCGCGGGCCCGTGCCCGCGAGGCCGACATCGTGGTGACCAACCACAGCCTGCTCGCGGTCGACATGCTCGCCGGCCGGCACATCGTGCCGCCGCACAAGCTGCTCATCGTGGACGAGGCGCACGAGCTGGCCGACCGGGTCTCCTCGGCGGCCCAGGCGGAACTGGTGCCGGAGCTGATCGACCGGACCACCCGGCGGGCCCGTACGCTGCTGCGGCCGGAGACCGCCGAGGCGCTCACGGCCGCCGGCGACGCCCTCGCGGTCGGCCTGGCCGAGGCGCCGGCCGGGCGGATAACGGCGGGGTTGCCGACACCCCTGCGGGAGGCGTGCACGCTGCTCGACGCGGCGACCCGCTCCGCCCTGGACGCCATCGGCGACGTGAAGGCCGACGACCCCGACCCGGTCCGCAAGCAGCAGGCCAAGGCCGCCCTGGACGAGCTCTCCACCACCGCCCAGCGGTTGCTGGAGGAGGCCGACCACGACGTGGCCTGGGTGGAGAAGAACGACAGCGGCAGCCGCCGGGCGCTGGTGGTCGCGCCGCTGTCGGTGGCCGGCACCCTCGCCACCCACCTGTACGACGAACGCACCGTCGTCGCCACCTCGGCGACCCTGGCGCTCGGTGGACGGTTCGACACGGTCGCTCGCGCCCTCGGCCTGGACGCGCCACCGCCCGCCCC